>NZ_JAMYUA010000004.1:0-335927 GCF_040322715.1 Mesorhizobium sp. M0106 | reverse complement strand
AATCCGGTGTCGATCCGAGCCGCATGGACGGCATAAGGTCACAGCTGAAGTCGATCGGGCTCGAACCTTATGATTGCCTCAATCCCGGGCTGATGGACTATATCGCCACCTGGACGGCCAAGAGATCCGGCGCGTTGCCGGCCTAACGACTGATCAGACACTATCCTTGGGGGCCGGACGAAATCGCCCGGTCCCAGGCGTTGGAACGAACGCAGGCGAGCGCGTGGACGGACACGCTTCGTAAGTCATTGCAGACGTGCTGTCAGCCTCAGGGGGCGTTGGGCTCAACGGGGAATACGCTGAAATTGGTCCAACCGGGTCGTATAGCTTCAAGATCAGCGACTGCGATCAGTTGGTTCTGGCTTGGCGCGGCCCAGATCGTGGACTAGCTTGGATATCGCAGGCAAAGTCGCGCCCAAAGCGCGATGGCGGCAAGGTGGTGCTCCTTACCAGCGCCTAGCGGGCTTGAACGGCAGCACCATCAGCTTGCTGCGTTTTGTCCAGGAAACCAGCCCGTATACCAGCGCGACCCCAGACCAGCCGATACCATCGGTGCGGCCGCGAACAAGGCGGGCGTCGGGGAAGCGTCGTGTGGCGACCGGCAACAGTGCGAAAGCCGGCGGTCACTGGCTGTCACGCGAAGCCGGAAGTCGGTCACGACCTGTCTCTGTTTCAATGGATCTGTCGCCGGCACATTCGGCCGATTTGGGCCACCGGGCAAGGCATTGCATTTCAGAACGGCCACATCTGCCGCGTGGCGCCGCGGAAATCATGGGCACATTCTGCTTTAGCCGGCCAAGATGGCAATGTACTATTTGCCAATAAGCTGGCCATGGTTGCAGGACTATTCTAGGCCAAACCAAACCGAAATGAAGCTGATGACCGATCGCGCCAGGTTCCTGATCATTGACGACCATCCGCTGTTTCGCGAGGCGCTGCATAGTGCCGTGCAGATGGCCTATCCGGAAGTCGACACGGTCGAGGCACGTTCGATTGCCGAGGCGCTCGAGCTTCTGACGGATGCCAAGCCGTTCGACCTGGCGCTGCTCGATCTCAGCATGCCCGACGTGCATGGGTTTGACGGGCTGCTGCAGCTCAGGACGCGTTATCCGCGCCTGCCGGTGGTCATCGTCTCCGGCTATGAGGAACCGAAGATCATTTCCGAGGCGCTGTCCTACGGTGCGGCCGGCTTCATCCCGAAATCGGCGCGCAAGAGCGACCTTGCCGCCGCCATCCGCTCGGTGATGGAAGGCGCGATCTATGTTCCCGAGACTTATGAAGGCCGGCCGCGCGACGCCGACAGCACCGACCGCGCCGAGATGGTGCAGCGGCTGGCTACGCTGACGCCGCAGCAGCTCAAAGTGCTGCAGATGCTGCGCCAGGGCCTGCTCAACAAGCAGATCGCCTATGAGCTGCAGGTCGGCGAGACCACCGTCAAGGCGCATGTCTCCGAAATCCTGCGCAAGCTCAACGTCTACAGCCGCACCCAGGCGGTGATCGAGGTCTCAAAGCTCGACAATGCCGAGCTGTTTCGCGATCCGGCGGGGTTTTGAGAGGGCTCGCTAAAAAGCGCACTGTCACCGTAGTCGACCGCACTCGTGTCACCGCAATCGGACTAGACTAGCGACGGCTCTCACGTTCCTGACACCAGTTAAGCAACCCGCGCCTCTCTAGTCAGATCAAATTCACGCGGCGATTGCTCTGCAGCAGTTAGCCGCTTTCCCTCGTCTAGTAAAATGGCGGCCCCGGGTCCAACGTAGAATGCTTTAATTTTACTAAATTGCTTTTTGAATGCTCTATTAAAAGTCTTCATTAGGTCCTGAGCGAGCGGCGTGTCGGAGACCGTTGCCACGCGGCCATTTATCACAACATCTTCAGCCCATCGCCCACCAGGGGAAAAAGTTACTGTGTCCGGATTGCTAAGCTGATCTAGCGAATACCGGATGCCGGAAGGTGTTTTTATCGGCCTCACCTCAATGGGCACAGCGTGGCCAGTGACAAGAAATGATCGACCGCTAGAAGCCGATTCAGTGGTTGATTGCCCAAGAGTTGGAATTTGCATTCTATTGCTAAAAGGGTCGAATTCCATCTTGGGAAAATGACCCATGAGGATGTATTTTATCGAAATTGCACGTTCTACTGCCTCCAATACGGGAAGAAGATCGTCCTTTAGCGCGAAGAAGTGAATCTGCTTCATATGAATTACCGCCTAGGCACAAGTAATGGCTGGGAATACGGTGACCCGTGTGCTGGGAAGATACGACCAGTTCAAGCCAGCAGATGCGCCAGCAGCGCCCTTAGCTGCGCTGGCTTCAACGGTTTGCGCATCAGCTCGATGCCGGCGGCGCGGGCGGCGTTGGCGACTGTCTGCGAACCATCGGCGGTGACGATGAGCGCCGGCACGGCGCGACCGAGATAATCACGGACCTCGGCGATTGTGGTGGTGCCGAGGTCGCCGCCGTCGAGATGCTGGTCGGCTATGACAATATCTGGCAACCAGTCGGTATCGCCAAGCAAGTCGAGCGCGTCACCGGTCGAGGTGGCGGGGCGCACCAGGCATTGCCAGCGCTCGAGCAGGGAGGTCATCGCCTGCAGCACGTCGATGTCGTTCTCGACCAGCAGCACCCTTGTGCCGAACAGACCGTAGCCGCGCGGCCGCTCCATGTCGACGGTGCTGGCGATTGGATCGGCCGTGTCGCCGATCCCGACCGGAACGTCGATATGGAAAATCGTGCCATGTCCGACCTTCGACGAAAACGTGACGGGATGGCCGAGGGCCGCGGCGATGCGGCGCACGATGGCCAGCCCCAACCCCAGCCCGCCGGCGGCAAGCCCGGCATCCGTCGGGATCACGCCGCGATGGAATTCCTCGAACACCGCCTCGCGCTGGTCGTCGGGGATGCCGCAGCCGGTATCGGCGACGTCGATGCGGATCGTGTCGCCGCGATGTCTGGTGCCGACCAACACGCCGCCCGAGCGGGTATAGCGCAGTGCATTGGACAGGATGTTCTGCAGGATGCGGCGCAGCAAGGTTCGGTCCGAACGAACGAGCGCATTGACCGGCCGGAACTTCAGCGTCAGCCCCTTCATCTCCGCAACCGGCTGAAAATCCGAGCGCAGAGACGAAAACAGCGTCTCCAGGCTGACATCGGTGATGTCGGGCTGCACGACGCCGGCATCGAGCTTGGAAATGTCGAGCAAGGTGCGGAGCAGGTCCTCCATGGTCTCCAGCGATCGCTCGACCTGGCGGACCAGCTTTCTGCCTTCCTCGCTGGTCTGTACTTCGGCAAGCGCCGAGACCGACAGATGCGCGGCGTTCAGCGGCTGCAGCACGTCATGGCTGGCGGCCGCCAGGAACCTGGTCTTGGACAGGTTCGCCAGCTCGGCGTTTTCCTTGGCTGCGTTCAAGTCGATGTTCGACTGCTCCAGCCGGCGCAAGGTCGAATGCAGCTCTTCGGTGCGGCTGCGCACCCGGCTCTCAAGCGAAATGGCGGTCTGGAACAGCGAAAAGGCATTGCCTTGCTGGTCCATGGAACGCTCGACGCGGCTGATCAGCGCGGCGTTGATCTTCTTCAGCCTTTCCAGGTCGTCGATGTTCCTGAGCGGCATCCCGGATTTCCTACTCCGCCGCTTCGGCCGCCTTGCGTTCACCGAAGGCGATGCCGGTGAAGGTCTGGTTCAGATGCATCGAACGGTACTGTTCGCCATAGGTGCCGAAGCCGAGGACGTTGTTGACCTTGTAGAGTTCCGAAATCTCGCGATAGACCTGCCGATTGCGCGCGTCGAGCCGGCGCAGCACGCAGTCGAAACCGAGGATCAGGTCAATGCCGCCAAGCCTTTCGCTGACGTCGCTGAGCGCGGCGCGGGTCGCCTCGACCATGTCCTTAGGCTGGGCGACGGCAAGCACGACACCATCGTCGATGGCGCAGAAGAACGACAGCGAGCCGTCCGCGTGCATCTTCTGGATTGAACGGCAGTAAAATTCGCCGCCGACTTTCACCACCACCGGGTGCGAGGCAAAACTCAGTGGCGTCAGCATCTGTGCGACAACGCCGACCGAGGCGGCATATTCCTCGGCGGCAATGGTGGCGTTGAATTCGCGCACGATGCGGTGGTCGGGATCGGATGCCGTCACCACCAGCTTCTCGTCGGTGGGAACGAAATTGTCGGTCTTGAACACGTGGAAAGGAATTTCCGTGGTGACCAGCACGATGATGGCGCTGTCGGAGGTCACTTTGCCGTTCGAGATCAGCCGCGTTGTCTCGAATTTCAAATCATCGCCAGCCGACCCGCCGATCAGTGGGATGTCGTCGAGCCCCCAATGGATGGCGGAGGTCACCGCTTCTTCGGCATAAGACAGGCCGTCGATCAAGCAGAGCGCGAAAGTGGTGTCGGCTCGCTCGTGCCCGAGGCGCTCGTGTAACGAACGCCTCAGCGCCTCGACTTCGCCGGTAATCCCGTCCATGCCCGATGAGGACAGATTTTCGATCATGGTGCTGGCTGCCGAAAACGATACGGAGGGAAGCAGCATGGCCAGGATCTGGCCTTCCTCCAGCCCCTTGGGCGTTATCTCACCGGCTGTCGAGCAGCCGGCATAGTGGAGCGCCGGCGCGTGGGTCTTCAGCGCTTCCGACAGGGCGACGGCCTCTATGAGGCTCTGCGAGAAAAACAGGAGGGCAAACCCGGCGTCAATGGCCGCTGCTTCCGCTGCCACCGCCCGGGCGAACGCATCCGCGTCAGATTCGTCGGTCGTGAGCACCGAAAGGCCGCATGCATAGCGCGTCCGTGACTTGGCCAGCGGCTTCCTCCTCCATTTCCTCCAACGCTCTTTTTGTGCGCGTCTGGCGCGCCGGCGTCGAGGTCATTGTTGTCTTGAAGCGGTGCTTTGGCAATGAGCCAACATGATGGATTTGAAGTTTCTGCCGTTTGACGGCGTCCGCGCAGCCGCTCACAGACGAAAGGCCGCATCGCACCGCCATCCGTGCAACGAAGGCCCAGCTGAATTTGCCGCAGGCGAATGTCAACGGATCATGGCTGGCAGGCTCGACGTGCCAAGAATGGGGCAGGATATCGCGCTTAGCCGTTGCCGTTTTGGACAGGGTGCTAGTCTAGCCTGGCGGTTGTCGTGGTCAATCCGGGGCAGGTGACAGCCTACGCCAATGCGCTCGGCAAGCGGGCCAGGACCGACACCACCGATGCTGCTGTAACGCTGCCTTCGTTGGGTCGAGCAAGCGGCAAGTGCCCGTTGCGCGGCACCGAAGCCGAGGCCCTGGCCGGGCTCGTCGCTCGCCGCCGTCAGATTGTGCGGATGATCGCAGCCGAGAGAGCCATGACCGCACCGCCATGGCAACGCAGGCACCAAAGAGCATCCAGCCAAAAGGAAAAAGACCGGCTGGAGAAGGTGTTGTTTCGCGGTTATTTCCGATCGCTTAGACTCAATTAGGCGACTTTGAGATCTTTCATCGCCTTTTCAACGACATCCTTGATCGGCCTCGATACATCTTCGGCAGCCTTGGTCGTCACGGCCTGAAATTCCTTGGCCTGCTTGACGGTCTTTTCGAGCTGCGTGCGCAAGAAGGCAGTCTGGAGTTCGATGAACTCGGACGGCGACTTCACGGCAACCAGGGCTTCGAGGTGCGAGAAGCCGGCTTCGGCATTGGCGCGCAGAGCAGCAATTGTCTTCAGCGACAACTCGTTGCCGACGGTCTTGGCGGTTTCGAAGCTCGACTGCAGAGCCTTCTGGGTCGTCTCGGTGCCTGACGCAAATTTCGCATAGGCTTCTTTCGACTGCTCGACGCCCTTTTCGGCGACAGCGCGGACCTGGTCGGCAGCCTTCGACGCGTCGAAGGTGGGGAATGAGGTATTTTCAACGGTGTCAGCGGTCTTGGCCATAGTTTCCATCCTTTCCGGTGGACGGCCTTTCACAAAAGCCGTCTCGTTCATTTACGAAACTGACGTTACGGCATTTATAGTGCATTGCAATATTTTTGTGCGACGCACCATCCCTGTTCCAGCGTTCCGAGGGGGCATGCGGAGGGTCGGTGGCATCTCGAGATCGCCGGTTCTGCAGGAAGAACTCTTCTGGACGGACCACCTGATCCCCTGATCCAGCATAGCCTTGCAACAGAGCACGACGTTTTGCCACCTGGGTATCTACTTCAGCCGCTATTCGGCAACCGTCCAAGTCTACGTCAACGAAAGCGTTAAATTCGTGCGCCGCAAACTTTCAGTCGGCGTACCCGCTGGGCACAAGGCGATCGCTTTCCTTAGCGCGCCATCGAGAAGTTGCTCGATATGGCGGTGGTTGACGCGAAGGCGCGCCTCAACCGCTTCCAGTGCGCCGTGAAGTGACCACCCCTGGTGGTCTATCGGTTAGCCAAGTTCCGGATCAGTGCGGATGCCTGAAGAAGACAACCGCTTTCTATCATCCAGGCATACAGTCCCACATGATCCGACGGGCTGAGGCCGGTGGGCAAATGCACGATAGGCATTCGAACCGACTCATCGTCGATCACCAACTCAACGGATCGAAGATCCGGTGGCACGTTTCCGGGAATTGCCAAAATTGGGGTGTCCTTGTCCCAGACCAAGCTTGTCGCCAGCGACTCTTCATTATAGGCAACCGAAACATCCGCCCTGTGCCCCGGTGGGCGCCAAAGCTCCAGTTTGAGGTCATAAACGCAGCCTGTCAGACGATTTTCGACCGGCACCATCCAAGGTTCCAAGGTGGCGGCCGTCGTGTCGGAAACGCCACGAGACCCACCTATGGTTTGGAGCTGACCAGCGGCATTCCCCAATAGATCCGAAATCGCAGTCAAACTCGAAGAAGCGCCCGCCGCCCCGTTAGAGGTTGATCCAGAACCCGATGCGTCGTCAGTCACCACAACATCCGCAGGTCCCGGCAACGCAGTGACCGAGCCATCGTCACCCATCAAAGTGACAGTCGATCCACCCTCGATATGCACGAGGTCGCCCAGTCTGAACAGTTTGCCGAGCTGAGGGCTGTCCGCGGGAGGATCGACAGCGACAACGACATACTCGCTGGCCGCAAGAGCGCTCGAGCAAGAACCAACTGCTGCGATGGCCGCAGCCAGTAGGAAAATGATTTTGGGTTGCCGATACATGACGCACGTTCAACCATACGCTTGTTTTACTTGCCTTCAAGATAGATCCTATCGCCAGCCTCACCCTGCTTCAGTCTTCCAAGGTGATAAGCAACGAGGCCATCGTTGGGATATTGAATGGCCAGCGATGCAAAGGCAGCAGCGGCAGTCTTGTCACGCGCGGACATCAGCAAATAAGCTTGCGAGTAAGCCTCCACCATCTCGCGATTCATACGCCCGTCCTCCAGCAACTCGAAGGCTGAGATCCACTCAGTCTTGCCTTTCAGACACAACACACCGGATGGCCGAAGCAGGTAGTCATCGGAAGAGTTCGCCACCTCCTCGCTGATGCAGTTCATGGTACCTAGAAACTTGTTCGCGCCTTCGAGCCTGGCAGCGGTGTTCACCGTATCGCCCATGGCCGTGTAGTTGAAGAATCGATTGCCCCCAAAATTTCCGACAACTGCAGGTCCTCGATGGACGCCGATACGAGTGACGCCAACGTCGTGGCCTCTAGACTTTACATCTGTCCGAAATCTTCGAGACATCGCGACGGTAGCGAGCGTTAGTTTTAGGGCCCTTTCGGCTTGGTCCTCCTGCACACCCGGTGCACCAAAAAAACCAATGACTGCATCGCCTATCAGTTTGTCTATCGTGGCTCCATGTTCAATGAAGAGACCACAAACCGCATCGAGGTATTCATTCAGAACCGCAGCAAATACCTCTGGTTCCGTCCGTTCGCCCAAACTGGTGAACCCCTCAAGGTCGGTGAACACGCACGTTATCAAGCGTTCGGATCCGCCGAGGCGCAGTGACGCCGGCTTGCTGACTAGCTCTGCCACGACTGCCGGGCTGAGATACTGAGAGAACGCGTTCTGGACGAAACGCCTTTCTTTCGAGTCCCGGTGCCATGCCAGAATTGCGACGAATCCGGAGAGCCCTAGCAGCAGCATCGACGGCGCGACCATTGGTAACAGAATCCCGGCCTTGGCAAACGCGGTTGCTTCTAAGATCAAAACCGAAACGACTGCGCCGATGATGACCATAGGTTTCACCAGCACTGATATGCGGAGCCAAGCGACCCAGATGCAGAGCGCCGTCGCGAGAACGAAGGGCCCAAACGCCGCCACCGCCCCTGGCGTAATGATTTTGTCGCCCTTGATCAATCTCGCCAGCGCATTGGCATGAATAACGACACCCGGCAGCGCTCCGGCAACAGAGCCGTTCAGCACGGCAAAGGGGGTTGCATGACGATCCTGCAGCGGGAGGTCGACGCCGATCAAAACGAACTTCCCGGCGAACCAGGCCGGGGGCGCGAAAGCGGCGGCGTGTGCCGGATATATTGTCCATCGTGCCGGATGAATGCCTGTAGCCCGATAGTAGACCATCTTCTCCGCAGCTTGCGATGCCGATATGCCGGCGGTCTGCGCGAGCGCTGATGCAAAGCTAGGTTGCCAGTTGCCATTCACCACGCGCCCTGGAAATTCTTCCCGCACAACCGCGTCGACCCTATCATGAGACAGGGCGGCCAGTCCGCGGATGGCGCTTGGCGCGAACCGACTAAGATACGACAGTTGCTTGTCGGTAAGGTCGTCGTCGTGTGATGCAGATGCGACAATTACCGGACTTTCGGCCGCCTCGATAACCTCAGCTAGGCGCCGATCCTTTTCTGCCTCGGTTGGCTGATCGAAAAGCAAGTCAATGCCTATTGTTCTCGGATGAGCCTTGTCGATTCTCTGCACAAGGTCGGCCAAGGCACCCCTATCCAGCGGCGATCTATAGGGAAACCTTTCCAATGTCTGCTCTGTGATCGTTACGATCACGATGTCTGTCGGGGGCGCGACGAAGGGCGAGATGGTCGTCATCAAGACGTCGCGCAGCAGTTTCTCGCCTGAGGGAGAGAATGTGGCAATGCAGGCGCCCAGAATGAAAAAGAATCCGAGCGACGCGAGAAGGCGCCCTTTTTGAACCATTCCGATCGGCGTGAAGACGGCCAAGCTGCGTGCAATTCGTTTCGGTGTCTATCGGCGTGAATCTACACAGCATAGACCGCTGACGAACTGTGGGCTAGCGGTGGGCCCTTCGCTAGATCCGCTAGACTTGACACTGCGAAGCACCGGGCTCAGTCTCGCAAGACTGCTCCGGTTTTATCCTGTCCATCGACTGGTGAATCCGCTGCATGAGCTGAGACTAAGGATATACAGCCATGATGGCGCTTCGCTTCGCCATTGCGCTTCTTCTAGTTTCGCTGAGCGCCCAAGCGTGGGCAGAACGGCGCGTCGCGCTGGTCATCGGTAATTCTGCCTATAGATACGCGGTTCCACTTTCCAATCCAAAAAATGATGCGGTGGATATGACCGCAAAACTGCAGGCGTTGGGCTTTGAGGTGGTTGCAGGCGAGGACCTCGATCTGAGCGGGATGCGCGGCACGGTTCGAGATTTCATCGGCAAGCTGGATGGTGCCGACATGGCGCTTCTCTTCTATGCCGGCCATGGCGTCCAGGTGAACGGCACCAACTACATGGCTCCCGTTGATGCGCGGCTATCCACATATAACGACCTCGACTTCGAAGCCGTGCCCATGGACCTCGTCTTGTCGGCCATGGAGCGAACCACGAAGGTCAACCTGGTATTTTTGGATGCTTGCCGGGACAGTCCTTTCTCACAGAACCTTGGGCGCTCGATGGGTACGCGATCAGGGTCGGTCGGTCGGGGCTTGGCAAAGCTAGGCACGGGCGTTGGATCGCTCATAGCCTTTGCAACGCAGCCCGGGAACGTTGCGCTGGACGGCGAGGGAAGGAACTCGCCGTTCACATCTGCGCTGCTGAAGAATCTTGGTACGCCTGGCCAGGACATCTCCCGCGACCTCATCAACGTCCGTAGGGATGTGCTTGAAGCAACCGACGGCAAGCAAGTGCCATGGGACAACTCCTCGCTGACGGGCGACGTCATTTTGCAACCGTTGTCCGGAAACACCGCTGTCACGGCGGGTGCGAAAGGAGGGGACGTAGAAGTCGCCTATTGGGAGACCATCAAGGAAAAAACGGACAAGCGCTTCTTTGAGGCCTATCTCAGACAGTATCCAAGCGGCGCCTTTGCGGCGTTAGCCAGCTTGAAGATCGACGAGATCGAACAGGCAGCAACAGATCGTGGCAAAGCCCCCTCGATTTCCATCGAGGGCGTGGAGGTTGCAGAAGCTCATCCTGATTTAGATGTGACGCAAGCTTTGGCTGATCCGCGCGCGTTGACAAAGGCAACGCAAACAGAGCTAACGCGAGTCGGCTGCCTTGTCGGACAGGCAGACGGCAAATGGGGACCGGGAAGTCGGAAAGCTCTTCAAGCCTTTGCCGAGCAGCGGGGATTGAAGCTTGCCAGCCTGGAGCCGACGAAAGAGGTGTTGCGCGCAATCAAGAATATCCCAGAACGTGTCTGCGCTCCGGTCAAGGTAAAGGCTTTTGATGGCGCGTGGGCACTGACGCGGCGCGCAGGTAATTCCGCCTGCGATTACACTGAACAGTCAACGACAATCTTTATCGATGGAACGGAAATTTCCGCGATGGTGCCTTTGGCCGGAACAATCACCGCCGACGGGGCATTCGACATCTATTTAAGTTTCGTCGATGACGATGGTGCGCCAAGGCAAAACCATATCATCGGCAGGCTTCAAGGTGCGAAAGGCAGCGGTGAGTTTTCTCGAGTCGGAGGCGAGTGTGCAGGTGTCGTAAGACTTGACAAGCGTACTGAATAGGGCCGGCATTTGCGGGTCCGTGCAAACGCCGACCAAACCATTCGGACGTGGTCCGTCTCATTGAACCAACGTCGAAGTCGCGTGGACTTTGCCGTCGTCGCGCACCTCGTAAAATTTGTCGTTGTCAATGTAGATAAGATGACAAACTGGTTTACCTTGGTCTTGTGAACAGGCCTTGTCACCGTCGAAAGTCAAGGGAACTTTGACCTTTATCTTAGTTTTGTTGTTCACCAAAGCTTCCCCAATGATCTGTTTTTTCTTCCAGTTCCAGACAAGAGTGGCAGTTATGGCAGCTCCAGCGTCGTATATAATTACATTTACCTTTTTCCCATTAGCAAAAGTCTTAAATTCTTCCATCGATGCTTTCTTCGCGCTACTTGGTAGATCCTCGGCCCAAGCGGACATAGCAAGTGAAAACGTAGCTGCGACAACAAGCGATAACAGTTTCATCCTATCCTCCCCATCCCCCGCCGGTTTGACTGACATGTCTATATATTCTTAAGCGAGGAGACTGAAAATTATCATGATAACAAGCTTTCAAGAAGCGGAAATCAGCGCGTCCTAGATGTCGTTGGGGACATTTGCTCAAGTTGAGCGAAGCCGCACATTCTAGCATGTTCCCTAGGATTTGCGCTTAAGCCAACGCGTTCTCAGTGTTTACAATGCGCAGGCCGCCCGAGCGTGTGATGCGCGGTGTTTGGATTGCGAGCCTCATTGCACTTACCGCCGCCTATCTTGCCGACCAAGCGGGCCTTGAGGGCATCGTCTCGAAGCGCGCCGACAGCCCGTATCGAAGCGGCCCGACGGCGAATTGGCTGAAGACGAAGAGCTTCACAGTCCAGGAATACGAACTATTGGGCGTCGAGCGCGAGCCGGGCAAGGCGGCATTCGCCTTGCTGGCGAAGCCCGGTACCGGAAAATATGCCGGTTCGGCCTTCATCAGCTTGAACCAGGAGATGCGCGAACGGCTGTGGAAGCGTGTCCAAGAGCACGCCGGGCCACCGCCGAAGGGCATAAAGCGGCCGGCGACCATGGGTCAGGCCGGGGTGAAAGCCCACGTCAAGCATCTACGGGCGAGTTCGGATTTCGCCACGCCTCACTGCAGGATTCAGAGAGGAGTGATACCTCCAGCGAACACGGCACGAATTAGCCGGCCTCGCCTCGGACCTACGACGCCAGTGTGCCAGCATGATTCTTTGTCGAGGAGCATTACTCAACGCGCTTTCCAGAATGGCGGGACGTCCATGGCCCGGGTCATTCTCGCACTCGACTTTTTACTGATTACATGGGCGGATGGCCCCGTTGGGGGAGCCGCAGACGCGCTCGGCCGAAGGTGTCTGGCATTTGGTCTGAGATCGATCGGGTCGAAGCCAATTTCCGCCTGCTGCGCTTCACGCTATTGCAAGACATTCAAATTTGAGCTTCCGCACTCATGCTTTGTCGAGAGTATCTCCGTAAGTTTTAGCCGTTCTGAATCGCCGTCGGCGACGATGACGACGAAATAGGAGAACGCAATGGCTCGCAATCACGTTGAACGTCTTGGAGAGTTTAGGGAAATCTTGGTCGCGACTCGACGCGAAGGAGTCCGTAACGTGCACCATACTCGCGACGCAATGCGGGCAAGTGGCTTTCAGATCGGGGACAGCGACGGCTCCAGCTACGGAGCCGAGCTGAAGGTGCTCCAAGAGGAAATTGAGGCAGTCGATCGCGCCATCGAAGACGAGAAGCGGTTGGCCTTGGCCCTCGAGAGCGCGGCTCAATCCCGCCGACCGACTAAACCGAGAATCGTGAAGGGAACATAGAGTCCGGTAAGGCCCTTGGCGCCCGTCGCGTCGATCGCCTTCGGTACAGTGTCGGGCTCGTCGCCGCCGTGGTGCAGCGCCCTAAAAGCGGACGTTTCGCTTTCGTGCCCTTGCGTAACCTAGAGCATTTGCTCGGTAAAAATCGCTCCTGTGAACTCCGACCTCGTATGGCGGACCAACAGGTTCGGCCAACATCAGGTGAGATGTAGTCCCAACAAACATGCAGTTCAGACAATCGATTACGCGTCTTTGTTGAAGTCGTGCCCTGCGGCCGATCCGAAAGGATCAGCCGCATCCGGCATCCATCACCTTCACTGACTGAAACACGCTTGATAATCGGGGGCCCCATGTAGACTAAGTTGCATGGACTAAGTCATGGGGCCCGCAATGCGCACCGTCAATATCCACGAGGCCAAGACGCATCTGTGTCGTCTTGTCGACAGGGCGGCCAAAGGCGAATCCTTCATTATTGCCAAATCCGGCAAGCCGATGGTCAAGGTCGTTGCCATAGACGCACCTGCCGCCGGCGAAATGCGCCGGGTGGGGTTTATGGCCGGGCGGTTTTCAGTTCCGGACGATTTTGATCGCATGGCCGATGACGAAATCGAGAAGCTGTTTGGCGGCCATGCATGAAACTTCTTCTCGATACCCATCTTCTGCTCTGGGCGGTGGGCGAACCCGAAAAGCTTCCGCCCGCAGCCCTCGCTGAGATCGAGAATGCCGATAACCACTTGACGTTCAGCGCCGCAAGTCTCTGGGAGATTGCCTTTAAACGCGGTCTGGGGCGCCCCGACTTCAGAGTCGATGCGCGTGTTTTACGTCGGGCCCTGATAGACAATGGCTATCATGAGCTGCCAATCACCGGCGAGCATGCCATTGCGGTGGATGGGCTTCCACCCATCCACAAGGACCCCTTCGATCGGATCCTGATTGCTCAATCGATTGTGGAAGGCATTACTTTGCTACCGTCGACGATCTGGTCGCGCAGTATCCTGGGCCCGTCCGTCGTCTCTGATCAAGCTGGACCCCAAGCCCCTCGGCAGAGTAGTCCAGCTATCGCTTCAGACCACCCATGAACGCCTTTACTCGAGCAGCGTCGACTTGGTTCCACCAGACGCCGTCGTGCTTCAGCGCGCTGGCGATGATGACCCCGTCGACAATGGCGAGGATATCCTTGGCATTGTCCGGCGTGACACCGCTGCCGACCAGCGTCGGCAGGCCGGCGGCCTGCTTGATCATACTTATGTAGCCCAAATCCGCGGCGTGGCCGGTGCGCTGGCCAGTGGCGATGATGGCGTCGGCGTCGAAGAAGACCAGGTCCTTGACCAGTTCCTCCACCGGGCGGTCGGCGACGATGGCGTGTGCGCCGTGCTTGACATGGGCATCGGCGAAAATGCGGATGCCGTTGGCGCGCAGCCTGGCGCGGTAGCGTGCCGCGCGGCCCGATTCGCCTTCGACAAAGCCCTCATTGGCGACGTAGGCATTCGCCCATTGATTGACTCGGACGAAGCCGGCGCCGGCTGCGCTGGCGATCGCCAAGGCCGGAATCGCGGCATTGGCCAGCACATTGATGCCGATCGGCCTGCCGAGTTCGCGGCGGATGCGGTCGGAAACCACCGCCATGTAGGCCGCCGTCTCCGGGCCGATATCATCAGGCTTGGCGAAGGGGATGTCGCCATGGTTCTCGACGATCACGCCGTCGCAGCCGCCGTCGAGATAGGCCTTGGCGTCGTCAAGCCCGCGCTGGTAGATCGCCTCGATAGCCTCGCCGTCATAGCGCGGCGCGCCGGGCAGCGGCGCCAGATGAACGACGCCGATCACCACCTTTGTGCGGCCGAAAAGGTCCACGAGCGCGTCGCCGCCAGATTGGCCGAGCTGGGTCATGAGAGCTCCATTTGATCGATGAGCGCCGCCATCTCGGAGGCGGAAGGACAGGATGCCAGCGTGCCCGGCCGTGTCACGGCGATTGCGGCGGCGGCGAGCGCCAGCTCCAGCGCCGAGATGACCGGCATGCCCCGGGCAAGCCCACCGGCCAGACAGCCGCAGAATACATCGCCCGCGCCGCTGGTGTCGAGCGCTTCGACTCGCGGCCCCGGCAAGCGAAGCGGTTCCGTCCGGTCCGTGCCAAGCACGATACAGCCTGCGGCACCGAGGGTGATTACGACGGTGCCTGCGCCTTTGGCCGCCAGCGCGCCAGCGGCTGCTGTCATGTCATCCCGGCCGGTCAAGATTTGCGCTTCGGATTGGTTGACCACCAGAACCTCCGCCAGGCCGAGATCGGGCAGCGAGGCCGTGTCGATCGGGCTGGCGTTGAGAACGGTGCGCGCACCGTTTCCCTTTGCTGCTCTGAGGCAGGCATTGGTCACGGCAGTCCGCAAATTTCCCTGGCAGACGAGGATGTCGCCGGGAGCGATCCAGCGGACAAGTGCTGTTTGCGCCACCGGATCGAAGGCTTCGCTGCAGGCGACGCCGCTGACGATGAAATTCTCTCCGCCTTTATCGACGACGATGGTCGAGCAGTCGCTCGGCAGCTCGAATTCGCTCACCTCAACGTTGGACAGCTCGCTGTCGAGGCGGCTCCTCATCCACGCGCCAGCGGGGTCCTTGCCGAGCGCCGTCCAGAACGTCACCTCTGCACCAGTCCGTGCTGCTGCGACCGCCTGGTTGGCGCCCTTGCCGCCGAGCCCGTCGGCATAGCTCACGGCATTCAAAGTCTCGCCCGCGGCAGGGAAGCGGCCGACGCGAAACACCGTATCGACGCAGGCATTGCCGACGACGTGGACATGCATGGCTCAGCTCTCACCTGTCGCCCAGCCCAGCATCTGTTCGAACAGGGTCTTGTAGCCTGGCCAGGCGATGAATTGCGGCGGCAGCCAATGTGGCCCGACATCGGATGTCCAGGCCACGGTGCGGCCCTTGCCGTAATGGCCGGTGACAAGCAGCGGCAGCGAGCCATAGTCCGACGACACGCTGGCCAGGACCTCGGCCCCGTCCTTCAGCGTCACCTCGTTAAAACCGAGCAGGACCGGCCAGTCCGAGCCGAGGCCCCTGAGGATGGGATGGCTCGACCCTGGTTTTGGCACGGGCGCAAAGCCTTCGGGAACCTCGACGCGGTCGTCGAATGCCAGGCAGTTCACCGGCAGCACGTCCTCGACCGGGGTCTTGTGGTAGCGCGCGCCGCCATTGATGCCCTGGAAGCTGTAGTAACCGCCGAACATCAATAGACCGCCGCCGCCGCTGACGTAATCGCGGAGCAGGCGCAGGCGGTTCGGCGTCGGCTTGGAGTGGACCCAGGTGTCGGGATGCAGCAGCAGCGTGTTGGCGCCGATGTCGGAGAGCACGACCGCGTCATAGGCCGACAGCGCCTCCATGGTCTGTGGAAAGCCGCGCTGCGCCTCATGCGCCGGCATGAACGTGACGTCGAAGTCGGTCGCCTTCAGTGCGCCCAGCAACTCGTCTGCGCCGGTGTGGTAGGTAACGGTCGGAAACTGGTCGAAACCCTTGATATGGGTCGCGGTCGACACCCAGGATTCGCCGGCAAGCAGGATCTTCTTCTTGGACATTTGAACTCCAGTGTAATTCCAGGCCGCTTAGAGCCGCGCGAATACGCTTTTCGGATTGGCGATCAGCATGCGGTCGATGGCCGGCTGCTCGACGCCATGGCGTTTTAGGCGCGGTATGAAATGCTTCAGGATATAGCCATAGCCGAAGCCGCCGAAGCGCGTCAGCATGATCTTGAGGAACACATCCTGCGACAACAGCAGGCGGTCGCCGAAGCCCGCCTCGACAAGGGCGGCGATGGCGCGTGCATTCTCCTCGTCGGAGGGCGATTGCGCGTCCTGGTCGGCGTAATAATAGTCCATGCCGATCATGTCGTATTCGAGGAACGCGCCGCGCCGAGCGAGGCTTTTCTGGTAGTCGGGATCGTCGTGGCTCGGGTTCATGTGGCAGAGCACGGTGTGGCGAAGATCGGCGCCCTCGGCCTCGACGATATCGAGCACGTCGTGCGCCAGCCGCTCCCAGCCAGGCAGATGGATCGACAGCGGCACGCCGGTGATGCGCGAGGCGCGCGCCGAAGCCCGCAGCGACTTGCGTTCCTCGGCGGTGAAATCCTTGCTGACGCCGACTTCGCCGATCAGCCCGGCCATGATCGGCGGCTGCGTCTCGCCGCCGCCGACATCGTTGACGATGAACTCGGTCACGGCGTCCACATCCATCGCCTTCAGCCATTCGGGATGGGTGTGCTCGAGATAGAAGCCGGTGCCCATGACGATCTTCAGGCCGGACATGCGGCTGATGCGGGCGAGCTTTTCGGGGGCGCGGCCGATGCCGATATTGGTGGCATCGACCACGGTGTGGCCGCCCAGCGCGCGATAGCGCTGCAGCTCAGACAGCGCGAGGTCGGCGTCGTCGAGCGAGACGTTGTCGCGGTTGACGTATGGGTTCATGCGCAACTCGCCGATGATCTCGATGTTCACCGGCTGCTCGGCGATCGCCATGTCGTCGGGATGGCAGGGGCATTTCCAGCTGCGCGCCCCGTCGAGCAAGATGTGCTCGTGCATCAGCGTAATGCCCATCTCCTCGACCGGAACCGGGCCGAGCACGGTCATCACAAGGCCGGTTTCGACCCCGATTGGCAGCCGCCGCCTGGGCACCGCGTCATCGAACAGATCGCTCATCGGCTCAACGGCTCCGCACGGCGCCGCGGAACAGGCGGAAGTTCAACCAGATGGCGATCAGGATGATCGTTCCGGTGACGATCGGCGTCAGGAAAGGCGACAGATGCGCCAGGATCAGGCCGTTGCCGATGACGGCCACCGTCAGCGCGCCGAGCACCGTGCCGATGATCGTTCCGCGGCCGCCGAACAGGCTGGTGCCGCCGAGCACGACGGCGGCGATGACTTCCAGCTCGAAACCCTGGCCGGCATTCGAAGATCCCGATCCAAGCCGGGCAGCAATGATGATCCCGGCAAGGGCTGCCGCGGTGGCGGAAATCACGTATACGAAGAGCGTCGTCTGCCGCGTGTTGACGCCGGCGCGCCGCACCGCCTCGGCGTTGGCGCCGATACCGGTGACATAGCGGCCGAATGGCGTCTCGTTGAAGGCGAGATAGGCGATGGCCAGGATCGCCAGCGCGATCAGCGCCGGCACCGGCACGCCAAGGAACCAGGCGCGGCCCAGCACGGTGAAAGCGCTTCCGGGCTCGATGGGGATGGAATAGCCGCCGGTGATCAGCAGCGCCACGCCACGGATCACCGAAAGCCCGGCAAGCGTGACGATGAAGGACGGGATGCCCTCATAGGCAATGAAATAGCCCTGTACCGCCCCAAGCAGGGCACCGAGCGCCAACATGGCGAGGATAACGACTGGCCACGGCAGGCCAAACTGCAAAAGCGTCGCCGACAGCGTCGCCACCAGCGCCAGCACGGAGCCGACCGAAAGATCGATGCCGCCAGTGGTGATGACGAAAGTCATTGCCGCGGCGACGATCAGCAGCGGCGCCGACTGCCGCAGGATGTTCAACAGATTGGGCGATGTCAGAAACGCGTCGGTCGCAACGGAGAAGATGATGCAGACGACCAGAAAGAACAGCGCGATCGAGACGACGCTGCCATTGGCGAGCAGCGCATCGCGCCAGGTGCCCCTGCGTATTCGTGAGGGCTTGGCGGTGTGGATCGCGTCACTCATGCCGGCGCTCCACCGCGATAGCCATTGGTGGCGGAACGCGCATTGAACTTGCGGCCGACGATCAGATTGACCACGTCTTCGATATTAGTGTCGCCGATCAGCCGCTCGGCGACATTGCGCCCTTCATACATGACCTGAATGCGATCGCAGACGAGGAAGAGATCCTGCAGCCGGTGGGTGATCAGAATGACGCTGACACCGCGCGCACTGACCGCGCGGATCAGTTCGAGCACCGCCTCGACTTCGGCCACGGCAAGCGCTGCCGTCGGCTCGTCCATGATCAGCACGGCCGGCTCGAACGAGGCGGCGCGGCCGATCGCGATCGACTGGCGCTGCCCGCCGGAGAGGTTTTCGACCTTGAGCCGCGTATCGGCAATGACGATGCCGAGCCGATCGAGCATCTGGCGCGTCTCGTCATGCATGCGCTTCTTGTCGAGAAAGGAAATGCCTGCGATGCGGCGGCGCGGCTCGCGGCCGAGAAACAGATTGCCGGCGACATCGACCGTGTCGCAGAGCGACAGGTCCTGGTAGACCATCTCGACGCGCGCCGCACGTGCGTCCGCCGGCGAGCTGAAGATCACCGGCTTGCCGTCGATCTCGATGGTGCCGGCGTCGGGAACCACTGCCCCCGACAGCACCTTGCTCAATGTCGACTTGCCGGCGCCATTGTCGCCGACCAGCCCCAGCACCTCGCCCGGCTTCAGCGTCAGCGACACGTCATCGAGCGTCTGGATGGCGTTGTAGCGCTTTGAGATGCCGCTCATCCGCACCCGATAGGTCTGGCCACTGCTCATCTGGAATTCCACGCGATTGCAAGGGATCCGCGCCGCAGCCTCGGGCGGCGCCGCGGCTCGGTCGCCGACGCAGTTTACTTGAACATCGCGCGATATTGGTCGACATTCTTCTTGGTCACGATCGTCACCGGGATATTGATGATCGGGTCGATTTTCTCGCCCTTCTTGATCTTGCCCAGCGCTTCGACCGCGGCCTTGCCTTCGCCGGCCGGATCCTGCTGCACGACCGCCACCACCCAGCCGTCGTCGATGCCCTGAACGGCCTGCTTGGTGAGATCCCAGCCGAACACCTTGACGTCGCCGGTGCGGCCTTGGCTGGTCACCGCCGAAACGGCGCCGAGCAAGGCCGGCTCTCCGGTCGCATAGAGCGAGTTCATGTCCGGATTGGCGGTCATCAGGTTTTCCGAAGCGCTCAAGGCGGTCTCCTGAACATTCTGGCCGTCGACCGTGTCGAGGAAGGTGACGGCCTGGCCGCTTTCGGTCACCGCCTTCTTGAAGCCGTCGAGGCGCTGGTTCTGGATGAATGAATTGAGTGCGCCGACGATACCGATCTTGGCCTTGCCGGCCATATCGGTCTTCACATAGTCGGCGTAGAATTTGCCGATGTCCTCGCCGGCCTTGGTGTTGTCGACGCCGATGAACGAAATATTGTCGCCGTCGGGGATCTGCGCGTCGATGGCTATGACGGGAATGCCGGCCGCCTTGGCTGCAGTGATCGCAGGCTTGACGCCGTTGACGTCGATGGCGACCAGAATGATGCCGTCGACTTTCTGCGTGATGTAGTTCTCGATCGCGTCGTTCTGCGCGCTCGGCACATTGTTGGCGTTGAAAATGACCAGCTTGGCGCCAGCGGCGTCGGCTGCCTTTTGCGCGCCCTCGTTGATCTGGTTGAAGAACAGGGCCTGCTGGTTGATGTTGACGAGAGCGAACGTATCGGCAAGCGCCGATCCCATGGCTGCCGAGCCCATGGCAATGGCGGCGGCACAGCCGGCGAGAAGTTTGAACAGACGCATTTCGGTTCCCCTTGCTTGCGGACCAGACCTCGGCTGGTCCCGTTGGTGCTACAGGCACGAGGCAAGCATTCAAGAGACTTGAATATTTGTCAATCCAAATGAACGCAGAGCGTTGCTCAGAAAGTCGCCGGCGTGTTGACCCAGAAAATGCTAGCGCGTTCCTCGCCGATGTTGCGGTAATGATGCGGCAGCTCCGACCTGAACACGAAGGCATCACCGGTGGCGAGAGCATGGCTCTTGCCGTCGACGATCAGTTCGATCCGCCCGGCGAGCACGTAGCCGACTTCCTCGCCGGCATGCTGGATCGGACCTTCGCTCGAGCCCTCTGCCTCGATGTGATGGATGTTGCATTGTAAGAGGTGGCCAGGCGAATACGGGATGATGCGTTCGAGCGAAATTCCTTCGCCACGCCGTAGCGCGTCGAGCGCGATCAAAGGCCTTGCGCCCGCCCGGAATACGATCGCCTCGTCGTCGTCGACTTGCTCGAACATCCAGCCGATATTGGTGTCGAGAACCTCGACCAGACGGTGGAGCATGGGCAGGGACGGCGAAGCCTTGCCGTTCTCGATCTTGGACAGCAGGCTTTCCGAGCAATTCGCAGCCGCGGCCAGCGTCTTCAGCGTCATGCCGCGTGTCTGGCGGGCGAGGCGCAGCCGAGTTCCAAGTCTTGCGGCATTTATGGTGGCGTCCGTTTCTGATTCTGGCCGCCGTCGATCGATTTTGTTCATCTGTTCGCCAACCATTCAACGGTCAAGGGCAACTATCGCGCGAGCAAAAGACCTCGGCTGACGATTTGCAAGTGCTGATGCGTCAAATTCGAGACTGCAGCCGCAGCTACCTCATCCGGCGAATGCCGCTCCCGCATGAACCTGCTGAATGATCCTGCGCCAGTTATCCCTATCGCTTGGCTGTCCATCGTGGTCGAAATCGCCAGCCGTTACCGCGTTTGCGTCACGTGGCGAGTGGACTTGGAACGACAATGCGGGCAAGGCGGGCCACGCAGCCAATCTACACAACCACGGCCGCGCCGACACGATAAAATCTGGACTGTCCCCGAATTTGCGGAGCGCGCCCAGAAGTCACCCGCGGCAGCGCCCCATGGAGTTACGCCCAGGGCGCGCAGGCTCTCGATAGCCGCGACGTATCCAATGAAATCCTGGGGGCAGTCGCGCAGCCGCTTGAGCTTCGGCAATTTTGAAGAAAGTCCAACAGAATTAATGAACTAGCACCTTGCTGATGTAAGTTGCGGAAGCGACGCGCGGTTAATGCTTTAGAAGGATAGACACATCGACACGAGGTGCGAAGAAGCAACGCCAATACAGCTGGTTGGTTACAACATATTTATTTTCGCAGATATGGTATTGCCCGTCCGGGGATTCCTGTACACGGTCCCGTGGGATGGTGAAATTATGCGGCAAATAAGTGTACCCGCCGTCTACCCTGGACCGCACCGAAGACGAGGTATGGCGCGGCAATCTGAACCGCCGCAGCACTTGAATTTGGTCTGTGGGTCAATCTTATCTTCGTACCAATCATGGGCGTTAGCGGCTGTTGCGGCGGCGATACACATCGCCGTGAAGATGAGCCTTCGCATGGCATTCCTCAAGTATCTGGCAGGCGCTGCTCGTTGGGGTTTCCATGTATATTAGCGTTCCATTGAAAATACCATTGGCCTCCGACCGACTTAACGCAGCTTCAGCAACGCTCGCAACGGAAGACCGCATTGGGTCACGTCAGGACGACACTTGCGCCGACCAAAGGTCAGCTCTTGTCGCTCCGGGTTGGAAACCCGACCGTCTGCTCTGCGCCTGATGTCGGCCATAGAGGCGAACTTTGCCTCCGCCCGGAAGCAGACACTGCAATTGACCACGCTGAAGGTCGTGGTCGCGCCAGAGCCTGCAAAGGCACAACTCGGCACACGAGGGCGAACATTCCGCTGCGGAAACAACTTGAAGAAAGGCTTCGCGGCCCATAGCATGCCGCGCCATGGTGAAATCTGATCGAGAGGTCAGTGAGATCGGTCGGGTTTTTGAGCCAGTGCAAGGTAGGGAGGATAATAATTATGGCTTCCGAAGTACAGGCAAACAACGGCGTTAACGTAGAGGCGCTGCTCGGCGCACGCGAAGCGCTTACCAACGCCCCGGAGGCAGCGCAGTTCAAGTGGCGCGCGGCCTGCGAATGGAAGGATGGCACCCACAGCCACTCGTCGGTCGAGAGCTTCTACGGTCTCGGCGAGGATCAGCATCGCAAGACCACCTTCACATTCGACGCAGACCATCCGGAGGTCTTCGCTTCCCAGGACAAGGGCGCCACGCCCGTCGAATACGTGCTGGTCGGACTGGCGAGTTGCCTGACCGCCGGCATCGCCGCGGTTGCCCAGAACCGCAACATCCAGTTGAAGTCGGTGAAGGCGACCATCGAAGGCGACATGGATCTCGCCGGAATACTCGGCATCGACAGCGACGTGCGCAACGGCTTCAGCGGCATCACGGTGAAATACAACATCGACGCCGACGCCAAGCGCGAGGACATCGAGGCTATCGTCGCTCAGTCGCAGAAGCGGTCGGCGGTCTATGACATTGTCACCAATCCGACGAACGTCACGGTCGTGGTGAATTGAAAGGCGCTTCGAACCGTAGACTCTCCTGATGAGAGGGTGCGATTAGTTCCGTCACCACAGTGATCGTCGGCGCGGGGCACGCGGGGCTCGCGATGAGCCGCTGCCTCGCGGAGCGCTCTATCGACCATGTGCTGCTGGAGCGCGGCGAGATCGCCCATACCTGGCGCACCGAGCGATGGGATTCACTGCGGCTGCTCACCCCGAACTGGCAGAGCCGGCTGCCGGGCTTCCGCTATGACGGCGACGATCCCGACGGCTACCGGACGATGCCTGAGGTGATCGACTTCCTCGGGAACTATGCCAAGGCGATCTCGGCTCCGGTCAGAACCCACTCGACCGTTACCTCGGTTCGCAGCGACGGGGCGGGATATCTTGTGCGCACTGACCGCGGCGAGTGGCGGTGTCGGACCGT
Source organism: Mesorhizobium sp. M0106 (assembly GCF_040322715.1). Taxonomy (NCBI): domain Bacteria; kingdom Pseudomonadati; phylum Pseudomonadota; class Alphaproteobacteria; order Hyphomicrobiales; family Phyllobacteriaceae; genus Mesorhizobium; species Mesorhizobium sp. M0106. The sequence goes on along the minus strand of NZ_JAMYUA010000004.1, from coordinate 312,747 downwards.
CGTGCTGGCGTCGGGCGCGTGCAACATCGCGCGCCTGCCCGACGTCGCCAGCCGCGTGCCGCCGTCGGTCGCCATGCTGACGGCACAGTCCTACCGCAATCCGGGTCAGGTCGCCGACGGTGGCGTGATGGTGGTGGGCGCGTCGTCGAGCGGCACCCAGATCGCACAGGAGCTGCAGCGTTCGGGGCGTCAAGTGACCCTGTCGGTGGGCGAGCACATCCGGGCGCCCCGCGTCTATCGCGGCAAGGACCTGGAATGGTGGATGGACGCCGCCGGCGTGCTCGACGAGCGTTACGACGAGGTGGACGACATCAGGCGGGCGCGACGGGTTCCTTCGCTACAGCTTGCCGGCACGCCCGACCGCATCACCCTCGACCTCAATGCGCTCGACGACCTCGGCGTCCGGCTCATCGGTCGTCTTGCCGGCATCACCGAAGACGGCAAGGCCCAGTTTGCGGGGTCGTTGCGCAACATGTGCGCGCTTTCCGATCTCAAGATGGCACGGCTGCTCGACGTCATCGACGAATGGGCGCGCGCCAACGGCCTGGACGCTACGGTCGGGCCGCCGGATCGCCCGCCGCCGACCCGTGTCGAGGAGAACCCGCCGCTCGGCCTCGATCTTGCCGGAGGCGCGATCAGGACGATCATCTGGGCCACCGGCTACCGGCCGGACTACTCCTGGCTGGAACTGCCGGTCCTCGACCGCAAGGGCCACGTCCGTCACGACGGCGGTGTAGCGGAACATCCGGGCCTGTACCTGATGGGGACGCAGTTTCTGCGCCGCCGCAAGTCTGCGCTGATCGACGGCGCTGGCGACGACGCGCGTGATCTCAGCGATCATCTGGCATCGTACCTCGGGATCAACGTCTGAGACTCCAGAGGGAACAGGTTGGTTGCCGCGACAACCCCGAATTCTGCGCCCCTGCAGTCATATTCCCAAGTGCAGCTTTGGCTTCCAGAAGGGGCGGAACAACTCAATCTTGGGACAGCGGTTCATCACCACTTTCAAGCCCGCTTCCTCCGCCAACTGGGCGGCAGCGTCATCGCGCACCCCAATCTGACCCCACAGAACCTTGGCATTGATTGCGATGGCCTCCTGTGCAACTTCCAACAGATCTTCGGAGCGGCGAAAAACCTCAACCATATCCACAGGCCGGTCGATGGCCGCTAGTGACGCGTACACCTTAAGCCCTCGAATCTCATCCAGACCGGGACTGGGGTTGACCGGGATCATGTCGTAGCCGATTTCGTGCAGCACCCTGAGTACCCCATAGGAAAATTTAGTTTTATCGGGGCTGGCCCCAACCATCGCGATGGTTTTGACCGATTTCAGAATGTCTTGCAGGTAAGCCTCCGAATAGGGCTCATCATGATTCATATGGGTCATTTCTTTGCTTCCAACGGGGTCGCAATATCGGCTTTCAATTCATGAGCGGCCAGCGGGTCAAGGAAGGGGTTGCGATAGAGCTTGTCGTGGCTCTCAACGCCGACCTCCAGCGTGCAGTCGCTCATAGGGCGGGCGACGCAGAGGATTATATAGCCATTGTTGATCTGGCGGTTGTTCAGCGCCCGCTGCGCTTTTTGATCGACTTTGCCGCTGATTATTTTGGCCGCACAGGTTATGCAGCCGCCATACTTGCACCCATACGGCAGATCCACGCCCTGCTCGCGCAAGCTTTGCAAGAGGGGCTTACGGTGATCGACGTCAAAGGCCGCACCGCCTTGATTGGCGAGAATGATGGTGAAGCAGGTCATACCCAGATGTCACTCGTGCAATCACCCCCGGGATAACGGGTTTCGTGGCAGCGGCTTGGTCCATTTGGTTCCTTACCAAAATCAACAACGAATAGCGGATCGATTTCCATGCCGCCGTTTTCCGTATCGCAATTGACCATCAGCATGCATCCGCCATTGGTGCGGATTTCGGGATAGAACTGATTATCCCACGTCGAGAAGAGTGAGGTCGTCACATAAAGGCGCTTGCCGTCGAGGCTGAGCTGTATCATCTGAGGCCCGCCAGTCACTTTCACGCCATTGACCTCAGGCGCACGGCCGAGAAGTCCGCCCATCCACACTTGTCCGGTAAGCTTGGCGTTGTGAGGGTCCGAGATGTCGTACTGACGAATGTCGCCATGCAACCAGTTGCACATATAGAGGTATCGATCGTCCATGCTGAGCAGAATGACCGAGATCACGCCCGGTATTGGTATCGGCCATTCGGGATGCGGCTCATTGCCGACATCGACAATTTTTTCCCATTGCCAGTCACCCGCCGCGTCCTTCCACCAATGGATGATATTTGCAGAAAGGGCCGCGCCAACAAAGCCGTGACTGCTGTCGGGGTTATGATGGAATCGCACTTCCAGTGGGATCAAGCCATCTTCACCGAGATAGAATGTTTGCTTTGGCTCCTTCTTTTCAAAATCCCAGAAATGGATCTCTCGGCCATATTTCAGATGACCAACCTCTTCCAGGTCAAAGCCAGGCATGAAGGTATTGGGCGCGGCCCATTCCGAGCTGACCATTACGTTGTGTCGCGGCTGGTACCAGAAATCATAACCAAACTTGATCCTGCCCATGGAGTTTTCCCAGCGGCCGACAATCTCGAACTCCTTGCTGAGTTGCAAATAGCCGCCGGGGGCATTGCCCTGGGCGTCACCAAGCATGGAAACGATGATGTCCGAGCCGAGGCAATGCACCGTGTGTGGCGCCGACAGGTTAGTCCTGGCTTTGATTTCAGCGCCGTCTATCACCTTGAACAGTGTCGGGCTGCGCGGATCGGTACCGCAATCGACAATATGCAGATTTGACGAGCGCACACCCGGCACGATCAGATATTTCCGCTCCTTGCTCGCATCGCCGTGGCACGACGAACAGGCATTCCAGCCCGAGTGATGAAGCTCATCGCCAATACCCGGCATTTGCAAACGCGAAATCACCTGGCTGTAGGTCGAACTCTCCGGGTCGACATCAATGGTGCACAGATAGTCCGGCTTCTGAATGCCCGTGCCGGTGTAGATGGCAATCGTATAGAGCAGCTTTTCGCGAGGTGCCGTCATCGCCTCGGCTGGAGAAGCATAGCCCGGTCCACAGCAATGATTGGTCATGGGTACTTCCCTTTGAACAGATCACTGGCCAGCCCCAAAGGGGCAAGCTGGAATGTTAGTGCATGCTTGGCATTGGCGCTATGGCCGGGGTGGCTTGTGAAGTGCGCACGTGACGTACAACTTGGCGACAGAGCCCTGTGGGACCACCCAACGCCAGCTTCTTATCCCGAGGGAACGTTGGCGGAGTGATCGGAGAGCAGTGCCTGGACCAAGCCCAAGTGAAAGCCTCCGGCTTCTTTCCACGGTTTCAAGACAGTATTCCAGCGGTCGGGAACGTCTGGGTTGGGTCAGTTCGAGACTTCGAACCCCGGATTGGATGTCTGCATTCTCGCGCGCTTACCGCAATCGATCGGACCGCTTCCGGCCATTACCTGATCCTCAATCGCAATCGCGCATGGTCATCCTATCAGGTTGAGCTACCCATCGGCGCAATGCGTGTGGGGTCTGAGCGGGTGTGCAAAATGAGAGCAAGTCTCCTTGCAATCGCTACCTCGACGCTGCTGAGCGAACCCAGCACTGCGTGCACGATGCCTGGTTCTTTGAGTGCGGAGGAACGAGCACTCGCCGACAGTGTCTTCGTCGGACCGTTGTCCGCTTGGATCATCCGAAGCAGAGAAAAACCGTAGCGCGCGGTGAATCCTCACGCAGCGGGCTGAGGCCACCCAAGCCTCCGGCTCAGCCGCTACAGCCCGTCAGACGCCCGACCAATTCCGGCACGAACCTCTGTCGCTTGGCTACATCCGCCAAAACCTGCTCTGCCTTTTTGGTTGATCGCCTGGGAGTTCGGCCGGCCTTCGCTAACTCGAGCCTGCCTCAGCTTACCTCAGCAACGACTGCCCCCGAGACCGGGTCGGTAAGGCCGAGGTCGCCGCCGAGGTCTTCGAGCATATCGCGGAACGTGTCGAGAATGCCGATCATCGACGGCCGCGCGGCGGCGAGGCTGTCCATGTCCTGCCACTCGCCGACAAAGCAGAATGTGGGCTCGCCAGTCTTGATCAGGGCGCCCTTGCGAAAGCCTGTCGCGTTGAGCGCGATAGTCTTGTGCGCTTCGACGAAGGCCTTTTCTATGTTTGGCTTTGTGCGAAAGCGGACTACATTGTAGGCGGTCATAGCTTCCTGCGATCGATTGGAGCAGCAACTTTTTTGAGCAGCAATCTTCCTGCGGCAGCCATCCTACTACGGGGGGCCTCCAGCACCATGTTGGACGGCGTCTCTGCGGTGCGGCGGAAGCGGTGAAGCCACCGCTGGTGACGACCTCCCTCAGCCTTGCCTCTCCGGCCTGGGCGCCAGCCCCGGAGCCCGACATCCTGCGCCAGCGACGCGGGCGTGCACACAAAGGCGGAGGCGGCATAATAGGCGCGCCCGACCGGGTTAACAGCCAGATGATCGTGCGCGAACGGCTCGACGATCATCCACGTGCCGTCCGGCTTGAGCGAGCTACGAGCATGCGTGGCATGGCGTCGAGGCTGCCGATCTCCCCCACAACAACGGTACAACAACGGGGAGGTTGCGCTCTCTGCCAAAACGCGGCTCCGCCTCGCTTTTTTATTGATCACGACAAAAAAACAACGCTAACTGGCTCCCGCGGAGGGGCCATGCTGACAAGTGATGAAGTGGGAGCGATCCCGTTGTTTTCGGGTTTGCCGGCGGCAGAGCTGGAGCGGCTGGCGCGGACAGCGGCCGATCTTCACCTCAGCCCCGGAGAGTTCGCGATTCACGAGGGTGGAGAGGCCGCGCTGTTTGCGGTTCTCGCCGGCAAGATCGAAGTCCTAAAGACCTTCGACGGCATCGAGCGAACGCTGGGTTGGCGTCTGCCGGGAACGATCTTCGGCGAGGTGCCGATTGCGCTTGGCTCGGGATTTCCCGGTGGCTATCGCGCCGCCGAATCTTCCCGCGTCATGCGCATCGAGGTTCAGCAGTATTATTCCATCGCCGCGGTTTCAAAGGACGTGGCCCAAAAGGTCAGCGCGCTTGCCCGCGAGCGGATGGGCGGGCTGCAAAGCGTCACTGCCGAGCCGCAGAGGCCGCGCGTCACATTGGTCGGCCATCGCTGGGACACGGCGTGCGGCGAACTGCGCCGGTTTCTGGCCCGCAACCAGATTTCGTTCACCTGGCTTTTGCCCGACACGTCGGATGCCGAGGCTTTCTGGTCTGCCCTCGGCAGGCCGGCTCTCGATGGTCCCGTTGCCCGGCTGGCGGACGGGGAGATTATCGAAGCACCCGCCGTGCGCGATCTTGCCATTCGCCTCGGGCTGCAGACGCGCCCGCGCGGCGCCGAGTACGACGTCGCGATCATCGGCGGCGGACCGGCCGGTCTTGCGGCTGCGGTCTATGGCGCCTCCGAGGGGCTGCGCACCATCGTCGTCGAACGCGAGGCGCCCGGCGGGCAGGCGGGAACATCCTCGCGCATCGAGAACTATCTCGGCTTTCCAAGCGGCATTTCCGGCGACGAGCTTGCCAGCCGCGCCCTGCAGCAGGCAAAGCGGCTCGGCGCCGAAATCCTGGTCACCCGTTCGGTCGCCGGCATCGACCCGACGACGCACGAGGTGGTGCTCGACGGCACCGATGTCGTGCGCGCCCGCAGCCTCATCCTGGCAACCGGCGTCGCCTGGCGCCGTCTTGCCATCGACGGGTTCGACCGGTTGATCGGCAAAGGCGTTTATTATGGCGCCGCGCGCAGCGAGGCGAGCAGCACGCATGGGCAGGATGTCTACCTGATCGGCGCCGGCAATTCGGCCGGCCAGGCGGCGATGCATTTTTCCGGCCATGCGCGCAGCGTGACGCTGCTGGTGCGCGGCCCCTCGCTTGCCGACAGCATGTCCCACTATCTGATCGAGCAGCTCAGGGCGAAATCCAACGTAAAGGTCCAGCTTCGCTCCGAAGTCCAGGCCGTGCACGGCGAGACGCACCTGACGGCGATCGACATTCTCGACAAGACCGGCAACGAGGTGAGCCGGCACGAATGCGGCGGGCTGTTCGTGTTCATCGGCGCCAACGCCGAGACCGAGTGGCTGCCGGCCGACGTAGCGCGCGATGCACGCGGTTATGTGCTGACCGGCGACGACGTGAAGAAGGCCGGGCTCTGGTCGCATGGCCGCGACCCCTACCTCCTCGAGACCAGCGCGCCCGGCATCTTCGCCTGCGGCGACGTACGCCTGAGCCCGGTCAAACGCGTTGCCTCGGCGGTCGGCGAGGGCAGCATGGCCATCGCCTTCGTCCACCAGTATCTGGCCAATGAAGAGAAAGTAGACCGCAACCAAAGCTAGAGGGTGAAGTAACCAGAATGTCATCAGCCGGTCGATGCGGCGTGAAAACCGCCAATTAAGCATCGAAAGCACGCTTGAGGGCTGGCCGCACTTCGCCGCGGGCTATATAAGCGGAGAGGTTCGGATGTTCGTCCAGTATAGCCGATCCGTTCAACCTGCGCAGCACCGCCACCATCAGAAGGTCACCGGCGCTGAACGCACCATCGAGCCAGTCGGCATTGCCCAGGCGATCGGAAAGTTCGCCCAGCCGGCCACAAATGCGATCCTCGACCATGGGCAGGCGTTGCTTATGCCAGGTCTCGTCGCGGGTCGTCAGCGGAAGGGCAGTTTTCTGACTAGGTCGTTCGAGAACCGGACCGTCTGCTTCCGGCCCCGAAACGGTCATTCCGGATGACAGGTTGCGTGAAGCGGTTCGCGCGGTGCACGGTGGCGCAAGCATGGTTCAGTCGAAGAAGCCTGCATCCTCTTCCCGGAGATACTTCCTGGCTGCTTCGGCGTCGATGTCGAGGCCCAGCCCCGGCGCTTGCAGCAGGTCCACCATGCTGTCCTTCACGATCTGCGACGGCAGGCCGATTACGAGGTCCTCCCACCAGGGGTCGGAGGCGCTCGGGTATTCGAACGCAATGTAGTTGGCGGGCAGCGTGGCGCAGACATTGATCAGCGCGCCGAGGCCTAGAAGGCCGTTCGCGGTGCCGTGCGGTGCCATCAGGATCGAGTGCATACAGGCGTGCTCGGCGACCCATTTGAGCTCGGCAATGCCGCCAATATCGGCCGGATCGGGGCCGATGACGCGCACCGCCTGCGTTTCGATCAGCTCCTTGAAATTGTGCCGCAGGTAGATCTGCTCGCCGGTATGGATTGGCGTCGAGGGGTGGCGGTGGTCAGCTCCCGATAGGCCTGCGGATTGACCCACGGCACATAGTCGCCGGTCAGCATGTCCTCGAGCCACATCAAATTGTACTTCTCGACCGCGCGAGCGAACTTGATCGCATCGGGCAGCATCCAGCCCGGGCCGCAGTCTAGCGCCAGGCCGACTTTGTCGCCCAGGCAATGCTGGCGCGAATGAATGCAAAACCCGATCGCGTGCTGTTTCCGAAGAGCAATTTGAGGTGAACTTCCTCAGGCTACGCCCGGGCGGAGCCATCCCCCGCCCGCGTCGCGGCAGGCAAGCTCGGATACTCGAACGTGTGCGTCCAATCCTCCTGACTCGTTCGTGTCGACATGGCTTGCGATCTCCGACTCAGGCGGAACCCATGATTCACAGCCGACCCCAAGGAACACTGTTGCCGCCCATCTAGCCGTCTTATCCGTATCGGCGAAGCCGCTGATCTGTGCTAAGCCGCCGCCCGAATAGCCAAAGGAGTACACCCGTGAGCGAGCCGACCGTGGCCGAGGCGACCGACAGCATCTATGCATCGCTCCGGGTGAACAATGCCGACATCGACGCACATATCGCGGCGCTCAAAGCAGCGCTGGCGCGAGAGGGGATAGAACAAGCGGTGTTCGATCCGACCAGGCTGGCGCAGAACAACCGTTCGGGCCGCAAGCTAATGCAGGCTTATTTTCGGCAGCGCGGCGTGAGCGTGAGGTTTTCGGCCTCGTAGGGGCGCACGCTAAGGCGCCACGGCCCGCCGGCAATCATTGTGGTCCAAGATCCCGCGGGGAGTTCAGGCAAGTCCGCTTTTGGCTTCTGTAGGCCGGCATGCGGCTTCCGGCCCCGCCGACGTCAAAGCACTTAGGAAATCGGCCGACAAATGGTCAATTCAATCACCTGCTCCGGCTGCCGAGTACATCAGCGACCGATTCGCCGCTTCTGGCTTGCGGATTTGACCGGATCCATCGCATGAATCTGCCGCCTTGAGCGCTTCGGCGCGGTCAGATTTGTCTAACGCTCCTATCCATCGAACCGACGCGAAAAATCGTGGATAGTCGCCCGAACACAAATCGAACAAGCGGAGAAACGTCGCCACCCGATCGCCGTAGACGGAAGTCGCGGCGAGCTTCGCGTTGTTGATCGGAGAATCGAACCAGACATCGTACCTCCGGTATCCATGCCAGCGACTGTCGCGCATCTCTCGGTAGCGCATCCGCAGCCGTTCGATCGCGGCTATCTTTGCGGCCCGCTTTTGCTCAGAGGTAGCGCTGTCGTCATAGACGTGCTTTAGCTCGTCTCGGGTCTGCGACACCAGCGCAAGAAATTGAGCTCTGCGCCTCCGGTCGGCTTCGTAACGGCGCAAACCGGCAGTATCCCCATTCGCGCGCAGCCATTTTCTTACACCGGTTGTTTCGACAGCGGTAGCGAACGCCTCGTTGAACCCGGAATCGTCCTGTACGTAGACGCGCTGGTGGGCCAGCTCATGGAACACCAGCCCTGCAAGACCCGCTTCATCTTGGCTGAGCATGGTGCTTAGCAGCGGGTCACTTGACCAGCCGAGTGTGGAATATGCAGTGATGCCCGTCACATAGACGTCCAGGCCCTGTCTCTGAAGTTCGACAGCGGTTTCAATCGCAGACCTTTTGGAGAAGTATCCTCGGTACGGAACGCATCCAAACACTGGAAAGCACCATGTTCGTGGCGTCAGCGAGAATTCCGGGGCTGCGAAGATGGCCCATGTCACCGCGTCCCGACCAACGTCAACATAGCTGCGGTAGCTATTGTTGTCCGGCAGCGCTAGTTCATCTATCGCAAACTGTCGGATGGCGCTCGCCGATGCCATTCGAGCGCGCAATGTCCCAGGGGTCGAAGGATTGTCGATCAGCTTTCCTACATCCTGCCGCGCCGCCATGATCTCCAGGTGACCCTTCAGGGATTGTGCGTAGTAGGAAATGCTGGTGCAACCTGCCACGCCGGACATCACGATCATCGCAGCAACCGAACGAAAAAAAGCATGCATCATGCCCACAGCATCGCTCACACGTCCGGATAGGGCAAATGTCGCAACTACGCCCGGTCCGAAACCGTCGCGCCAATTTGGTTAAGATCCTGGATGGGGTTTAGGCTAGACGTTCGTCCTCGGCAAGATTGTCACAATTCGGTCACACGCCGCCAAATTGCCGAATGTCCGGACACGGCGGACTGAAGCAACGCAGCATTTTCCACTTTGAGGCGAAGTAATTCTCAACTATGGTCCGCCAGGCTTTTGGCATGAGGGGGAATATTGCCGATGGTTTTATCACGCAGGGGTGTCGTGCTCGGCGGCCTGGCGCTGGTCGCGGTGGGTGCAACCAGCAATATTGCTCAAGCCGCGGCGGCAAAATCCTTTTTCGCCGGTACCGCCAGCGACAACAATTTTGTCTATCGCAAGACCAACTTCGCCAAGATCGACAAGAGATGGCATCGCCAGATCGTCAAGTATTTCAGCAGCGAGCCTGTCGGCACCGTCGTGGTCGATACCCGCCACCACTTCCTCTACGTCATCATGGAAAACAAGACCGCCATCCGCTACGGCGTCGGCGTCGGCAAGGACGGCTTCAAATGGTACGGCCGCGCGACGATCGACCGCCGCGCGCTGTGGCCGCAATGGGTCCCGCCCCCCGAAATGCGCAAGCGCAGGCCGGAGCTACCCCCCATGATCGCAGGCGGCGCGTCCAACAATCCGCTCGGGCCGCGCGCGCTCTATCTGCACCGCGACGGCGCCGACACCGGCTATCGCCTGCATGGCACGCTGGAGCCATGGAGCATCGGCACCGACGCTTCCAGCGGCTGCATCCGCATGTTTCCGGAAGACATCATCGACCTCTACCAGCGCTGCCCGATCGGCACCGGGGTGCAGGTCCTGCCGCACATCGCCGACCAGGCGCCCGCTTCCACCACTGTCGAATGATTGGCGCCTCATGAACCGCATCATTGAAAACACGCGCCGGCTGCTCGCCGCCGGCCTGCTGCTGCTGACCGCATCCTGCTCGACCAGCAACACGCTGGCCCCTTCCACGCCCGACGTCACCAACACCGAGGTTGCCGGTTTCCAGAATGTGCAGCCGGGCAGCGAGGAGGATTTTATCCTCAATGTCGGCCGCCGCACCTATTTCACGCAAGGTTCGGCCGCGCTCGATTCTGTCGCCAAGGCCACCCTCGACACCCAGATCGCCTGGCTAGCAAAGCATCCGCGCTGGCTGCTCAAGCTGCAGGGTTTCGCAGACGATCCCGGCGCAAGTGAAATGGCGCTGTCGCAGCAGCGCGCCGATGCGGTGATGGACTACCTCGCCGCCGGCGGCATAGACCGCAACCGCATGTGGGCCAAGGGCTACGGCAAGGACAGGCTCGTCCGCGAGTGCCCCGACACCGCCTGCAGGTCGCAGAACCGCCGCGTTGTGTCTAATTTGCGCGATGAGAGGGACGAGCCGTAGGGGCTGCTGTTCTGCTTGTGGCCCGAAGCAGAGTCTCACACGCGACGGCGGCATGGCTGCTTTGCGCCTAATGTCGGTCCTCGAGCACGCCATAGCCGCATCCCAAAAGCAGACATCCGAGTGAACAGGCTTTATTTGCGTAGGCTGCCATTGGGTTGTTACTCGCGGAGCGACCGCTTTCCCCCGTTGCGGCGAACTGGAGATCGGTCGATGGCTGGGGCTGCTTTGTGCCGGCGGTTCGACGCGCCGCATCGTCCGAAAGAAGCCGGAATGCGTCTAACGCTAGCTTGGCCGACCGATCCACCGCACGATTTCATAGGCAGGCATCGGGCGGCGAAAGCCCTTCAGCGTAAGTTCGCCAACAAGAACGGATTCGACCAGCGACTCGACAGCGCCGAACACCCGTTGGCTGACGAGAATCTGTCGAGCCTTCGCCTCTTCGCACAATCGAGCCGCATGGTTCGACACAGTGCCGATTACCGCATAGTCGGCGCGCTGATCGAAACCGATCCGCCCGATGGTTGCATGGCCCCGAGCGATGCCGATTCCGAAGCCGAGCAAGTAATCCCGCTTGCGCCATTGCTCTGAATGCCCGTCAATCGCATCGCGCATCGCCGCGGCCATAGACACGGCCCTCTCGGTATGGTCGGCGCACGGCAGTGGATCGTTGAAAACCACGACGATACCGTCGCCCACGAACCGCTCGAGAGTCCCCTCGTGGCGGACAATTTGTTCACCAAGACAGGAATGATACTCGGCAAGAACTGTCATGACTTCTTCGGGTTCGGCGGTCTCTGCGAAGGCCGTAAAGCCGCGCAAATCGCAAAAGACAACGGTCACCTCGCGACGGTGACTTTGCAGAAGCGCATCGCCATTTCCCGCCGCAACGATGAGGTCGGCGACCTGCGCGGGCAGAAACCGTCGGAGCCGGCCCATTCGCTCGATCTCGGTCACCTGCTCCGCCACGGTCTGCTCGAGCGAGCGGTTCCAATCGGAAAGCTGCGCGGCCTGATCCTGAAGCTGTTGGGCCTGGCTTGCGACGGTGTCGTGAAGCGCCTTCTGGCGCAGCATCGAGCGCACCCGCGCCAACAGCGCCCTGTGCTCGAAGGGCTTTGTCAGGTAGTCGTCACCCCCGGCGTCCAGCCCCTCGACAACATCACGCGTATCGGCCTTCGCGGTGACGAGGATGACCGGAATCGCCTGCAGGGAGATGTCCTGCTTGAGCAGGCGAACCACGCTGATACCGTCCAGCTTCGGCATCATGATGTCGAGCAGGATCAGATCCGGCGTGAGTTCGCGAGCTTTTGCAAACCCCTCTTCACCATCGGCGGCGGTCGCCACTTCGTAGCCATTCGCCTCGAGGCGCATGCGCAGGATCTCGAGGTTCTCCGGAGTATCGTCGACTGCGAGAATGCGAGGCGGATCGTGCAAGGCGCTGCCTCCCTCAAGAAAGGAACCCGCGAATCTCGGAAAGCAGCTGGCGCGGACTGAATGGCTTGGCAATGTAACCATCGCACCCAGCAGCAAGGGCTTTCGCCTCGTCGCCCGACAGCGCGTAGGAGGTGACCGCGATAATCGGAATGTGCCGCAGCGCCGGGTCGGCCTTGATGCGGCGGGTCGCTTCATACCCGTCGATCACCGGGAGCTGAATGTCCATAAGGATCAGGTCTGGCCTGTGCGCTCCCGCTGCAGCGATGCCGGCGGCGCCGTCCGCCGCCTCGATCAGTTCGTATTCGGTGGTGGCAATGAGATCGCGGATGATCTGGCGGTTGTCCTCGGTGTCTTCCACCATAAGGATTCGTTTGCTCATGCGGCCCTCACGTCCTCATTCACCCAGATTGGTACCTTGAGACGGAATGTCGACCCTGACCCGATCACGGACTCGACGTCTATGGTTCCGCCATGCATTTCGACGATGCGCTTCGAGATCGCCAGGCCAAGACCTGTGCCACCCTTCTGCCTGGTGCTGCTGTTGTCGACCTGCTGGAATTCTTCGAAGATGAGAGCCTGGTCCTTGGACGCGATGCCGGGACCGGTGTCTCGGACGGTGATCTCGAAGTGCCCGTCGACCGCATCGGCAAGAATGTCGACCGCACCCGTTTCGGTGAACTTGACGGCATTGCCTACAAGATTGAGCAGGACCTGCGTCAAACGGCGCTCGTCCCCGCGGCCGAATGGAAGGTTCTCGGCAACAGTCGTTGAAAGCTCAAGACCCTTCGCTCGTGCCAGCGGTTCGACAGCCGTAACGGTCGATCGAACAATCTGCGCGATGGAGTAGTCCTCGATCGCCAGCGTGAGCTGGCCGGCTTCGATCTTGGAAAGGTCGAGTACGTCATTGATGAGCCCGAGGAGGTGACGGCCGTTCGCCTGCACGCGCGCGACGGTCGTCTTTGCCTTGTCCGGGAGTTCGCCGTAGATGCCGTCGACCAGCAGTTCTGTGAAGCCCAAGACCGAATTGAGCGGTGTCCTGAGCTCGTGGCTCATATTCGCGAGGAACTGGGACTTGTGGCGGCTAGCTGCCTCCAGCTCCCGGCCTTTCTCCTCGATCTCGCTGAACAGCTTGGCATTCTGGATCGCGAGCACCGATTGGGCAGCGAAGGTCTCCAGCAGGTGGACAACTTGCTCATGGAAGGCACCTGGCTTGTGGCGCCTGACGACCAGTGCACCGACGATCTTGTTGGGCCTCAGCAGCGGAACGATCAGGATACCGCGATATCCGGCGTCGACGATCGTCTTTCTTACAAGGAAGGATGAGGTCTCCTCGCTGAGGTCGGGAAACTGCACCGGCATGCAGCGCCCGGGCGCGTCGCCGATCCCCATGTCGGCCAGCCCGATCGTCTGGTGCGAGACTGCGGCGATAAGCTCATCGCTCATACCGAAGTTTGCGCGCGGACGGAATTGCTGCCGCGTGCTGCTGAACACGTAGATGGTGCCAGCATCCGTCTCCGACAACTGGACCGCCTTGGCGACGATCGTTTTCAGCACGGTGTCGAGATCCAGCGTCGAATTGACCGCCTTGCTCACCTCACCAAGCGCCTCGAGCTCACCAACAGACGCGGCAAGCTCGCGCGTCCGTGACTGCACCGCCTCGAAGAGCCGCGCATTCTCGATGGCGATCACGGCCTGGTCGGCGAATGTCTCGACGAGCGCGATCTCCTTGGGATTGAAAGGTTGCGGCTCAACCCTCGTCATGACGAATACGCCAACGAGATCACCTTCCCGCAACAGCGGGGCAGCGAGGACGGTGCGGAATCCGCCTGCCTCAGCGATCAAGACAACGCGGTAGTCCGGATCAGCGGTCACGTCTTCGATTTGCACGATCCGCCGTTCTTCGATTACGCGCCCTACGGCGGAGCCTCGGCCTGCGGCAAGCTCTGGAAGTGGATTGGCGTCGACATAAGCACGGAAGCTGGGCGGGTAGCCATGCGTCGACACATAGCGGAATACGCCATCAAGCAACTGCACGATACCACCCTTGTCGGCACGGCAGAGCCTGACAGCCGATTCCACCAACGTATCGAGCACGACCTGCAGATCGAAGGTAGAGCGGCTGATGACCTTCAGAACGTCTGCAGTGGCTGTCTGCTGCTGAAGGGCTTCGTCGAGCTGCTGGGTGCGCGTCTCAATCTCCTGATACAGGCGCCCCAGCTGGTCGGAGGTCCGGTTGACGTTAGCGGCGAGCACTCCAAGTTCGTCGCGATTGGCGACGGCAACCTGTTGGGCGAAGTCGCCGGCCGCTATCTGGCTGAGACGCGTCTCGATCTTCTTGACCGGTTCGATCAACGACCAGGAGATGATGTAGCCGAGCCCCAACGCCAGCAGGATACTGCCCACCGCAAACGAGACCACGATCAGTCTGGACGTGCCGTACGCACCTTCGGTCGTTTCGATGGCCGCCACCATGTCGGCTTCGGCCATGTTGACCAGCTGGTTTGTCAGCCGCTCGAGGCGATCAGCCGACGGTATGATTTCATCAAGCTGAACCTTGCGCGCCTGCTCAGTACGGCCGGCGCGGACGAGTTCTGCCACGTGCGTCACGCCGGCCGTCAGCCGTTCGTACTCTTGCCTGACCTGGCCAAGCACTTCCACCTCGGCTTTGGCGACGAACTCCATGCGGTCGAGGTCGTAGCCGAACTGATTGAGCTGGCGCAGCGCCGCATCCAGCATCCGGTCGTCCTGAAGCAACAGGGCGGTGGAGATGCCGTAGAGCTGGCTGGTCGTATCGTGCTGTACCTGGCGGTAGGCCGCGATCCTGCGCTGCAGCTTGATCAGCTCGTTGGTCTGATCGTTGACCCCACTCAGCACCTGCAACCCGACGGCCCCGAGCACGATCAGCAGGCCGACGATCGACAGGAACGCGATCAAGAGCTTGGTCTGGACGCGCGCCGGCAGCCGGGCAACCCAGCCAACGAGCCGGTTCGTTATGCTATTTGGATTCGTCCAAGAGGCTGACAAGGTCATCCCGGAACTCCTCCAAGTCGAACCGGACGCCAAGATACTGTACTCGCAAGATGCCATTGGGGTCTACGAGCGACGTCAACAAGGTATGGTCGACATCTCCGTTCGCCGCCTTCTTCGCGATGACCCCGTATTTCCGTCCCACCTCATGGACGACCGCCGGATCGCCGGTAAGAAACGACCAGCCCTTCAGATCGGCGCCAAAATTCTGCGCATATTCCTTCAAAACATCGGGCGTGTCGCGCTCCGGGTCGACGGTGATCGAAACAAAGGCGATTTGGGGTCCGAACGCACTACCCAACTTTTCCTGCACGCTGGCCATATGGGCGGTCAGCATGGGGCAGACGTCGGTACAGTACGTATAGATGAAGGCGATGGCGACCACCTTGCCGCGGAAGTCGCGCAGCGACACCGGCTTGTGGTCCTGCGATATCAGCGTGAAATCCGGTGCAGCACCCATCATCGGCAGGCGCTCGCTGTTCCCAGCGTGCGCTGACGCTTCGTGCGCAGAGGTGTGCGCAGGCTCAGCGACGAGGGCGAGGAGCAGCAACGCGCGCGTCGGCCAGCGGCTCACGTCTTCATCTCGCGCTTGAGCTCCTTAAGGAAACGCCAGTCGGTGCCGCGGTCCAGAACCTCCTGTGGCCTCATCGTGACCGCATTTGTCTCCTGCATACGCAGCGCATAGAAACGCAGGGAATCCTCGGGGTCATATTCGCGCCATTTGTCGTAGCGTATGTCGGAACGGATAGCCTGAAGCGTGTAGTCGGTGGCGTAGCCTATATCGACCGCACTTTTCGCAACCGCTTCCGGATTGGTTATGCAGAGGTCCACGGCCTTGAGTAGGGAGCGCATGACTCGTTTAGTCGCCATCGGGTAACGTCCTGCGTAATCTGCGGTGCTCGCGAGCATGCAACAAAAATACTGCGACCATGGTTTGTCGATCGCCGTGCTGACAAGTACATGGCCGAGCTTTCGCTCGCGCGCCTGCTGGGGCGTGGGCGGTCCGCCGAGGAACGCATCGATCTTACCCTCCGCGAGGCTTTGAACCGCATCGGGGGTTACGAGAGTTTCGAAATCCTTTGCCGGATCAAGGCCAACATAGGAAGACATCACATTCAGCAACAGATACTGGATGGTGCTGCCATCCACTCCGACCGTCTTACCCTTCAGATCAGGGATGCCAACGACCCGATCGTTTGCGATCAGCTCAAGACAGCCGACATGCAAGCCGGTCAAGACTTTTATCGGCGCGCCTTTTGCGATGTTAAGCACATGCGCGAGCGGGTAGTTCCAGTCGAAGTCGATCTCGCCGTGGCCGATCCAGTCCGACGAATCCGGGCCGGTGCCCGAAGACACGAACTCAACGTCGGCCAAGCCTTCGGCATGCAGAAGCTCGGTGGCCGCATACATCGGCGATTGGCAGTCCGAGACCTTGGCGAACACCGGCAACCGGACTTTCGTCGTCTCTGGCGCCGGCTCGGTGAGCGCCAGCCTCGGGGCTGCGACTAATCCCGCGGCACCCGCCGCGATGCCGGCCATGAAGCGGCGGCGGTTCTGGATGATGTGCATGACGTTCTCCTCTTCAGCGGTCCTTCGCGCTGCGCCTTTCACGTCTTCAGTTCGCGCTTGATCTCTTCGAAGAAGTGGAAATCCGTCCCTTTGACGATGATCTCCTGCGGGCTCGACTTGATCATGCCCGTCTCCAGGAGGCGCAGCGCGTAGAAGCGCACCGAGTCTTCAGCATCGTATTCCCGCCACCTGTCGTGCCCGGTGTTCTGCAGAGTGGTCAGCGCAACGTCGTAGCTCGGCAGAAAGCCTCGATCAACCACCGCGCGGGCGGCCGATTTCGGGTTCGACACGCAGAATTCGACAGCCTGGAGGATGGCCCGCAGCACGCGCTTGGTGGCGACCGGATACTTATCGACATAGTCGGTCCGGCCGGCGAGCATGCAACAAAAATACTGCGACCAAGGACGGTCGATAAGATTGCTGAAGACCGTGTGACCTACCTTCTTGTTCCGAACCTCGGAGTATTGGCTGGTGTCTACCAGGAAGGCATCGACCTTGCCGTCGATGAAGTTCTGCATGAGCGAGCCGTTCTCCTGGACGCCTACGACCCACTCAACATCGTGGTTGGGATCGAGCCCGACATAGTTGATCAGCAGTTGGAGAAACACCTGCGGGTGGTCGTTCATCGCCCAGACCCCCACCCGCTTGCCCTTTAGGTCGGCAACGCTGTTGACGCGATCGTTCGCTCGCAACTCCCAGCAGCCGGAATGCACGCCGGCCAGGATCTTGACGGGCACCCCGGCCTCGACGCTGCGGATGTGCATCGGCGGCATGTTGAAGTCGAAGTCCGTCTCACCCGCTGCAATCCATTCGCTGCTGTCGAAGTACTTTTGATTACCTTGCACGTACTGGACATCGGTCATACCGCCGGCGCGGAGCAGTTCGCCAGCGAGGTAGAGCGACTCCCAGCAGTAGGCGCCTCCGACCCACCGGCCCAGCCGGACACTGGTCGTCTCGGGCTCCGGCTCGGCAAACGCCAATCTCGGGGTTGCGACAATTCCCACGGTGCCGGCTGCCAGGCCGGCCATGAAACGGCGTCGATTCTGAATGATCCGCATGTCACGCTTCCTCCCTGGGACAAAGCAGGCTCAGGTTTTCAACTCACGCTTCAGCTCCTCGATGAAGCGCCAGTCCGTTCCATCGGCGATGATCTGCTGTGGGCTCGACTTGATCATGCCCGTTTCGTGCATGCGCAGCGCATAGAAGCGCATCGAGGCTTCGGCATCGTAGTCCCGCCAGACGTCGTACCGCGTGTCGCTCAGCGTTTGCAGCGCGATTTCGTAGCTGGGGACGAAACCTCGATCGACCATCTGCGCTGCACTCCATGCGGGATCCGAAATGCATAGGTCGGCGCCCTTGACGATGGCTCTTAGCACGCGCTTGGTCGCCACCGGATATCTGTTCACGTAGTCCGCAGCGGCCGAAGTCATGCAGCAGAAGTACTGCGACCAAGGGCGGTCGAGGGTCGTGTTGAGGATCGTGTGGCCGATTTTCTTGGCGCGCAGTTGCTGCGTCTCCGGCGGCGTGAAGAGATATGCATCGAACTTCCCGTCGGCGAAGGCTTCCACCGGCTTGCTTTCCTGGACCCATTCGATATCGTTGACGGGGTCCAGTCCGATATAGGCGGCCATCAGGGCGACCAGCACGCGCGACGGCGCATCGATGTCGTGCATGCCCACCCGCTTGCCCTTGAGGTCCGGGATGCCTTGGATGCTGTCGTTGGCGATCAGCTCGAGGCACCCGGAGTGCAGACCGCCAAGCACCCTGATTGGCACGCCGGCGTCGATCGACGCGACATGGACCGGCGCGTAGTTCATGCTGAAATCCGTGTCGCCGCGTGCAATCCACACCGCCTGATCGACTTTCTCGTCGCCCTGCACGTAGCGGACGTCGGTGAAGCCCTCCGCTTTGAGGAGCTCTCCGGCCAGGTACATCCCCGCCCAGCAGTAGGCACCATCGATCCACCGCGGCAAGCGGACGGAGGTCGTTTCAGGGGGTGCCTCGGCCCAAGCGTCAGTCGTTGCGCCGATGAGACCTGCAGCGCCTGCTGCCGCAGCACCGGCCAGGAAGCGGCGGCGGTTCTGGATGATCTGCATGGGGTTCTCCCTCCCATTGAAAATGGCACGAGGCTGGCTGACCCTCACGTCTTCAACTCGCGCTTCAACTCGTCAAGGAAACGCCAGTCAGTGCCGGTGGCGATGATCGTTTGCGGGCTCGACTTGATCATGCCCGTTTCGTGCATGCGCAGCGCGTAGAAGCGCATCGAGGCTTCGGCATCGTAATCCCGCCACCTGTCGTACCGGATGTCGTGCAGCGTTTGCAGCGCGTAGTCGTAGCTGGGCACGAACCCTCGATCGACCATCTGCTGCGCTACCAATGGCGGATCCGACGCGCAGAGGTCGGCGCCCTTGAGGATGGCCCTGAGCACGCGCTTTGTCGCCACCGGATGCCTGTCGACATAATCCGCAGTCGCGGAAATCATGCAGCAGAAATGCTGCGACCAGGGCAGGTCGGTGGTCGAGTTGAGGATCGTATGGCCTACTTTCCTGGAGCGAAGTTCCTGCGTGCGGGGCGGTTGGCCGAGGACTGCATCGTATTTTCCTTCGACGAAGCCTTCCGCAAAATTGTGTTCTTCGATGACCCATTCGATGTCGTTGACGGGATCGAGCCCAACATAGGCGGCCATCAGAGAAACCAACACGTATTGCGGCGAATCAAGCGTAAAGACCCCAACCCGCTTTCCCCGCAGGTCCGAGATGCCTTTGACGCTGTCGTTGGCGATCAGTTCGAGGCACCCGGAGTGCAGTCCGCTTAGTACCCTGATCGGCACTCCTGCATCGATCGACGCCAGATGAATCGGCACGTAGTTCACACTGAAATCCGTCTCGCCGTTTGCGATCCACGCCGAATGATCAACCTTCTTGTCGCCTTGCACATACCGGACATCGGTGAACCCCTCGGCGCGCAGCATTTCTCCGGCGATGTACAGGCCCGCCCAGCAATAGGCGCCGCCGATGTACCGCGGCAGGCGGACGGAAGTGGTCTCCAGCGGCGGCTCGGCCCGGGCTTGTGTTGCGGTGCCGATAATTCCTGCGGCGCCGACGGCCGCAGCGCCGGCTAGGAAATGACGGCGGTTCTGGATGATCTGCATGGGCTTCTTCTTCCCAAGGAAAAAGGCACAACGAGTCAGCCAGCTGCTCAGGTTTTCAGCTCACGCTTCAACTCGTCGAGGAAGTGCCAGTCCGTTCCGTTGGCGATGATCTGTTGCGGGCTCGATTTGATCATGCCCGTCTCCTGCATGCGCAGTGTGTAGAACCGCAGGGAGTCTTCAGGATCGAATTCCCGCCAGCGGTCGTAGCGGATATCCTTGAGCGTTTGGAGCGCGTAGTCATGCGACGGGACGAAATCACGATCGACCATCTGCTGCGCCACCCTTTCCGGATCCGACACGCAGAGATCGGCGGCCTTGAGGATGGATCGCAGGACCCGCTTGGTCGCCACCGGGTACCTGTTCACGTAGTCCGTGGTGGCGGAGATCATGCAGCAGAAATACTGTGACCATGGGCGGTCGACGGCATTGTTGAGGATCGTGTGGCCGATCTTCTTGGCGCGCAGCTCCTGCGGCTGGGGCGGCGTCCCAAGGAATGCGTCGATCTTCCCTTGGATGAAGAGTTCCGTGGGCTTGACGTCCTTAGTCAAGACCCATTGGATATCGTTCACGGGATCGAGCCCGACATACGCGGACATGAGCGTCAGCCACATGTGTCGCGAGTTGTTGAAACCATCCACGCCCACCCTCTTGCCCCGCAGATCCGTGACGCTGCGGATGCTCTCCTTGGCGATCAGTTCGAGGCATCCCGAGTGCAACCCGGTTAGCACCTTGATCGGCACGCCAGCGTCGATCGACGCGATCTGATTCGGCGGAAAGTTCACAGAGAAATCGGTCTCACCGCGTGCGATCCATTCCGATTGGTCGACGCTTCTGTCGGCTTCTACGTACCGAACGTCGGTGAAGCCATCTGCGCGCATCAGTTCTCCGGCGATGAACGCGCCTGCCCAGCAGTAGGAACCACCAACCCACCGCGGCAGACGAACCGTGGTCGTTTCCAACGGCGGTTCCGCGTGGAGTGACTCTGGAAGTCCGACGATACCGGCAGCGCCTGCCGTTGCAGCGCCGGCCAGGAATCGGCGGCGGGTTTGGATGATCTGCATCAGAACGCTCCTCTTCCGATTGGCAAAAGGCAATACTGGCCGGAACCGAGCAAAAGAGGTTCGGCAGAGGCAGAGCGCGACGAGTGGTTGTGGAACCTAGCGCGCCTAGTCCGATGCGGGAGTCTTGCGCTCTCAGTCGCCGGCCCATGTATTAGCAATCGACGATATACCGACGATACGCCCAATTTGCGTAGGTTGCGAGCGCAAAACTTACTACGCCAATCCGCGTCCGAAGAACGATAGCGGACGTTCAGCGGGTGGGGCCGGCCGCAGTAAACTCGAAGTGGCCATTCGCAACCGCGCAAACGGTCTCCCACTGACAGCGAGGTGCTGGCGGGACGCCAAAAGCCGCAATTCCGCTGTCGGCCACGCCGCGCCCGAGACCCTCGGATCGTTTCTCCAATGGCCAATATTGGCCGAAGGAGAATGACGATGGGCATTTCACAATACGATCCGGCAGCCAAGGGGCGGCCGGTATGGAACGCTGGTCGGCAGGTCGGAGCCAAGCGAGCCCCGAAGCCGCGGCAGATATGGGCAATCCGCTTCTTCCTCAATCGCGAAGGACGAATGAGGGATCATGCCTGCTTGACCTCGCGATCGACAGCAAGCTGCGGGGTTGCGACCTAGTGAAGATCAAGATCGGTATGCTTGTGGCGGGTCCGGAAATCCGGGCCCGCTTCAATGGTGGTTCAGCAGAAGACCGGCGACCGGTTCAGTTCGAGTATCACGTCAGATGCGCGAGCAAGTCTGTTGGCATGGCTTGAGAGACGTAGCGGAACAGTGGACGACTTCGCGTTTCCCAGTCGTGTTGATGCCGCCGCGCATTCGAGCACGAGCCAATATGCACGACTGGTGGATGAATGGGTGTCGGCGATCGGTCTGCGCCGAGAAGAGTATGGCACGCACTCGCTTCGCCGCACCAAAGCCTCCATCATCTACAAGGCGACAGGCAATCTCCGTGCGGTGCAGATCCTGCTCGGCCACACCAAGATCGAGAACACGGTACGGTATCTCGGTGTGGATGTAGAAGATGCGCTCGCATTATCCGAGGCGACGGAGGCCTGACCACAAGCGGCTCCGCTCGACTGGTGGAGCCGCGATCGGCAATGCGCCGATGTCGGTCATCGGGCTCGCGTTCTTTGATTCCCCAAAGCGGACGCAGCAGCATGCGTCGCCAGGATAGTAATTGCGGACGCAGCTGTCACTGGTTCAGGCGAGGCGGCAAGTAGACGACCAAGGTCAGTCCGGAATACCGGCACGGCGCAGGAGCGTGACAATCTTATCGAGCACCTCCGCCTCCCTGTAGGGTTCCTAGCGACGAAAGACCTTGAGTGTGAAGCGCGGATGGGCCTGGCGCATTACCGCGATCGTCTCCGCGGCCGCATCAGGCTGGCCATCGGCCAGCCTGGCAAGTCGCAACATAAAACTGAGGAAATGAAGGTGTTTGGTACGCATCGGCGCCCTGAGCGTGAGGGCCACCAGCGCTCGTGGCCCACTTCAAGGGTCGTTTGCAGCCCATGATTTCTGCTGGGCCGCATACGGTCGGCCGTCACTCCGGCAACCCCGCGAACCGCATCTGCTTGATCCAGCGGTCGAGGCTTCCGGGTGCGGTCCAAATCTTGTCCCACTCCCTGCGTTCTTTACTGATGGATTCACTGGGAGTGTTCTGGAGGAAAACCGCAAGCGCTTCCTTTGCCTCTCGCTTGTTTCCTAGACAAGCGTGGATCCCCGCAAGCATGCGCTGTGCGCCGCTCGGGATCCTGGACATTTTCCGCATCGCAGCCAGCGCCGCCCCACAATCGTTCTTTTCCCAGAGCGCCCAGCCCATCTGCCAGTGAAACCAGTCAGGGTGGAAGGGATCGATGCCTTTGGCCTGCTCGATCCGATCGATCGCTTCGTCGGCGCGGCCAACATACAGCAGCACGTTCGTACTCATGACGAGGATATGCGAGTTGCTCGGGTTCAAGGCGATCGCCTGATCGTACTGGGCAAGGGCCTGCTCCACCTCTCCGCCTTCGGTGTGGGTGCTGGCGCGGACCTCATGCGCTTCAGCGTCATCAGGAGCGAGCAGGATGGCCTTGTCGGCGTATTCGGCAGCGAGTTTCAACGCCTCGTTCCGATTGTGTTCCTGTGAGTGCCACCCGAATACCGCGTCATTGCGATAGTACCAGGCCAGCCCGATATGGCCGAACTGGGAGTTCGGATCCGCTTCGATCGCATTGAGGCTGAACTGCCTTAACAGCTCGTTCCCCTCGGCTGAGATATCCTCTCCGATCTTGGCCCTCCCCATCAGGTAATAGCGGAGCGCGCTGACCTGAGCCGCATCGCTCTGTGGCAAGGGTCGCTCGATCCTTACTCCGACCCGATCCGCAAGCGTGCGGATGATTTCCTCCTGGACGACGAAAAGATGGCCAATCTCCCGGTTGTAGGAGTTGGCCCAGACATGTGATCCGTCATGCGCATTCAGCAACTGGGCGGACACTTTCAGCCGGTCTCCGATCTTCTGCTGGCTGCCTTCGAGCAGGTAGTCGACGCCGAGTTCATCTCCAATCTGTCTGGCGTCGATCAGCTTACCGCGGTACCTGAAGCTCGAGTTCCGGGCGATGACGGCATAAGTCTTGCTCCGCGCCAGCTCGGTGATGATCCCCTCGGCAACGGCATCGCTGAGATATCCCTTGTCCGCACCGGCACTCATGTCGTCGAAGGGAAGGATCGCAATCCTGGGCATGCCGCTCGAACGAACGGGAGCGGCTCGCCATGCTTCCGCGCCGTAGTATGCGCCGATCGCTGCCGCAAGGAGAGCGAGTGCAGCAAGAATGAAGCCGCGCTGCGATAATCGTGTCCTGGCACGTTCCGTGTCGGTTGCGGCGTTTGGGTCCGCCGCGTCCGATAGATCGGCGTTCAGTCGGTAGCCTCTCTTTGGGACGGTTTCCACCATCACGTGCGCGTCGTCCCCCAACGCGCGGCGGATATCGGCAATGCATTGAGTGAGGCTGTCGTCGGTCACGAAGGTCTCGGGCCAAACCGCCTGCATCAGCGCATCCTTGGAGACGATTTCGCCGGGTCGCGCCGCGAGCACCGAGAGCACCTCGGCGGACTGGCTGCGAAGATTGACCGCTTTGCCTTCGACGGTTCGGAGTTCTTTGCTTTTGGTCAGGAAGACAAAACCGCGGAACGTGATCGTTTCAGCAGATTTCAGGTCAATTTCAGGGGCCGTTCGGGACATTTCACCTTCCTGGCGCGCTTCCTAGTCTAGCCCATTCGGCCTTCGCCTCCAAGCGACCCCAGCAGCACCGGATGAAACGGAGGACGACATGAATCGCACCAAGCTCATCATCGCTCTGGCTCTTCTCTTGGCAGTGCCAACGGCTGCGAAAGCAGATCCTCAATCTCTAAATGCAACCGCGCATGTAATTTCTCTTGTATTTATCGATGGCCGCATCGATGAACGCCGAGAACAAAAATCTTTCGACACGATCAAAACCTGCCTCGCATGGAAGCACCAGGGGGAATTTCTTCCGCCGCAACCGGGTTCTTTTGCTTCTTTCACGTACTGTGAGCTAACTAACGTTGGTCCTGCTCGGACGGCCAGTATCTTCCAACTTACCCAGGAGGGTCAGTGAGGGCGATCCTCGACTGCCCCTGCCGCGCCGCCCGACGACGGCGACCCCGACGAACCGGACGACTTCCGCCCGCCGTGCCCGTGCTGCGGCGGCCGCATGATCGTCATCGAGCTGTTTGAACGGTGGAGGTAACCGCGCAGACCACCACACGGCTCCCGGTCGACCGGGAGCAGCACGCCATGACCCGGCATGGGATGGTTCAGCCTTCAGCTGCAGGCACTCAGCCTCCGGCAACGGATCGACGCACGTCCATGATGATCCTCGATGCTGAAGAGGTCGCGTCCAGCTGCCGACCAAGCCGACAACACCGCGCGGGGGCGCAACGAAGCGGTCTGTCCGCATTCACCCCAGCGCTTCCCGACGGCGGTCACGCCATCGCCGACGTCTGCCGAAATCCGAAATCCCCATAGCCATCGTCTGCGGCCCGCGGGTTCCTTCCTCGGGGACTTTCGTACGCCTGCCGGCGCCCGAAACTCTTCACGTGAGCCGAACGGCGGCTTTAACTGGTCCCGCGGCAATAACCGGACGGACAGCAAACGGCCCCGTGCCGCAGGCAAGATCGGTGAAGACGAAGCGTCCCGGCCCCTCGGCCATCGGACCCCGTGCAGCAGGCCATAGGGCCCCGCGATGGGCCATATATTGGCTTCGATGACTTTCTGGTTGGCCGCCAGCCCGTTGGCGAACAACTCGTGATCGGATGCCATTTGCCGCTCGGGCTTGGAAAGTTGACGTTCTCCCGCCCAATCCCATCCCATTGCCGGGCGCGTAGGTAACACGGATACTTCACCACTCCGAAATCACATGACACGCAGCCGCCGTCTCTGTCTGATCTTTGAACTTAAACATTTCATTGGAAAATAGCCGCAACCATCTTTCATCTTGCCGCGTATGGTCCGATCATCTGCCGGTGCAAGTTTGAGGACATGCAATGAAGAAGGTCGCAGCTCTCCTGGTACTTTCCCTTGTTACCATGCTGCCCGCCGTGGCAGCCGCGCAGTCCTACGTGCCGGAGCTTGGGCCATCGCCGCCGCAGGATGCTGTGCAGCTGTATCCCGGCGGTGTCGAGAAGGCGCTGGCCGCGCTGCCGGACATCGTCAAGAAAGTCAAGGAAGCATCCGACGTTCCCGGCTTCGCCGTGGCGGTGGTGCATGGCGGCAAGATGATCTTTGACGAGGGCTATGGCCTTCGCGACAACCGGGACGACACTTCTAAGGTCAGCAGCACCACCATTTTCCAGGTCGCCTCGGTGTCGAAGTCGATCTCGGCCACGGTGGCCGCGATCGCCATGACGAAGGACCACAGCTTCGACTGGGATACCCCGATTGGCAAGGTCTGGGACGGCTTTCGCCTCAATCTCGAGTATGTCTCGGGCAACGCCACCATCGGCGATTTCTTCGCCCATCGCTCGGGCCTGCCGATGGCGGCGGGCGACGAACTCGAGGATCTCGGCTTCCAGCGCAAGCAGATCGTCGGGAGCCTGTGGATGGTGCCGCTCGATCCCTTCCGCATCTCCTATCACTACGCCAATTTCGGCACGACGGTCGGCGCCGAGGCAGTGGCCCACGCCGAGAAACAGCCTTGGGAGCCGCTGGCCAAGAGCCTGTTGTTCGATCCGCTCGGCATGCGCTCGAGCAGCTATCGGCACGAGGACTTCATTGCCGCCGGCAAGAACCGCGCCCTGCTGCATGCGCGCGTGGCGGAGAATGTGTTCGAGCCGCTCTATGACCGCGACCCCGACCAGCAGGCGCCGGCGGGCGGCGTCTCCTCCAGCGTCCAGGATCTTGCCAAGTGGATGATCCTGCTGCTTGGCGACGGCACCTATAACGGCCAGCCCATGATCGACCCGAAGATCCTGCAGCCCGCCATCACACCGCAGAGCGTGACCTACCGCGGCGAGACGCCCGATACGCGGGCCAGCTCCTATGGCTATGGCTTCAATGTGGGGGTGAACGCCAATGGGCGCACCACCATGGGCCATTCCGGCGCCTTCCTGCTCGGCGCCGGCACCACCTTCCAGATCTTGCCCTCGGCCGATGTCGGCATCGTCGTGCTCACCAACGGCTCCCCCGTCGGCGCCGCCGAGGCGGTCGCCGCCAGCTTCATGGACATCGTGCAATATGGCCAGGTCACCCGCGACTGGTATCCCTACATCAAGCCGCGGTTCATGGCCTACTACAAGCCGGTGGGCGACCTCGCCGGCGAGGACAGGCCGACGAACCCCGCCAAGGCGCGCAGTCCATCCTTCTACGAGGGCCAATATACGAGCAACTATTTCGACACCGCCACCGTGCGGGCCGATGGCGACAAGCTGATACTCGAACTCGGCCCCAAGCCCATGCAGTTCACGCTCGAGCACTGGGACGGCGACACCTACGCCCTCACGCCCCGCGGAGAGAACGCGCCGACCGGCTCGCTGTCATCGGTGAAGTTCGTCGGTTCCCCCGGCGGCCTTCGCGCGCGGGTGATGACGGTGGACTATCTCAATGAGAACGGGTTGGGGCATTTTCAGAGGTAGGGGTGGGGGCGTCGGGTGCTTCATACACCCCATGCAGTCGAAAAGGCGAACCGGCCGTCTGCTAGGTGATGCCTGAGATGGCGGATTTGTGACGGTTCGCTTCCGGGCATGGAAATCAGGAAGCCGGCATTTGCTCGGGAGCTTCCGACAAGCTCCGTCGGCTTTGGCCAGCCGCTGATCCGAAGCAGACCGACGGCTCCAGGCCGCGAAACAGACCTTTGCCGAGCGGCGATCAGCTTGGCGCGATAACCTTACCCCTCCTTCGCTTTTCGGCGGCAGACATCGGCCTGCGCGAGGTGGGGCGTTCACTTGGAGGCGACTCCGGCGACGGCGAGTTTTGTTCCGTTCCGCCAAAGGGGGTTTGCTGGTGTGGATCTTGTTTTGGGGGTATTCTCGTCGTTGAAGGATGGGCCTAGTCGACTTCGATTGCGGTCGCTTTAGCTCGGCCGCTCCGCTCGGGAGGAGCCTCTGATTGCGATGGCGCGCTTTGCCCACCTTGCCCTTCTCGCCTTTGGATTGTTGCCTGGAATTGCGCTGGCTGGGAAGCCTTTCGTCCCGAGCTGGATCAAAAACGATCCGGCAGCGAAGACGGTGGCTATCGAGATTGTCGCCGATTGGAACCAAGTCGAGCGGTACCGCAGGGACAACAACCGGACCGACATTATCGACTTCAACGGCTACTGGGGCGGCAATCTCACGATCATCGTGCCAGAAGAATGGTCGGTCCAGATCGAGTTCATCAATGGCTCCTCGAATTTCAGGCACGGTCTGATGGTGACCAGGGTTTATGCTCCGTCAGAGATGCCAGTGAAGTTGGAGGCTGAGGATGCGATTTGGGGGGCGTACACCGCGCCGCTAGAGGGGATCAAAATTAATGAGAGGAGACAACTCAACTTTGTTGCCCAGCAGGCGGGGAACTATTTCCTCGCCTGTCCGAGACAAACGCACCTGATGGACGGACACTGGATCGGTTTCGAGGTGAGAGGCAATCTTGAGCGGGCCGGGGCAATCGTCCATGAAGACAAGTTTCCGCAGGAGCAGCCACCAGGACGCCCTTAGCGTTGCGCGAGCAACCAGCGCTATGGCTTCGTCGTGGAGATCATTGCAAATCCATGGCGGCTTACCTTGAAACTCGAAAGTCTGGCCGCGCCCGACCGGTTTAGAACTGCCCCCGGTTGCCAAGCCACCAGGTCCAAGCTGAAGCATCCAAACAAGCCTTTGGCGCAGCCGGAGCATCGGCGAGGGCTAATTTGGGCCTAGTGTCGAAGCGTCGGTGGAGCCGCCTTCCAAGCTTGATCCACAAGTCGCCTGTTGGCGCAGATGAGCCTACTTAGGCCGCTCCCGTGTGCGACCACTTTCCGCCCGATCGAGACTTAGAGCGCTCCCACGCGGAATAGTCCGAGCCGATGCGCCCGCCGGCTCGGTCGTGCCATTTCAAGACCCCGCGGTGCTTTTCCAGAGCGACTTTCGCCTATCGGAAGGAGTCGGGCGGATTCTCCCATAGCCGACAGTCCGCGTCCGGCCCCAATCAAGTCGTTTCGTAACCGGCAGCCGCTTGCGGGTAAGGTCCTGATAGGCGAAACTGATTGGAACCGGGAGGGTTTGCCACCTCGCCTCCGAGGTTGGCCGCCGACAGAGTGCTCCGAAATGGACCGCAAGCTCGCCGCCATCCTTGCTGCTGACGTTGTCGGATACTCTGCCATGATGGAGCGCGACGAGGCGGGTACGCATGAACGGGTGCGCGCCGATCATAAGGAACTTTTCGAACCGACAGTAGCGCGTCATCATGGCACTATCTTCAAGCTGATGGGCGACGGCCTGCTGGCGGAGTTTTCTTCTGTCGTCGAGGCGATGGAATGCGCGGTTTGGCTGCAACGTGGGCTGGCCGAGCGAAACGCCTCGTTGCCGAAAGACAAGCGCGTGGAAGTGCGCATCGGCGTCAATCTTGGCGAGGTGATTGTCGAGGGTGACGATCGGTTTGGCGAGGGCGTAAATATCGCGGCGCGACTAGAACAACTTGCCGAGCCTGGCGGCATCTGGGTGTCTGCAAAGGTCGCGCGCGAGGTTGAGAAGAAGCTGGCTTTCGGCTTTCAGTCGATGGGCCCGCAGAAGGTCAAGAACATCTCGGAGCCGGTGGAGGCCTATCGTGTCACGATCGGCGGCAAGGCTAGGCCCAGGCGCGCGAGCCGCAACCGCTCGCGGCTGCCAGCCGTGGCGAGCTTCCTGGTGCTGGTCTTAGCAGTCACAGCGGTCCTGGCGTGGTGGCAGTTCTATGGAACAAAGCGCGAGATAGACCGGGGTGGTATCCCGACCGTTGCGGTTCTGCCGTTCAAGAACATGAGCGGCGATCCGAAGCTGGAGTATTTCAGCGACGGCATGACAGACAATTTGATCTCGATGCTGGCAGGCGTCACCGAACTTAAGGTGCTCTCGCGTAGCTCTACCTTTGTCTACAAGGACAAGCCAACCGATGTCCGCCAGATCGGCCAACAGTTGAACGCGGCCTACGTGATCGAGGGCGGCATCTGGAAGGAGACGGAGCGGGTGCGGATCACCGCGCAGCTGATCGACGCGCGCACAGGCGAAAATCTCTGGGCGGAAAAGTTCGATCGCTCGGGAAGCGATCCCCTTGTGATTCAGGATGAGGCGATCGAACGCATCATTGGTACGCTCGGTGGCCAGCGCGGAAAAATGTACGATATCGAATACAAGAAGGTCTGGGAAAAGGACACACCGGATCTCGAAGAGTACGACTTCTTCCTTCGATCCAATTTCTTCTTTGGGCAGTTTACGCCCGAGAGCCTGGTAAAGGCGACGGACATAATTCTTGAGGGCCTGGCCAAATTTCCCGACTCGTCGCTGTTATCGTGCGGACTGGCTTGGGATCACGTCTTGGCGGCCAACCTCGGCTTTGACGAAAAGCCTGACGAACATTGGCGCATGGCGTCCGAACTGGAAGCAAAGGTTCTTCCGCGGGCCAACCTCGGACCCGACGCAAGAAAAAGCTGTTTGTGGTCAAACGTCTACGTCAGCGCTCATGAGGGCAACTTCGATCTGTCTCTGCGCAGGGCCGACGAGGTGATTGCGCTTTCGCCCGGAGACGCGTTTCTCATCGGCGACCTTTCATCAGCAGCCCGCTTCAGCGGCCTGACAGACAAGGCCATTGAGCGAGCAGAATACGGGCTCAGGAACGATCCAAACTTCGCCGATTACTATCTCGTGATGAAGGCAAATGCCCTGACGGATATCGAAAAGTACGCCGAATCTGCTGCACTGATCACGAAGGCGTCAGACTTCCTGCTCACCGTTCCGCTGCTACGTGCCATCAACGATGTCCATCTTGGAAAAACTGACGATGCACGCAGTGAAGTCCTCAAGGCGCTTGCCATGCAGCCGTGGCTTAAGGCCACGCGGTGGCGCGATATGACGTTCCATATCAATTCTGCAGTGATTGATCGACAGGTAGCCGACCTCGTCGCTGCGGGACTGCCAACGAAGTAGTTCGGTTGGAAGCCGGAGTACAGGCGAGCAGTATCCTTCCCCGCGTCGTTAGTTGCTTTCAGGATGCACCGCTTTGAATGTCAGCTTTGGACCTCCGCTGCTGAAAAGCTGCCAGTCCGCGTCCAGCCCCGAAACGGTCATTCTGGATGCCAATTTGCGTGAAGCGGTCCCGCATGGTGCAGGGTGGCGCAAGCATGGTTCAGTCGAAGAAGCCTGCATCCTCTTCCCGGAGATACTTCCTGGCTGCTTCGGCGTCGATATCGAGGCCCAGCCCCGGCGCTTCCAGCAGGTCCACCATGCTGTCCTTCACGATCTGCGACGGCAGGCCGATTACGAGGTCCTCCCACCAGGGGTCGGAGGCGCTCGGGTATTCGAAGGCAATGAAGTTGGCGGGCAGGGTGGCGCAGACATTGATCAGCGCGCCGAGGCCGAGAAGGCCGTTCGCGGTGCCGTGCGGTGCCATCAGGATCGAGTGCATACAGGCGTGCTCGGCGACCCATTTGAGCTCGGCAATGCCGCCAATATCGGCCGGATCGGGGCCGATGACGCGCACCGCTTGCGTTTCGATCAGCTCCTTGAAATTGTGCCGCAGGTATATCTGCTCGCCGGTATGATTTGGCGTCGAGGTTGAGGTGGTCAGTTCCCGATAGGCCTGCGGATTGACCCACGGCACATAGTCGCCGGTCAGCATGTCCTCGAGCCACATCAAATTGTACTTCTCGACCGCGCGAGCGAACTTGATTGCATCGGGCAGCATCCAGCCCGGGCCGCAGTCGAGCGCCAGGCTGACCTTGTCGCCCAGCACTTCCTTCATCGCGATCACGCAGTCGAGCATGTGGTTGAAACCGCGCTCGCTGATCACGCCCTGATCCATGGCACCGTGATAGCCAGCCTTCTTCTGCGTCACGCCGTAATGGAAGCCCTCGATGGTGTCCTTCATGTTGGAGTGGAACGAGATCCCTTGCTTGATCATGAAGAAATTCTGCGGCTGCTCCATCATCCATTTCACGTCAGCGGCGTAATCCTCCGGCCGGTCCCCCGTTCGTTTCTGGCGGATCGAGCCGTTATAGACGCGCACCTTGTCGCGCACCTTGCCGCCGAGCAGTTTGTAGGCCGGCACGCCTGCGGCCTTGCCGGCTATGTCCCACAGCGCATGCTCGATAGCGCTTACCGCCGCGCCATAGGGCTTGAAAGAGCCGCGTTGGCGGATCTTCAGCATCACCCGCTCGACGTCGGTAGGGTCCTCGCCGATCAGCGCCTCACGGAAATGCAGCACCCAAGGCTTGAGATAGGTCTTGGTGAACTCGACTTCGCCAAGGCCATAGAGGCCCTCGTCGGTAACGATGCGGACGATGGGATGTTTGCCGATGACGGCGCAGCGGAGATCGGTAATCTTCATCTTCGGTTCTTTTCGCCTCAGCTCCAGATACGGTCCCAGGAATACTCATTGTCCCAGTGATCCGTGGGCTGCCAGATGCCGGTGACACCCGGCTGCAGATGCTGCGAGATCACCTCGTCGACGACGTCGTCAATCCCCAGGCCAGGTTTGTCCGGAACAGTGATAAAGCCGTCCTTCACGAGCGGCTTGGGAACGCCGGTGACGATATCGTCCCACCAGTCGACATCGGCAGAGTGGTATTCGAGCGCCATGAAGTTTTCGGTCGCGGTCGCGACATGTGCCGCGGCCATTGCGGCGATCGGACTTTCGGCCATATGGATGGCCATTGCGACGCCGTGGTCCTGGGCCATGTCGCCGATCTTCTTGGTCTCGAGGATGCCCCCGCTGGTGAGCAGGTCCGGGTGGATAATGGAGAGGCCGCCGCTCTTGAGCAGAGGCTCGAAGCCTTCCTTAAGGTAGATGTCCTCGCCGGTGCAGATCGGCACCGTGGTGGCGGCCTGCAGTTGCCGGAACTGCTCGGTGTACTGCCACGGGATCACATCCTCGAGCCAGGCCGGCACGTATTTTTCAATCCGCCTGGCGAGCCGAATGCCGTTCTGCAGCGAGATGTGGCCGACATGGTCAATGGCGAGCGGAATATCCGTGCCGATAACATCGCGAACCTCGGCAATGTACTGTTCAAGCAGGTCGAGGCCCTTGTCGGAAAAGTGGAGGCCGGTAAACGGATGGGGGACGTTATGCAAATCGTAAGCGGCATTGCGGGCGCGCCGCTCCTCCATGGTCTTGACCGGGCCGCGGCCTGGATGGATGCGGTACCCTTCAAGTGAACCGGCAGGGGAGACGACCGCACCGGGTACATCCGCGATCTGCATCAGCCCCAGATCCATCTTGAGGAAGGTGAAGCCGAGCGCCATGCGCTGCTTGAGGCGCTTGCCGGTCTCGGTGCCGCTCGGCACGGTAGCGTCGGTGTCGCAATAGACGCGCACCTTCTCCCGAAACCGGCCGCCGAGCATCTGGTAGATGGGAACGCCATAGGCCTTGCCGGCGAGATCCCACAACGCGATCTCGACCGCCGAGACGCCACCGCCTTGCCGGCCATGGCCACCGAACTGCTTGATCCGGCGAAACAGGCGGTCGATGTCGCAAGGGTTCTCGCCAAGTAGCCGGCTCTTCAGCATCAGCGCGTAGGTGGCACTGGCGCCGTCGCGCACCTCGCCAAGCCCGACGATGCCCTGGTTGGTGTAAATCTTAAGCAGGGTTGAGGTGAACGGCGCGCCGACGATTTCGGCTACCCGCATGTCGGTGATGCGAAGCTGGGATGGCTTGGAGTTCGCGTTTACCCGATTGAGCGCTTCGTCGGCGCCACCTGTCTTTGCCATGACTTATCCTCGTTTTCGGCTTGTCGTCCCGCACCCTGGGCCGGCATAGAGTGTTGCTAGCCCAGCTCAATCTCGTGGGCCTGCAAGTAGTCGCGGTCCATCTCAATACCGAGACCAGGCTTCGACGTCAGCTTGAGGCTGCCGTTCGAAATGTCGAGTGGTCTGTCGATCAGGTGATCGTATTTGCCAAGGTTCCACTCCGATGTTTCGAGTTTGTAGAAGTTGGGAACGGTCATCATCACCTGCGCTCCCGCAACCACGTTGATCGGTCCCGCGGCGTCATGTGGCGAGACCGGCACGTAGTAGGCTTCGCACAGCGCGGAAATCTTCTTGAGTTCGGTAATGCCGCCGGTCCAGGTAACGTCGGGCATGATGTAGTCGGCGAGCCTGTTCTCGAGTACCGGCACGAAATCCCACTTCGTGTGGCCGCGCTCGCCCCACGAGATGGCGGTATTGACCTTCTCACGCACCTGCTTGAGGGCGTTAAGGCTCTCGGGCGGGCAGGGCTCCTCAAACCAGTCGATCTGGCCGGCCTCCTCGAGGCTTCGACAGAGGCGAATGGCGGTGGGGACGTCGAAGCGGCCGTGCGCATCGATGAGAATGTCGACATCGGGTCCTGCCGTTTCGCGGATCAGAGCCGTGAGTTCGGCGGCTTCGCGCTCGTCCTTGCGGGTCATGCTGCCATCGAGGTAGCCGTCTCGCTGTTCGCGGGGCAGGCCATCGGCGCTGCGGCCCTGGTGCGGGTAGGGATCGAACTTGAGCGCAGTGTGTCCGGACTCGACAATGTCTAGAATTTCGCGGACCACAGCCTCCTTGCTGGTGAATTTGGCCTGGTTGGGATGGGTGTAGAGCGCGATTTCATCGCGTACCGGCCCGCCAAGCAGCTCGTAAATCGGCTTGCCGAGGACTTTGCCCCGGATGTCCCAGAGGGCAATATCGATGGCGCTCACGCATTCGACGGCGGCGCCGCGGCTTCCCATGTAGGTGAAGCTGCGGAAGATCTTGTGCCAGAGATGCTCGATACGCGCCGGATCCTCGCCTGTCACGGCGACGCCGATCTGCCGCAGGATCGTGCAGAGAGCGCGGTTGGCGAGCCTTGTCGTGGTGGTGATCTCTCCCCAGCCACTCACTCCCTCGTCGGTCGTCACTTCGACGAACAGGAACTCTCCCCAGTAAGAAGCATCGGACTTGATCAGCCACGGCCGAATGCTCGTGATTTTCATCTCAACTGCCTTTGCCTGAAAATGGTCAGCTAACGATGTTCTGGACTGGACATTCTATCCGGCCCGAGCGGCGTTGCGCGCTCGCATCTGTTCGAGAATATGCCGGCCCGAACCCTCGACATGGCGGGAAACGAGTTCGGCCGCCTTGTCGGCCTCTCCCGCCTTCACAAGCGCGATGAGTTCGCGGTGCTCGCGCATGATCGCGGCACGTCGCGCCAGCGTGAAATTGAAACGACGGCTCACGGCTCGCAGCACTTCGCGATGCTTCCACCAAAGCTCGGCGGCGTGGCGGTTGTAGTGCCGCTGGTACATCACGGTGTGGAAAGCGGTATCCAGCTCACTATGCCTGAATGTGTCGGCGAAATTGTTCTCTTCGATCAGGCCTTGGAGACGTTCGAGTTCGGCGATGTCCTCGCCGGTAGCCATATTCACAAACCATCGTGTCAGGGCTGGCTCGATCAGAACACCGATCTCGTAGATATCCCGGACAAAATCCTGATCAATGGGTCGCACGCGCGCCCCGCGGTTGGCGACAAAGGTGACAAACCCTTCGCCGCGCAACAACTGCAGGGCCTCGCGCACAGGATTGGTCGAAGTGCCGTGACGCCGGGCGAGATCGGTGACGACAAGCCGTTCGTTGGCAGCGAGCCGTCCCTCGATGATATCTTCCCTGATCAATTCATAAAGCGAGGTGCCCTCGCTGGAGGCCCCGATGGGATCGGTCCCCACCGGCGGCATCGCTTTGAAATCGCTTATTTCGGCCAAGGCCGGGCTCCCCAATTTAATACATACCTTGCCCGATATCACACACGGCTTTCGCAAACAATGTACGATTCTGCGCGTTGACAGGCAATCCATGATCTGAAAACGTACCAAGTGATCGAGAGGATACACTGAGCTGACAGAAGCATCCTCGCGATCGAAACGAGCAAGGACCGCTCTAGGGCGGCATGGGAGAACCAGGGAGGATACCTATGACGAGAATTGCGCTCGGCAGTGCCGTCCTGCGCGGCACTGTCGCCACTGCTTTGATGGCATCCCTGACGTCTACATCGGCGCTGGGTGCGCCACCGGTCGATCTGAGCAAGTGGTCGCCGGAATATGTGCGCTCCATCGCCGGCACACAGGACTTTGACACGGCTGCCGATTGCGCCAAGGTTACCCCGCTCGACTACAAGGGGCGACTGACTTTCTCGTATCAGGGCGTGTTCGAGGGCGACCCCGACCTCCTGCGCCAGTACTACAAGGATTTCTTCGAGACCTTCCGCAAAACCTATCCGAACATCCAACTCGAGGAACAAGCCCTCACCTATAACGACCTTCTCGACAAGTTCCGCACGGCGCTCCTGGGCAATGCCGCGCCTATGGCGGTCCGCCTGCAGATCCTGGGCGGTACCGAGTTCGCCTCAAAGGGCTATCTGCAGCCGCTCAAGCCAGAGGATGTGGGGTATTCGACCGAGGATTTC
Organism: Mesorhizobium sp. M0106; assembly: GCF_040322715.1. Classification (NCBI taxonomy): domain Bacteria; kingdom Pseudomonadati; phylum Pseudomonadota; class Alphaproteobacteria; order Hyphomicrobiales; family Phyllobacteriaceae; genus Mesorhizobium; species Mesorhizobium sp. M0106. The sequence goes on along the minus strand of NZ_JAMYUA010000004.1, from coordinate 276,682 downwards.
TGGCCCGGCGCCATGAAGGCAGTGACCTGGGAGGGCGTGACCTACGGCATTCCGACCAACAACGAGACGATGGCGTTCATCTGGAACGCCGACATCTTCAAGCGTGCGGGCCTCGATCCAGACAAGGCTCCGGCAACCTGGGACGACGTCGTCAAATATTCCAAGCAGATCCACGACAAGCTCGGCATTGCCGGCTACGGCCTCGTGGCGCGCAAGAATGCCGGCAATACGCCGTACCGCTTCATGCCACAGCTATGGGCCTATGGCGGCGGCGTCTTCGACGAAGCGACGGCAAACCCGACCTATGAGCAGGTCCAGCTCGATAGCCCGCAGAGCAAGGCGGCGCTGCAAGCCTCCTACGACATGTATGTTCGCGACAAGTCGGTTCCGGTTTCGGCGCTCACCAACCAGCAGGCCGATAACCAGCCCCTGTTCGTCGCCGGCCAGCTCGGCATGATGATCTCGCACCCGTCCGATTACAACGTCATGCTCGACCTGCAGAAAAAGGCGACGGGCACCGACAAGGACAAGGCGCAGACGGTCATCGACAACATGCGCTACGGCCTGATTCCAACTGGCCCCGACGGCAAGCGCGCCGTCGTGTTCGGCGGCTCGAACATTCACATCCTGAAGCCCGAATATGTCGAGGGCGGCAAGGTAGACGAGCCGGCTGCGAAAGCTATCATCTGCATGTGGACGAGCCCTGAATGGTCGCTGAAGATGGCCTACGCCGGATCAAACCCGGGCAACCTCAACGGCTTCAAGACCAAGTGGATGAAGGAACGTCTGGACAACATCAAGTTCCTCGACGTCACCACCTCGATGCTGCCATACGGCATCCCGTTCCCAGCTCTGCCGCAGGCCCCCGAGATCATGAACATCATCATCCCGGACATGCTGCAGAATGCCCTGACCGGAGCGATGACCGTCGACGAGGCAGCGGACGACGCGGCCAAGAAGGTAAAAGACCTGATGGGCGGACTCTAGTCCAGGCCACACCTACGACCTAGACCGGCTGCGCCGCTGGCGCAGCCGCCTCGTTCCGAAGAAAAAGGGCACGCCATAAGTGACGATCGTGACCGGCAAGGCCGAGGCTCGCCGAAGATTGCAACCCGGTTGGTCCGGCGCGCTGCGGAAGATCTGGGAACATCGCGCGGACTACGCGTACGTGCTCCCAGCGATCGCCGTGATGCTCATCGTCATCGCCTATCCGATCTACTACACGGTCGAGCTGTCGTTCTTTAAGACACCGCCTGGCCTGCAACTCCGCGACAAGACCTTCATCGGCTTCGACAACTACACGACCATCCTCACCAGTCAGGTGTTCTGGAAAGTCACCTGGAACACACTGATCTGGACTCTGGGGTCAACTTTCATCTCCTTTGTCCTGGGGTTTGCCACAGCGCTGGCGCTCCACCGCGACTTCATCGGCCGTGGTGTCCTGCGCGCCGTCCTGATCATCCCTTGGGTCATCAGCGCCGTCGCCGCCTCCTACATCTGGAAGTGGATCTACCATTCGGACTTCGGGATCATCGGCGCGGTGCTGGTCGGCCTCGGATTGGCCGCCCAGCCGCCGAATTTCATCGACAATGTCAGCACGGTGCTGCCCTCCCTGATCGTCGTCAATATCTGGCGCGAGTTTCCGTTTGCCATGATCATGATGATGGCCGGCCTGCAGACAGTCCCCGACCAATTGCTGCGTGCCGCAAAAGTCGATGGTGCCAATGCATGGCAGCGCTTTTGGCACGTCACCTTCCCGCACTTGCGCAACGTCTCGGTGGTGACGATGCTGCTGCTCGCGGTGGCCAACTTCAATTCCTTCATCATCCCCTGGATCATGACGGGCGGCGGGCCGTCGAACGCATCGCATATCTGGATAACCCACATTTATGAGCTCGCCTTCGGAAGGCAGCGCTGGGGCGTGGCATCGGCCTATTCGGTGCTCCTGTTCCTCACGCTGATGACGCTGGGCTACTTCTACGTCCGTGCGTTAAGCGGCAACGAGCGGAAAGAGGGGAGCGCATGAGCACGATTGCCGAGACAGCCCCTCGAGCCCAGACCCGTCGCCGCATGCGCGTCGACGGATGGCGGTGGGCCGGGCGCATATTCCTCGTGTTCATGCTGCTTTATACCGCGTTGCCGATGATCTGGATGCTGATCACCTCGATCAAGTCCGGATTCGCGGCGACGCAATTCCCGCCGCAATGGTGGCCGGACGAACCTACCCTCGCCAGCTATCAGAAACTGCTCGATCCGCAGAACAGCGTCGGCCAGGACTTCCTCCGCTTCTTCTGGAACAGCCTTTTCGTGTCGACCGTCACGACAATCCTTTCGGTGATCGTGGCTGTCCCAGCGGCCTACGCGTTTTCGCGCTTCAGTTTCCCCGGCCGGAATTTCCTGTTCTTTGCCGTGCTGCTGCGCAATATGTTCCCGGCGGTGATCTTTCTCGTGCCACTCTTCATCCTGATGCGCGCGATCGGTCTGATAAACACGCATGGCTCACTGATACTCACCTATCTCACCTTTGGCCTGCCGCTGGCGATCTGGCTGCTCAAGGGCTTTTACGACAATATCCCGGTGCAGCTTGAGCAGGCGGCGCGCATCGATGGCGCAACACGGTTCCAGGCCTTCATCATGATCGTGATGCCGCTCTCGACGCCGGGGATCATCGCCACCGCAATCTATTCCTTCATCGGCGCGTGGAACGAGTACATCTACGCCTACACCTTCCTCTCCAAGAACGAGCAGTTGACCCTGCCGGTCGGCATCCAACGCTTCTTCTCGGAAAATACGACGGACTTTCCGGGCCTGATGGCGGCCAGCTTTATGATGAGCGTGCCCGTGGTGGTGCTGTTCCTGGTCCTGCAACGATACTTTGTACGCGCCCTTACGGAGGGCGCGGTCAAGCACTAGGGAGTTGCCGATGGCCCACGTGGTCCTCCAAGATCTCGTCAAGAGCTATGGCAGCTTCAAAGCTGTCAACCACGTCTCGCTGACGGTCAATGACGGCGAGTTCGTTGCGCTCGTCGGGCCTTCAGGCTGCGGCAAGACAACCACGCTCAATCTCGTCGCGGGGCTGACCCCGATCACAGCGGGCGACATCATCATCGGCGAGCGGGTGGTCAACGACCTCGACCCCAAGGACCGGGACATCGCAATGGTGTTCCAGAACTACGCGCTCTACCCGCAGAAATCGGTCTACAAGAACCTGGCGTTCCCGCTTCAGATGCGCAAACTCCCCAGGGACGAGATCGACAAGAAGGTCAAGGAAGCGGCGCGAGTGCTCGACATGACGCATCTGCTCGAGCGCAAGCCGCGCGAACTTTCGGGCGGGCAGCAGCAGCGTGTGGCCCTTGGCCGTGCCCTCGTTCGCGACCCCGCCGTGTTCCTCATGGACGAGCCACTGTCCAACCTCGATGCCAAACTGCGCGTGCAGATGCGGTCGGAGATCAAGCGTTTCCACCAGGACCTCAAGGCGACGATCATCTATGTGACGCACGACCAGCTCGAAGCCGTGACCATGGCTGACAAGATGGCGGTGATGAATGGCGGCTACCTGCAGCAATACGATTCACCGGCGCAGGTCTTTGCCCATCCGGTGAACATGTTCGTGGCCAGCTTCCTCGGCAGCCCGGCGATGAGCCTTATTCCGTTAGAGGCATCGATGGCAAACGGCAACACGGTGTTGACCGGCGCCGAGGGCTGGCGCCTTGAGCTCTCACCGCGCAATGCCCAGATGGTGGCGAAAGCGACGACCCGGAAAGTCGTGCTCGGCGCACGTCACTCGACGATCAAGCTCCACAAGAGTGCGGTGCCAGGCAGCGTCCCGGCCAAAGCCTATACGGTGGAGCCGACCGGCGACGTCACCTTCGTTCAGGCGTTCCTGTCCGGCGCCATCGTCAACGTCAGCGTGCCGCCGAACATTGCCGTCGCGCCCGACGAGCAGATCTGGCTCGAGTTCGACCAGGAGCGGATGCATCTGTTCGATGGCGAAACTGAAATGGCCCTCAAGGCCAACTGAGATAGGGCGAATGCGCGTGAAACGTGGGCGTGGATGACTGAGAAGCTTAAGATCACCGCGATCAAGCCCTATCCGGTGTGGGTAGGAACGCGCAACCAGATGCTCGTCAAGGTCGAGACCGACCAGGGCATCTTCGGCTGGGGCGAGAGCGGCTTGAGCGGTCGCGAGAGGGCCGTGGCAGGCGCGGTCGAGCACTATCGCGAGTTTCTCATCGGCCGCGACCCGATGCAGATCGGGCGGATCTGGCAGGAGATTTACCGCAGCCAGTACTTCGAAGGCGGGCGAGTCCTTCAGGCGGCGATTTCCGCCATCGACATCGCCCTTCACGACATCAAGGGCAAGGCGCTGGGCGTGCCGGTCTACGAGCTGCTGGGCGGCAAGCAGCGCGACCGCATTCCCACCTTTGCCTCGACCGGCGACGAGGCCGAGGGCGACGTTGCCATCGAACGGGCCCGCGAACTTCGCGCGCAGGGGTGGCAGGCGATCCGCTTCTTCCCCTTCGGGCAAAACAGCAAGGACATCTTCGAGCCGCGCGAGTCCATCGGCGCTACCGCGGGTATGCTGAACAAGGCGCGCGAGGCGCTGGGCGACGACGTGGTCCTCGGCCTCGACTATCATCATCGGCTGTCGGTGGCAGAGGCGGCGAGCTTCTGCAACAAGCTCGGTCGCGGCGTGCTTGATTTCCTCGAGGAGCCGATACGGGCCGAAACGCCGGAGGCCTATGAATCGCTGCGCACGATGACCGAAATCCCCTTTGCCATAGGCGAGGAATTTGCCAGCAAGTGGCAGTTCCTGCCCTACATCGAGCGCGGCATCCATCAGTTCAACCGGATCGATGTTTGCAATGTCGGCGGGCTCACCGAGGCGATGAAAATCGCTGGCTGGAGCGAGGCGCATTATGTGGACCTGATGCCGCACAATCCCCTTGGTCCAGTGTGCACGGCCGCGACTGTGCATCTCGCTGCCGCGGTACCCAACTTCGCGTGGCTCGAGACCAGGGCACCCGAAACAAAGCTGGGCTTCGACAATTCCGACTTCTTCCCCGTGCAACCACGGCTCGACGGGACCGATTACCCGGTCGGCGATCTGCCGGGGCTCGGCGTCGAGGTCAACGAAGTTGCGGTCCAGGCGCAGAGTTTGCGTTTCTGGGAAGCGCCTCACCTTAAGCGCCGCGACGGTTCTGTTACGAACTGGTAGTTCCATTCAATCGGAGTCCACAATGACGCATACTTCCGACATCATGCGACCGCCTAAAGACCTGATCGACGCGCTAAGGGAGATCGGCGCCGCGACGGTTGCCGGCACGCTTGGCCACATGGGTTTCCGCAATCCGCACATGGTCGGTCCGGTGGCGCAAAACCACGGGAAGTCGATCGTCGGGCCGGCGCTGACGCTGCAGTTCCTGCCGCAGCGGCCGGACCTCTTCACCGAAGGAGAATATGCCGATCCGGAGACACAGCTGCACCGGCACGTGCTCTATCACGCGCAGGAGGGCGATGTGGTCGTGGTCGACGCGCGCGGCGACATGAGCTCGGGCGTCTTCGGCGATATGATGTCGACGTATTTCAAGGGCAGGGGCGGGGCCGGTATCGTCATCGATGGGTGCATGCGCGACCGGCCCAATGTCGAAAAGCTCGACCTGCCCCTATGGCTGCGCGGCTGGACGCCAAACTATCATGTGCAGACCAGCATCTATCCCAATGCCGTCAACGTTCCGATTGCCTGCGGCGGTGTCACGGTGATCCCCGGCGATATCATCGTCGCCGACGACGACGGGGTGGTGGTGCTTCCCGTCGTGATGGCCCCGAAGGTGATCGAAGAATCACAAAAGCATCATGATTGGGAGGAATTCTCACGAGTGAAGCTCATGGAGGGCGGCCCGTTGCAACGTTACTATCCGCTGCATGACGATGCCCGCGGGGAGTACGAGGAGTGGCGCAAAACAAACCGCCCCGAGAACCCGAGTTAGTCAGCAGGCCTTGGCGATCAGTTTTGCCAGGCAATCGGCAGCCCCGGTCCCCGGCAGGCCGAGATCTCTGACACTGTCCATGTGGTTGCGGTTCGGGAGCACATGCGACGTTACCAACGATCCCTGCCGCAGCAAGCTTGCTTTGAATCGATCGGCTTGCTGGTGGAAGGGTGGCGTCTCATTGGCTCCGACCAGAACCACCGCCTTGGTTTGAGGATCATGCCGACAGGCGAGCGGCGTGAACATGGCGACTTCCTCGTCGGTTATTCCAATCTCGTTGGCGAGAAAGGAATCCTGGAGCGGCTCCAAATCGTAGAGCCCGCTCAACAGAAGGGCTGCCCTTACATTCGAGGGGGTGTGCGCCCCATCGAACAGGAACGTTGCAAGATGGGCTCCTGCCGAATGACCACTGACGGTCAGGGCCGCCGGGTTTCCGCCATGATCGGCGATGTTGGCGAGCACCCACTGCTTGGCCCGGCGCACCTGGTCGACGATCCTCGCCATTCGGACCTTGGGCATCAGAGCATAATCAAGGATGACGGCAATGGCCCCGGCCTGGGTAATCGTCGTCGCCATATATGAATAGTCGCGCTTGGAGAACATTCTCCAGTAGCCGCCATGGACAAAGATGTGCACCGGAAGCGCCGTTCTTTTGCCCGCGGGAAAGAACAGGTCCATGGTCTCGGTCGGATCCGGTCCGTAGGCCACGTCAGCGGTCATCGCAATGGTGGCGCGGGCGACCTCGCTGCGATCAACGAAGTCCTGCACGATTTCGTCAAAATCCGCGACGTGGTCGCGGATGCGAAAGGGATCGCCTTGCATTCTTCTGCTCACATGCTGATGGCGAGGTATTTCGCCTCCATGAACTCGGCAATGCCGTGATGCTGCCCTCCCTCGCGGCCAAGCCCGCTCTGCTTGACGCCGCCGAAAGGGGCTGCCGGATCGGACATCAGCCCGCGGTTGAGAGCAATCATCCCGGCCTCAATCCGGGAGGCCACCCGCATGCCGCGCGCCAGATCGCGCGTGTAGATGTAGGCAGCAAGCCCATATTCGGTGTCATTGGCGCGCGCGATGACCTCGGCCTCTGTTTCGAAGCTGGAGATTGGCGCCACCGGCCCGAATATCTCCTCATGCGCCATCTTTGCGTCGCCCGGCACGTCGCGAAGCACTGTCGGAGGGTAGAAGAAACCACGTCCGGACAGGACTGAGCCGCCGCACAAGACCCGCGCGCCGCGTGTGACCGCGTCGACGACAAGGCGGTCTATCTTCTCGATCGCCTTTTTCGTGATCATAGGCCCGCATTCCGTGTCCGGGTCGGTGCCGGCGCCGACCTTGAGCGACGACATCCGCTTCTCGAGGCCCTCGCAGAAGGCTTCGTAGATGCCAGATTGGACGTAGAGGCGGTTTGCGGCCGTGCAGGCCTCGCCGGCGTTGCGCATCTTGGCCACCATTGCGCCATCGAGCGCCGCTTCGAGATCGGCGTCGTCGAACACAATGAACGGTGCGTTGCCGCCGAGTTCCATGGAACACGAGATCACATGCCTGGCAGCCTCTGCCAGCAGAGCGCGGCCCACACTCGTCGAACCGGTGAAGGAGAGTTTGCGCACCCGCGGATCGGCCAGCATGGCGGCTGTCAAAGGCCCGGGACTGGAGGTTGTCAGGACGTTGACCACCCCCGGTGGAACGCCCGCGTCCTGGTAGAGCGCGGCGAGCGCATAGGCGGTGAGGGGTGTCTCACTGGCCGGTTTCAGGATCACCGTGCATCCCGCGGCAAGTGCCGGCGCGATCTTGCGCGTCGCCATCGCGGCAGGAAAATTCCAGGGCGTGATCAGGATGCAGATGCCGATCGGTTCGTAGTCGACCACAATGCGATTGGTGCCGGAAGGCGCAGTACCGAATTCACCGGTAATGCGAACGGCCTCCTCGGCATTCCAACGGAAAAATTCCGCGGCATAAGCGATCTCGCCTCGGGCATCCCGCAGGGCCTTGCCGTTTTCCAGTGCGATGAGAGTAGCCAGTGCCTCCGATCGTTCCGTCATCAGCTCAAAGCAGCGTCTGAGGATCTCGGAGCGCTTTCGCGGCGACGTTGTCCGCCAGCCATGGGCTGCTTTGGCAGCGGCGTCAACGGCGGCGGCCGCGTCCTCCAAGGTCGCATCGGGTACGGCCGCGATGATGGCTTCCGTCGACGGATCAATGACCGGAATTACCCTGCCATCCGCGGACTGCCGCCATTGGCCGCCAATATACAGCCGGTGCGAAATTGTGTGAAAGTCGCTGACCCCCTGATCATCCGACAGAACCTGTGAAAACGTGTTCATCTCGATATTCCCGATTGTTTACATGACGCAGCTGGCGAGGTCGCCATCAAAGGCGGCCTGGACCAGACGTCGCATGGACCTCAAATCGAATGGCCGCGGATTGTTCTTGATGAGGCGCTCGATACCGATCGCCTGTTCCGCCGTCCAATCGAGCTTGTCGGCAGGCAGCCCCAGCTCGGCCAACGTGGGGGTGATCCCGATTGCCCCAAACAGCCGACTGACCTCGCCAATGGTCGCGTCGGCCAACTCTTCGGGCGTCCGGCCTTTTCCATCGAGGCAGAGCGCGTTGGCGATCTCGGCCATCTCGGCCGCTGCGGCTGTTCTGTTGTACTTCATGACGAATGGCAGGATGGTGGCGACACCCAATCCGTGAGCGGTGTGGGTTATCGCGCCGACCGGGTATTGTACGGCGTGCGCTGCCGCTGTGCCGGCCGTTCCGAACGCGCAGCCGGCTGCAAGTGCACCCATCATCACGTCGGCCCGGGCGTCCTCGTCAGAGGGCCGGCGGTATGCCGTTTCAAGGCTTCGGCCAAGCAGCTTGATCGCCAGCAGGGCGAAATGATCGGTCAAAGCGGTTTTGCCGATAAAGACATGTTTCTGCGGAAGGCCGGGATCGGTCCCCCGCCTGGCGGCGGTGAAGGCCTCGATCGCGTGCGTCAGCGCATCGGCGCCTGCGATCGCCGTCAATCCCGGCGGGCATGTCATCGTCAGCTCAGGGTCGCAGATGGCCGCGGCCGCGATCAGATACGGGCTGGAGATGCCGACCTTCAGCGTGCGATCCGGATCCGAGATCACGGCAACCGGGGTGACTTCAGAGCCGGTGCCGGCTGTCGTCGGCACCGCGATCAGCGGCAGCGTCGGGCCGGGCACCTTGAACTCGCCGTAGTAATCCTGGAGCCGACCGCCGTGACTGATGAGCAGCGCGGCGCATTTGGCCATGTCGAGACAACTGCCGCCGCCAATGCCGATCACCACGTCGGGCGCGAACTTCCGTGCTTCCTCGACGCAGACGGCAACGGTGTCCCGAGGAACGTCGGGCAGCACACGATCATGCACCAGTACGTCTATCGAGGCGGCTCGCAGCCCCGTGACAATCTCTGCGAACGGGCCCGTTGCGGCAAAACGTTCATCGGTGCAGACGAGTGCGCGACGCCCGAGCCTCGCCGCGACAACCGGAATGACGTGGCGTTGGCCGTTCCCGAAGAGGATTTCGCGCGGCAGCCTTAGGGCAGCGAAAAGGCTCATGACCTGCATCCTGTGATGATGACTGGATTGGAATGCGAGATGGCGTTCAACTCGGCCCAAAGGCCGGGTTCTATGTAAAACGCGTCTCGCAACGCGGTTGCGTATCGACGTGCCGAACCATCGCCCGCAACGCTGGCTGTCCGTTCAGCAGGTGAGGAAGCACGGGCTGCCAAGGCGGCACGCTGTTCCAGCAGGGCCACTGCAAATTCAATTGCTTTGTCTCCTAGCTGCCGCAAATGATATCCTCTATAAAATCGTATAGGATATAGGATTGCATTGGCCGGAGCATCGTGTTACCAACTCAATGTGTCAAGAGGCAATGCATGCAGGCCATGAACTTACCCAGTGTAGACGAAGCGAACCTCGCCGGCGGACGTATCCAGCGCTCCAGCAGCTTGGTTGAGGACGTCTACGAAGCGGTCTTTGCGCAACTCATGTCCCTGAAGATTGCGCCGGGCTCGCGCATCACCGTCGACAGCCTGGTCAAGGAATTCAACGTATCCCACACGCCGATCCGCGAGGCGCTCGGCCGGCTCGAAGGCGAAGGCCTGGTGCTGAAGACGCATCTGATCGGTTACCGCGCTGCGCCGCAGATCACGAAACGACGGTTCGATGAACTCTACGAGCTTCGCCTGCTGCTCGAGCCTCATGGTGCAGCCAAGGCAGCGGTGCTCATGGACGAGGCAAAGCTCGCACAGCTTCAGAAATCGGCCGGCGTCATGGCGCGCCGTGAGGGCAAGGACGAGCGGCTGCGGTATTCCAACTTCGCCCGCCAGGATGCCATTTTCCATGACAAGGTCATGGAATTCGCCAATAACGAACTCGTGCGCGAGACGCTGGCGCACCAGCATACCCACTTCCACATATTTCGCCTGATGTTCCACTCGCGCGTCACCGAAGAGGCGCTTGACGAGCATGAGGCCATCCTGGCTGCTTTCGCTGCGGCCGATCCTGCCGCTGCCGAGCAGGCGATGCGTCGCCATATCGAGCATTCCCGCGACCGTTTGTTGCTGGCGTTCGACTGAGACTGTCCCGATGTCCCCGTACCCGCCGTTGACGGTCATCACGCAGGCCAGTGCCAACGAAGACTACTTCCCCGATTCACCCTTCTAGAAACTCAAACCTACCAGGCGAGTACAGGTCTCGCCCGGCCGTTGTCACAGGAAAGGAAGTACTATGCCAGGCAAAAAGATCCTGATGCTGACCGGTGAATTCACCGAGGAATACGAAATCTTCGTCTACCAGCAGGCGATGGAAGCGGTGGGCCACACCGTTCACGTCGTGTGCCCAGACAAAAGCGCCGGAGACCTGATCAAAACATCGCTGCACGATTTCGAGGGCGATCAGACCTACACCGAAAAGCTCGGCCACTATGCACTGATCAACAAGACGTTCTCCGACGCTGAAAAACAGCTCGACCAATACCACGCTGTTTACTGCGCCGGCGGCCGTGGCCCCGAATACATCCGCACCGACAAGCGCGTACAGGCGATGGTGCGCCACTTCCACGAAACCAAGAAGCCGATCTTCACGATCTGCCACGGCGTGCAGATCCTGATTGCGGTGGACGGCGTCGTGCGTGGCAAGAAGGTCGGCGCACTGGCGGCTTGCGAGCCCGAAGTGACGCTTGCGGGCGGCACCTATATCGACCTGTCTCCAACGGAGGCATATGTGGATGGCACGATGGTTTCGGCAAAGGGCTGGACGGCCCTTGCAGCGTTCATTCGCGAATGTTTGAAGGTGCTGGGAACGGAAATCCGCCACGCGTAGACCTTTGCTCCGACGCATCCAAAAGGGTGCGTCGGTCCTTGCTGCAGCCTCCGTAGCTTCTGCCGATAGTCTCCCGAGCTGATAAGCTTCCGGAAGGCACGTCCCTTAGGTAGCGCGGCCATAACGGTCCCCTCGGCCCTGCGCAACTTTGTCGGTAGTCAAAGGGTGAGGGAAACCAAACTCGCTTACGAGTGATCGGACAACTCGTGTGCTACCTAATCCGGACAACTCATCTGCTTACGACGCTACGAAGTCGCACCGCTGTCGGAAGTCGCACCGCTTGAGTGCCCGACGTTGCTGCTCTATATGATGCGTGATGATTGATGCGCACCAGGAGGGCGACATGAGAACCACACTGGCGATCGATGACGACGTCCTGGTTGCGGCCAAGGCCATCGCCCGGCAGCAGGATCGCAGCCTCGGCGAGGTCATCACCGATCTCGCCCGGCGCTCGCTGCGCCGGCCTCAAGCCGGCGGCGAGCGCAACGGGATTCCTCTACTGTCGCCTCGGCCGGATGCACCGCCTGTCACGCTTGAGACGGTCAATGCCCTGCGAGACGAACTGCCTTGACGTTCCTGCTCGATGTCAATGTGCTGATCGCACTGATCGATCCTGGCCACGTCGCCCATGACGACGCGCATGACTGGTTCGAACAGGCCGGCAACGCCGCATGGGCTACGTGTCCCATCACCGAAAACGGCGTCCTGCGCATCGTCGGCAACCAAAGATATCCCAATTCTCCCGGCTCGCCCGCCGTCGTTGCGCAAATCGTTACCAAGTTGCGGGCTCTGCACGGGCACAGCTTCTGGCCCGACGATGTGAGCCTGGTTGGCTCGGGCGACATCGATGCAGCGAAAATCCTGACCTCGGCACAGGTCACGGATACGTATCTTCTCGCGCTCGCCAAGGCGCGTGGCGGCCAACTTGCGAGCTTTGACCGCAAGCTGTCAGTCGCGGCCGTGAAGGGCGGGAGGTCTGCACTGCACCTGATTCCCACAAGGTAGACCGGCCGGGCTCTTTTTGTCTGTTCTGCATCGCCGAACCGCGCAGGTTGAGATAGGCATAGCCGCGCAGCACCATCAGGCCGGTGCGCTCAGGCGCAATGCGCTACCGTTCGTCCAAGGCCACGAGTGTCTCAACATGCCGCCCCTCTTGGATGGTTCGTTCTCCAGCTTCCAGTCAAGGTCGGGCTTGAACCGTTGCGCGGCTGCCTGCGACTGGTACAATGCGTCCGCTTACGAAGCGAAGCTGTTGTTTCTTGGCGACGAATGTTTGCTGGGTGATCCATTGCAAGACATCGGTGCTCAGGGGCGCTGGCGGTGTAGTCGCCAATACTTTCGAGACTGGCGCCAGACAGACGCGCCGCACGTTCGTGTCCCACCTTACCACCTCTAGGACCTCGCGACATCGAGCCTATCCGGAGTGGTTCTACCCGCTGGTCGAAGATAAGCCGTTTCTGACCTTCGGTATGCCGCGGGGCGTGTTCATCTCGATGGCTGGCGCGGCCGAGTTCACGCTCGGATTCGGGTTGGAGATGCTCCTCCGGGCACCTCAGCTTCTTGGCCTTGACCACCCTCGGTCCAACGTTGAAGCTGCAAGAGGCAGAAATTCGCTGTTTAGCGACCTTGCCAGGATTCCCCAGGCCCGCGGCCCATCTGGCCAGTTCGACCTCGGCCGCGATGCCCTGTCAGCTGAAACGGTTGGCGCGGAAGGTTGCAAGCATCGGGTGCGGATTGCCGGAGGCGATTTCTTTGGCAAGCAATTCGCCGACGATGAGTCCAAGCGTGGCGCCGCTGTGGCTAAAGGCGACGTGAAGACCGGCGACGGTCTCGACTGAGCCAAGCACCGGCTCGCCGTCGCCGGGGATAGGCTTCGGGCCGACAGCATAGGTAGCGAGTTGGAGCCGCGGATTGCCGTCGAGCACGGCACTGGCCTCGTCGAGTAGTCCTTTGATGGTCTTGTCGTGCACGGTGTAGGTGCCGTCCGGGTTGACCACGACTTCTTCCTCCGACCATGCCGAATCCAAAACAAATGCGCCATCCGGCGTCGGCCGCACTGCCACGCGCGGCGTATTCAGCACGGCACGGAGCTCGGTCTTGGTCGGCTTGGTCTTCAAAAGAAGTGAAATCGGCGTGGCGTCGGGGACACGGACGCCGATCTCCGCAAGCATGACAGGCGTCGCTGGCCCAACGGCAAGGACCATTGCATCCGCCTTTATCGGCGCACCATCGGCAGTGATGACGCCACGCGCGCGACCACCTGTGGCATCTATCCGCACGCGTCCAGCGTCCTGGATAAGCTTGCCGCCGCGGGAGCGGAATTCATTGAGTAGTAGATCGATCAGGGAGGGCAGGTCGACCCATCCTTCGCCAGGATTGAAGATTGCGCCCTGCGGGGTGATTGCATTGGCATTGACGCCGGGCGTCATTGCACCAACTTCGGCAGGGCCGAGCAGAAGCGCGTCATAACCAATTTCCTGCTCCAGCTGGCAGATGGACGCGATCTGGTTCGCCTCATCATCCGCATCCCAGGTGAGGCCGCCGTCAAAGCGAAGCCACGACGCGGTTTCCGGTCTTGTGGCCGCCAGGGTCCGATAACGGTCGATGCCTGCAAGCCTCAAGCGGTGATAGGCAGTGTCGGCACGTCGCGCTGAGTTCAGCCAGGAAAGTGAACGGCCGGATGCACCGTTGGCCGGCGCGCCGTCATTGACAATGGTTACATCAAAGCCAAGACGAGCGAGGTGCAGCGCGGAAGAGGTGCCGAAGATGCCTGCGCCGACAACGACGACTTGGCGCGGTTTTGCAGATGCAGTCATAGGGAAATCCTTCTTCGCAGAAGCCGGGCTGGGAGTTGTTGGATGGCTGCAGAGCGCGGCGGAACTAATAGTCGGTGAGCTTCTTCATGTAGCGCCGGCCATCAAGCATTGGCCGGCCGCGCAGGGCGGCCAGCTCGTAGGCAAAACGCCAAAGCGTGTCGAAGAAGACCAAGGGCACGAGATAAGGTTTGATGTGTTCGGACATACCGCGAAGGTCGAGTTCCGCTCCATCGAGCACCAGGATGTTTTCCCGGCTGCCGTACTTGAAAAGGAAATCGCGGGCCCGTTCGGAAAGGCTCCGCGTTTCGTCCAAACCCACTAAGACCACGAAGCAAGCGTCCCGGTCGACCACCTCAAATGGGCCGTGAAAGAACTCGTTGGCGTGTATGGCCTGCGAGTCGTACCACTGCATCTCCATCAACACGCAGATGGCGTACGAATAGGCCGCACCATAGCTGGCACCGCTGGCCAGAGTGTAGATCGCATTGCGCGGCGCGAAACGGGGGGCGAAGGCCTGAAACCGGTCGGCATAGGTCCGGTGCGCACGCTCGATCGCCGGCTGAAGATGGCTCAGGCTCCTCAGCAGATCGGCAGTTAGCCCGGCATCCTCCCGAGCATCGATCAGGCCGGCGAGCAACATGTAGAGCACGCCGTAGTTGCTGCAGGCTGAATCGACTGCTTTGCCCGTCGTGTAGGAGGCCTGGTAGGCGACTGCGTGGTCGACCGCCAGCGCGAGGGGCGATATCTGGTCGAGTGTCATGGCGATTGTCGTTGCGCCTCGATCCTTTGCATAATTGGCCGCTCGCACAGTTTCGCGGGTGGTGCCGGTCTGCGAGCAAAGGACAACGAGCGCGTCAGGTCCCAACCGTCGCGGAGCTCGGCAGACGAACTCATCCGCGTTGTAGATGTCGCAGGCGAATGTGCCGCTGTGACGGTCGACGAAGTATTTGCCTGCCATCATGATCGAGAGCGAACCGCCGCATGCCACGAGGAATAGGTGCGAAAACTGCGTGCCCGCCGTAGCGATCAGAGCGCGTTCCACGTCGGCGGGCAGGGCGGAAATCATGAGCTTCCTCGTCTCGTTGGCCGGCCCACATTGACAGGTGGGCAGCCATTGTGCGAACGTTATCACACCCTTTAAACTGAAAGTCCTGCAATGGTCAAGATTGCCGCGATAGGCGATAACGTGGTCGATTGTTATCTTGCTCGCGGCGAGATGTATCCTGGTGGAAATTGCCTCAATGTCTCGGTCTATGTCAGCCGCTTCGGCGGGCGATCGGCCTATGTCGGAGCGATCGGCAAAGACCGGGCGGGGGACCTTATCTGCACTGCACTGGCGTCGGAGCGCGTGGACATCACCCGATTACGGCGCCTCGAGGGACCGACCGCTTACTGCCTCATAGGTCACCGCAACGCCGATCGGATTTTCCTGGACTTCGATCTCGGAGTTTCGGTGTTTACGCCGACGCAAGAAGATCTGGATTTTCTCTCGGGCTTTCAGGCCGTCCACATCGGCCAGTCCAGCGGTTTGGACCCGTGGGTTGCCACTGTATCAAGTAAGTCACTGTTGTCTTATGATTTTTCCACGCGACGGGAACCGGGACATCGACGCGAGATTGGACCCCATTGCTATCTGGCTTGTGTCTCGGGTGACGGTCTCGACGACAAGGAATTGGCCGCAATCGCGGCCGAATTGCTTGCATGTGGTTCAAAGTGGGTTCTTGTGACTCGTGGTCGAGCCGGCGCGGTGCTTCACGGCGACACCGTCTCTTACCGCACCCCGGCGCGGTTGGTCAAACCCGTCGACACCCTGGGCGCGGGCGACACCTTCATCGCAAGAACGCTATTCGGCCTGCTTAAGAAAGAGGCGCCTCAAGACATCCTCGGCCATGCCGCGGACGCGGCGGCTGCTACCTGCCGGTACTACGGGGCAATCGGCCATGCGACAGCAATCGACTTAGGAAAGATGACGCCGGAGATCCCCCACGCTTAAGACGGGAAAACCATCTAGCTGCGAAACTCTCCGAAACAATTGACGCGAGAAATGGACAATGCTAGAGAAAATGATAACGTTCTCACCTTCCTGACCGAACGCCGTCTAAGAGCGTTTTGATAGATGAGACGTCAGTGGGATCGCAAGGCCGAGTTCGGCCAATCGTAAGAGGAGAAGACATGCACACGAATTCGAGCAGGCGCCTACTTTTGAAATCCGGTTTGGCGCTGACGATCGCGCTGTTGACAGGACTTGGCACGTTGGCCTCGTCAACTCAGGCAAACGCGGCGGACAACCCCTACAACCTCATCGACCCGACGGTGATCAGCGTCGGAACCATGGGCGATGCGAAACCCTATGTCTTCACCGACGCCAACGGTAACTTCACCGGCTTCGACGCCGAACTCTTCCGTGATGTGGCGCGCCGGCTCGGGTTCAAGGAGGAGCAGGTCGTTTTCACCGGCCAGGAATTCTCGGCGCTGCTGCCGTCCGTTGCCAACGGCCGCTTCGACGTCGCTGTCGCCGCCATCGGCACAACGGCGCAGCGCAAGAAGACCGTGGATTTTGGCGACGGCTATCTCGCCGGCTACCTGTCGATCATTTCGGCGGATCCGGCACTGACGAGCAATGAGAGCACCGCCGGAAAGCGCATCGGCGTGATCCAGGGAACGCTGCAGGAAATCTATGCCGAGAAGAACCTCAAGGGCGACATTGTCAAATTTCCCGACAACAACACGGCGGTGGCGGCGCTGAATAACGGCACGATTGATGGCCATTTCACTGACTATGAGTCCGCCAAGCAGTATGTGGAGCGCTATAAGAACCTGAAGATAACAATGAACGTGCCGTCCTTCGATGCGCCGGCCGGGTTCGTGGTCAAGAAAGGCAACGATGCCTTCCGCGAGGCGCTCAACAAGGCGCTGCGCGAGGCCATGGACGATGGCACCTGGAAACGGCTGCATGAGAAATGGTTCCCGGGCACTCCGATGCCGGATCAATATCTGCCCAAGAAGTAAATTCGCGCGTATTCATTTTCGTTTCCGGCCGGGCCCGTCAGCAACGGTGCCCGGCCGAGTTATAGATGGCCTTGATATGAGCTGGTTCGATACCTTCGCCCGCAGCTTCCTTGATTTCCAGGCGATGGCAGAAGTTCTGCCAAACATGGTGATGGTCGGCCTCAAGAACACTTTGATCCTGGCCCTTGCCTCGACGTTTTTCGGGACGCTGATCGGTATCGTCCTCGCAGTCATGGGGATTTCCGAGAACCGGCCGCTGAAACTCCTGGCCCGAGTCTACACCGATATCTTCCGTGGGCTTCCTGCCATTGTCACAATCCTGATCATTGGCCAAGGCTTCGCGCGGTTGGGCCGAGATCTGTTCGGTCCATCGCCTTATCCGCTGGGCATTCTGGCGCTCAGCCTGATCGCCGGCGCCTACATCGGGGAGATTTTCCGCGCCGGCATTCAGAGCGTCGAGCGGGGTCAGATCGACGCCACGCGCACTCTCGGTATGACGTATGGCCAAGGCATGCGCCTGGTGGTGATCCCGCAAGGCATCCGTCGCGTCCTACCTGCACTGGTCAACCAGTTCATCGGCAATGTCAAAGACTCCAGCCTGGTCTATTTCCTTGGTCTGCTCGCCTCCGAACGCGAACTGTTCCGCGTCGGCCAGGACCAGGCTGTGCTGACCGGCAACTTGTCGCCGCTGTTGCTGGCCGGCGTGTTTTATCTCGTGATCACGGTGCCGCTGACCCATCTCGTCAACTACATCGACGCGCGCATGCGCGTCGGCAAACGAATAACCGCCGTGCAGAGTGGCCTCAAGGAGGTCGCCGAGCTTGCCGAAGCCGTCGTGCCGGGAGCAGCGACGTTGCCTGCAGCAGCGCCCACACGCTTCAAGGGTGGCGGCATCGAGGTCAAGAATATCGACATGGCCTACGGCGCCGTCCAGGTGCTGCATGACGTCAGTCTGAAAGTGGAGCCCGGGACCGTCACCTGCCTCATCGGTCCGTCCGGATCGGGCAAGTCGACCTTGCTGCGCTGCCTCAACCGTCTCGTAGAGTGTCGAGCCGGTGACATTCTGCTCGATGGCGAAAGCATCTACAAGCAGACCCCTGACCAACTCCGGCGGCGCGTGGGCATGGTTTTCCAGCAGTTCAATCTATTCCCCGACCGTAGCGCGCTCGCCAACATCACCTTGGCGCTGCGCAAAGTTAAACGCATGTCGCGCGAGGAGGCTAATGACGCGGCCTTGGCGAGGCTAAATGAAGTCGGACTGCTGGAGCGTAAGGACCATCGGCCGGCCAATCTCTCGGGCGGGCAACAGCAGCGGGTGGCCATCGCGCGTGCGCTCGCCCTCGAACCCGAAATTATGCTGTTCGACGAAGTCACCAGCGCCCTCGATCCAGAATTGGTCAAAGGTGTCCTGAACTTGATGGCCGACCTCGGGCGGGGCGGGATGACGATGGTGGTCGTTACACACGAGATGAATTTCGCTCGCAAGGTCGCGAACCAGGTCGTGTTCATGGACGAGGGGCGGATCGTCGAGGCAGGCCGACCAGAAGACCTATTCGACAATCCGCAGAGCCCTCGTCTTCGACGCTTTCTGTCGGAGGTGCTGTGATTCAAATGGTGTGCGCAGCGGCGGGTTCTACGGTGTTCGGCCTTGCGGGGCGTGCCTAACTGCCGCTAGTTCGTCGCCACGACGTTGCATGGTCGGCGGGACTTGCTGGGTGACTCAAAGATCCAAAAACGCAACTATCATCGAAGTCGCTCGCCGGGCTGGAGTGAGCTCTGCCACGGCTGGGCGCGTGCTTGGTGACTACGGCTACAGCAGCCCCGAGGTTCAGGAGAAGGTGCGCGCCGCAGCATCTGCGCTGGGTTATCGACCCAATCGCCTGGCCAAAGGTCTGATCACCGGTAAGACCCAGACTATCGGCGTTGTCGTGGGCGACATCGAAAGCCCATTCTATGCAAGCGTGCTGCGCGGAATAGGGGACGTCGCGCGCCGTGGCGGCTTCGGGGTTATCGTTACGAATAGTGACGAAAATGCCGAACTCGAGCGAGAGGCGGTGCAGCTGCTGTTGGAAAAGCAGGTCGATGGTTTAGTCGTCTCATCGACCTTCTTGGACAAGCCGGATCATCTTCGTGACGCAGTCGCGGCCGGCTGTCCCGTCGTGCAGTTCGATCGCATCGTGGCGGGCATGGAAACCGATTCGGTCGTGGTCGATAACGTTTCTGTAACGCGTAGCAGCATAGCGGCGATCATCGCCGCCGGACACAGCCGCATCGGAATATTGGCGGAACTCGGGCCGGACCAACGCGATGATGTTGGCTCCTTTGTGACGAACGCTGATCTCTCCAGCTCCGACGTTCGCTACCATCATCCAAGCTGGCAACGATTGTTGGGTTATCTCGAAGCCCATCGCGCTGCGGGCATTTCGCCGGATCCGCAGTTGATCCGCCGCGTGGCGGTCTATTCCAGCGAGGCAGCACGAAAGGAGGCACTCGATCTACTGACAATGCGCAATGCGCCGTCCGCCCTGTTTACCGCGGACGGTGTGATGTCGACAGGCGTTCTGGAGGCGACATCCGCACTGAAGCTTGCGATTCCGGGAGAGGTTTCGCTGCTTTGCTTCGACGATCTCGACTGGATGCAGTTCGTGGCCCAAGGTATCACAGCCATCGCGCAGCCGGCGCATCTGATCGGGGCGACGGCAGCCGAGCTTCTCTTGAAGAGGCTGGCTGGCGACACCGCACCGTTTGAACACCGTGTCCTCGCGGGTCGCCTGGTGAACCGTAATTCGATTGCGGTTCATCTCAACCGCAACGCCCCTGATCCGGCCGCGACGGTGTAGCTGGAGCCGAATTGCCGCGCCTCTTTGTGCCGAGGTCGATCCCATGCAACGGCTGAATGATAGCTCAAGCGTATTGCTGGGTAGGACTTTTGTCGCTTGCGATGCCCAGCGTGAGCTGCGCCAGAAATCGGGCGAGCCCATCCGGGTTCCGAAACCTAATCACTTGCGGTCGCAGTAGTATGGCTCGGTCGTTGAACGCATAGGCTGCCCGATTTCGTTCCGCGATGGGTAGAATTAGAGATCAAGCAAAATGTCGCCTTGTGGGCGGCTGCAGCACGCCAGGATATAGCCTGCCGATTTGTCCTCCAAGGTCAGTCCGCCTAGGTCATCCATGACGACTTCGCCGGACAGCTTGGCGATCCGGCACGTACCGCAAACTCCCTGCTGGCAAGCGGTTGGGACATAGACGCCACATTGGCGCGCCGCTTCCAGCAGGGTCTCTCCGGGCGCGCAGTGATATGCAAGGCCGGAGCGGGCGAAGCGGACCGAAGACGAAACCTTTGAATCCGATAGCGAACGCGAAATGTTGCCGCCCCCGAAGCTCTCCTCATGATACTGTGAAGGGGCGAGCCCGATTGCATCGAGGCAGCTGCGTGCAGCCTTCATGTAGGATTCCGGCCCACAGGCAAAAATCGTGCGGCTGTGGAGATCGGGAACCAAGGTCAGGAGCATCTCACTGTTAATTCGCCCGGTTGGACCCGTCCAGGCCGGGTCTCCGTGACTGCAAATGCACGTCACATGAACATTGGGAAAGCGAGCGGCATGTGCGTCCAGTTCGAGCCGAAAAATGATGTCGTCCGGCGTTCTCGCACTATGAATGAAGTGGATATCCTGGTCGGCTGCGCGGTCGGTAAATGCGCGCAGCATTGACATGACGGGAGTTATCCCGCTGCCACCTGAGAGGAAGAGGGACTTTGCATGCGGCAGATCGTCGAGATTGAACGAGCCGAGCGGCCCTTCGATCTCGATCCCGTCGCCCGGCTTCAAGTTGTCATGGAGCCAATTCGAAACGAGCCCGCCCGGCGTGCGTTTCACGGTGATCTGTAGGTCGAGCGGTCGCGTCGGCGGTGACGAAACGGAGTAGGAGCGCGTCACCGCGGCACCGTTGATCCTAAGGTGCACCAGAACATACTGGCCAGCGCTGAAGCAGAACATCCGATCTGAAGTGGGTGTGAGAACGAATGTTTTCACATCGTGCGTTTCGTCGATCACGCGCCGGCAGAGCACAAGCTGCGGTGTGGTCTGTGCCCAATGCCGGTGACGCTTTGTTGGGACGAAGCCGGAGGCTGCAAAGGCCGCGTATGCATTCATCAGTCAACTCGGGTTTGAAGTCGAGCCAAGATGCCACTTCAAACCCCGCTGAACAGCCGCGCAATCCTGCCTTTATGATCGGTAATTTCGATTAGACTTCCAGTGACATCACAGCAACCTGGAGAGCTCGGATGCCTTTGCGAATAATTGGTTCATGTTTGCGGCGCGCGAGTATCGCGGTGTGGACTGGCTGGTGCAGCGTCGGCGCTCCCTCGACGAGAAACGATGGGAGCTCGGCAGTGAACCTGCGCGCATCGTCGCTACGCATATAGCAGGTGCCGCCCGTTCGCCGCAGCATGATCTCCGCCAGAGTTTCTGATCCCGTCGAAAGCCGACAGATCGCCAACTCGGCCAGCAGCTCTGCGTGCGTCTTTTCCAGCACGGCGGTGTAGCCTGGGCGAATGTAGGTTTCAGGGTCGACGTCGGGCAGCGTTCTGGCAGCCGTCGAAACCATTACATATTCCTCGACCATCAGATGTTCGTAGGCGATCTCAGGCAGGTAACGAGGTGCATAAAGCACGGCGATATCGAGATTTCCCATGCTTAGGTCGCTGACCATCTGGTTCGAATAATCCGACTCGACATGGATCGAGGATTTTGGAAGGGCCTGGCACAGTGTCTCGACCCATCCCGGCAGAACCGAGCGGGTCATGCCTACCTGTGCGGCGATGCGCAAGGTGCCCTCGAACCGGTTGAACGCTCGCACGTCGTGTCGAGCTTGCGACCAGGTCGACAGCAGGGACCTGGCGTAAGCTTCGAACCGCCGTCCGGCGGCTGTGGGCTCAGCACCGGCGCGCCCGCGCTGGAAGAGCTCGGACCCGATCGCGCTCTCCAGATTCTTGATCCGGGTGCTGATCGTCGACTGGGTCAATCCCAGCCGATCGGCGGTGCGATTGAAGTTTCGCGACTCGATGATGTCGAGAAAGGTTTCGATGTGATCTAGCTGCACGTTACCTCCAATCGAAAAAGTCGATCATATTGCGCTGGATCATAAGCTTGATCAAACAATACTCAAGGCGGAAGCTTCACGCGGTGAAATCGGCCGGCAGATCGACCAGGCTGAAGCTACGGAGCTGAGCAACGTGTTCATAGTCGACTGCGATTGTCACAATTACTGGTCAAGCGCCACTGTACTGGAGCCCTACCTTTCCGGCCTGTGGAAGGACATGTTCGTCGAAGGCGAGAAGACAGGTCCCGTTGGCGCCTTCCCGCATGGCCATCGTCCCTGGTTTCATCCGCAGGACTTCTCCCGCAAGGACGTCCGTCCGAAAACTGAAGCCGACAACTATCTCATCATGAAGGAAAAACACCTCGACAAGTACAAGGTCGACGTGGCGATCCTGACCGGCGATGAGCCGATCGAGGCGTCTACCCTCGCCAACCCCTATTATGCCAGCGCTCTCGTCAGCGCCTACAATGACTACCAGATCGACCACTGGCTGCCGAAGGACGATCGCTTCGTGGGCTCGATCATCATTGCGCCACAGGATCCGAAGCTCGCGGCCACCGAGATACGCCGCTTGGGCAATCATCCGCGGATGGTTCAGGTTCTTGCCTCGCAAGGCTCCGTCAAGCCCTATGGCGATCCGTTTTACCATCCAATTTATGAGGCTTGCGCCGAGGTCGGGCTGCCCTTTGCCATTCATCTGGGCGGCCATGGCGGCGTGAACTCGACCGCGATTGCTCCGGCCCCGACGACATTCTTCTGGGAGACCCATGCCATCCTGCACATGTCGGCCATTTCGCATGTCGCAAGCATGATTGCGCATGGCGTCTTCGAAAAATGGCCGGACCTCTACTTCGTCGTCATCGAATGCGGCGTCGCCTGGGTGCCATCTGTATTGTGGCGCCTGGACGCCGACTACAAAGCCCTACGCAAAGAGACGCCATGGCTGAAAATGCTGCCGTCCGAATATTGCCGGCGCAACATCCGCTTTTCCACGCAGCCGCTGGAGCAGCCCGCAAATATTCAGCATCTCTGGTCCACTCTCGAGGCGATGGACGGCGAAAATACGCTGATGTTTGCCTCCGATTATCCGCATTGGGATTACGACGACGCCAACACGCTGCAAATCCCTCCCGCCTGGAAGAGCAAGATCATGGGGCTGAATGCGTTGGAGGTCTACAAACGCATTCCCCGCGCGCAAGCGGCGAATGCCGCCTGAGGAAGCAGACGATGCCCGAGAAGACATACATCTGCCGCGTCGACGAGATCGAAACCGGATCTCCCTTCATCGCTAAGATCCGCAGCCTTTCGGTCGGCGTTTTCCGCATCGGAGATTCATTCCACGCCCTGCTGAATGTTTGTCCGCACCGCGGCGCTCCGCTTTGCGAGGGGCCGCAATGCGGAACAACTGCACCGGTCGAAGGGGCGCAATTCATCTATCACCGCGAAAACGAGATCGTGCGCTGCGCCTGGCATGGCTGGGAATTCGACATCAAATCAGGCGCGGCCCTGGTCGATCCGTCCGTTCGCGCGCGCACATTTCCAGTCACCGTCGAGGCGGGCAGCATCTATGTGACAGCCTGATCGAGGTGCGGATTTTGAGCGGTCAGAAGAAAGGGTGATCGCGGCTGACGAGCAGATTTCTTCACAGGTGCTTGACGAACAATAACGCGGAAAATCCGCAACGGGAGAGTCAAATGTCAGAATCTGAATACAAGCTTGGTATCGCTCAAAGCCTGATTGGTCGCGGCAAGATTTCCCGTCGCGACTTCATTCATCTTGGGCTGGCCGCTGGGCTGACGGTCACCGCTGCGGACAAGCTCTTCGTCAGCACGGCCCGGGCCGAACCGCTGCAGGGCGGCTTCGCCAAGCTCGGCATGGCACATGGCGCGACGACGGATTCGATCGATCCAGCCGGCTACCCGGACACATTCACACAAACCGCGTTCTCGGGCTCGATGTCCAACAGCCTCACCGAGGTCGACGCGAAAGGCAACGTCCAGCCGGACCTTGCCGAGAGCTTTGAATCATCGGACGGGGCCAAAACCTGGGTCTTCAAGCTGCGCAAGGGCGCAACCTTCCACAACGGCAAGAATGTCACGGCGGACGACGTCGTGGCTTCGCTGCGCTATCATATGGGCGACGAAACCAAATCGGCGGCGAAGCCGCTGCTTGAGCCCGTAGCCAGCATCAAGGCGGACGGCCCGGAGACGGTTGTCTTCACGCTCAAGAGCGGCAACGCCGACTTCCCCTACATCATGAGTGACTACCATCTGGTCATCATGCCGGCCAAGGACGGCAAGGCGGATTGGGGATCAGGCGTTCGCACCGGTGCTTTCGTGCTCGAGAATTTCCAGCCCGGTGTATCGGCCAAGCTCAAGCGCAATCCGAACTACTTCAAAAACGGCAAGCCCTATCTCGACGAGGTGGAGTTCATCGCCATCACCGATCTCGCCGCTCGCATGGCCGCGTTATCGACAGGGGAGGTGGACTATATTGGCCGCGCCGACCTCAAGACCCTAGGCATGTTGAAACGCAACCCCAAGGTGGAGATCGTCGAGGTCACCGGCTATGGCCATTATACGTTGCCGATGAATGTCACGATGGCGCCGTTCGACAATCCGGACGTCCTAATGGCCTTGAAATGGGCGATCAACCGTCAGGAGATCGTCGACAAGATTTTTCTCGGCCACGCCACCGTGGCCAACGACAACCCGATCGCGCCGGCAATCAAATTCGCCACGAATCCGCAGCCGCAACACAGTTTCGATCCGGAGAAAGCCAAGCATTATCTGAAAAAGGCCGGAATGGAAAAACTGAAGGTGGACCTCTCGATCGCCGATGCCGCTTTTGCAGGCGCTGTGGACGCGGCTGCGCTCATCCGCGAAACGGCCGCCCAGTGCGGCATCGACGTAAACGTGGTGCGCGAGGCCGAGGACGCCTATTGGGACAATGTCTGGCTCAAGAAACCTTGGTGCGCTTCTTATTGGAGCGGTCGCGCGACGGCCGACTGGATGTTCACGCAAGCCTTCGCCGCGGACTCCAGCTGGAACGAGTCGTTCTGGAAAAATCCCCGCTTCAACGAGTTGCTTGTCCAGGCGCGCGCCGAGACCGACGAGGCCAAGCGGGCGGCAATGTATGCTGAGATGCAGCAACTGACCCATGATGATGGCGGCAGCATCGTACTGGTCTTCAACAATTTCGTCAGCGCCAAATCCAATAAGCTCGCACATGGCGAAGTGGCGCCGAACTGGGAGAACGATGGACTGAAGATGGCCGAACGCTGGTGGATCGCCACTGCGTGAGAGTGCGGGCCGGACCCGCGATGGTTGCGAGGGTCCGGTTGGCCCCGGTGTGCCCTGCCGGATGTGGGAGGGCAGCGGCCGCAACGGGAAATGCGTACCCATGAACCCCGTCGCAAGAACGGTTCTGCAGCGCCTTGGCCTCGGCCTGGTCACGCTGTTCATCGTGTCCATCATTATCTTCTCGGCGATCGCAATGCTGCCGGGCGACTTCGCCAAGGCGACGCTCGGGCAATCCGCGACACCCGAAACGGTCGCCGCCTTCCAGCGAGAAATTGGCATCGACCGTCCGCCTGTCGAGCGCTACTTCGTCTGGGTCGGGCAGATGCTCCACGGGGATTTCGGCTCTTCGTTCGCGAGCCGCACCGGGTATCGGCGCACCGTGGCCGAGATCATCGCGCCGCGCCTCTACAATACGATGTTCCTCGCGTCGATGACCGCGCTGATCGCAGTTCCGCTGGCCCTGGGACTTGGCATCCTCGCTGCGCTCTACCGCAATGGCTGGTTCGACCGGCTGGTGAACGCAGTGACGCTGACAACCATTTCGTTCCCGGAGTTTTTCGTCGCCTATATGCTTGCCTACCTGGTCATCTCGCGCGACACGTTCATCGGATCCGAGTTCGCACAATCCCTGCCGCACTGGCTCGCAGTGTCACTGAACTGGATACTCAACGCAGTTCCCAAGTTCCCGACCTTGTCCAACGTGAACGACCAGACGCCATTCTGGAATCACGTCTGGAGAGTAGCTTTGCCGGCAACCACGCTTACGCTCGTCATCGTCGCCCACATGATGCGCATGACACGAGCGGCGATCATCAACATGCTGGCAAGCCCCTATATCGACATGGCGCGGCTGAAGGGAATGTCGCCCATGGCCATCGTACTCAGGCATGCCTTGCCCAACGCATGGGCTCCGATCGTCACGGTGGTGGCGTTCAATCTTGCTTATCTGGTCGTCGGAGTGGTCGTTGTCGAAGTGGTGTTCGTCTATCCCGGCATCGGTCAGCTGATGGTTGATGCGGTCAAATCCAGGGATGTTCCGGTTGTCCAGGCCTGCGCCCTGATTTTCGCGGCGACCTACATCCTGCTCAATCTGACTGCCGACATCATTTCGATCGCCACCAATCCAAGGCTCTTGCATCCACGATGACCAGCTACGAACCCATCGCTCAGGTTCACAGGCTGAGGCGCTCGCGCGCCACCCGGGCCAAAACGGCGCTGAAGAAGGCACCCTTCAGTGCCTGGTTCGGCATCCTCGTCATCATCGGCTATGTCATCGTTGCGGTGTTCGCGCACTGGATCGCCCCATACGGCGAAACGCAGGTCTTCAGCGAAGCCTTCGCACCGTGGAGCCAGCAGTTCAAACTGGGAACCGACCAGCTCGGCCGCGATATGCTCACACGCTTGATTTACGGTGCGCGCAACACCATCGGTATCGCCGTCGCGACCACACTGCTGTCCTTCGCCGTCGGCGTCTCGCTCGGCCTTCTTGCCGCATTGTACAGGGGATGGCTCGACCAGATACTGTCGCGTGCGGTGGACGTGTTGATGTCGATCCCAAGCCTGATCTTCGCCCTGGTGCTGCTTTCGATCTTCGGGTCGTCGATCACCAGCCTGATAATCATCATTGCGCTGCTCGATTCCACCCGCGTCTTTCGGCTCGCACGCGCCGTCGGGCTTAACGTAGCAGTGATGGAATATGTCGAGGTGGCGCGATTGCGCGGCGAAGGCCCGAAATGGATCATCGCCAAGGAAATCCTTCCCAATGTCATGCCGCCGCTGGTCGCGGAGTTCGGCTTGCGATTTTGCTTCGTATTCCTCACGATCGCGGCACTGTCCTTCCTGGGCGTCGGCATTCAGCCGCCGACCGCCGATTGGGGATCGATGGTGCGCGAGAATGCAACCCTGATCACCTACGGCGATGTCACGCCGCTGCTGCCGGCCGGCGCGATTGCCCTCCTCACGGTATCCGTGAATTTCGTCGTCGACTGGTTCCTGCACGCAACAAGCGGGTTGCGGGATGAAAGGTAGCGGTCCGGCCTCGCGCGAAAAAGGTAAGGATCTACTTCAGATCCGCAATCTCCATGTGGAGGGCTTCTCGGACGAGCGATGGCATCCCATTGTCCGCGGGGTCGATCTGGCGCTGAAGCGGGGGGAGGTTCTTGGCCTGATCGGCGAGTCAGGCGCCGGCAAATCCACCATTGGCCTCGCCGCGATGGGTTACGCCAAGCCGGGCTGCCGTATCACACAGGGCTCGATCCTGTTCGACGGGCTCGATCTTCTGGCACTCAGCGAAACAGGGCGGCGTCGCCTCAGAGGCTCCCGTATCGCCTATGTCGCACAAAGCGCCGCGGCCTCTTTCAATCCGGCCCACCGGCTCCTCGACCAGACTGTCGAAACTGTGGTGGCGCATGGGATTGCCAGCCGAGAGAAAGCGAACCGGAGTGCCGTCGATCTTTATCGGCGTCTTCAGCTTCCAGACCCGGAGACCATCGGCTTTCGCTATCCTCATCAGGTTTCCGGCGGACAGTTGCAACGGGCAATGACCGCGATGGCGATGGCCTGTCGTCCGGACCTCATCGTCTTCGACGAGCCAACGACGGCGCTCGATGTGACGACGCAGGTCGAAGTTCTCGCCTCCATTCGCAATGTCGTGGAGGAATTCAACACGGCTGCAATTTATGTGACGCATGATCTGGCGGTGGTGGCGCAAATGGCGGACCGCATCATGGTTTTGCGCGATGGACTTACCGTGGAGGAGGCTGAAACACGCCAGATGCTCGCCTCGCCCAGCCAGGAATATACCAAAACGCTCTGGGCCGTGCGCAAGCTCGCCAAGCCCGAAGTTCCGGCCGATGAATATCTGCTTACGATAGACAACGTCACCGCGGCTTACGCGCGGAGGGTCAAGGTGCTCCAGGATGTCTCCATCAAAGTTCCACGTGGACGAACAGTGGCTGTGGTCGGCGAATCCGGTTCCGGGAAATCGACGCTCGCTCGCGTCGTTACCGGCCTGTTGCCGCGGCTTTCGGGGTCGATTTCCTTTGCCGGCCAGGCCCTTTCCAAGACCCTGGAGACCCGCCCAAAAGAGATTCTGCGTCGCATACAGATGATTTATCAAATGCCCGACAACGCGCTAAATCCGCGCCAGACGGTCGAAGAAGTCATAGCTCGGCCGCTTGAATTCTATCTTGGCCTCAAGGGAGCGCAGCGGGATCGGCGGATCGGCGAACTCATGCACATGGTCGAGATGAGCGAAACGTACTTGGATCGTGTGCCGGCCGAACTGTCGGGGGGCCAGAAGCAGCGCGTTTGCATCGCCCGAGCGTTGGCCGCCGATCCGGAACTGATCATCTGCGACGAAATCACGTCTGCGCTCGACCAGATTGTGCAGGAGGAAATCCTCAAGCTGTTAATGCGGCTTCAGCGCGAGCTCGGCATGAGCTACATTTTCATCACCCATGACATTGCCACCGTGCGGGCGATCGCCGACGAGATTGTGGTCATGCACCAGGGGAAAGTCGTTGAGCAGGGATTAAAGAGCGAAATTCTCACGCCGCCGCATGCCCCCTATACCGAACGGCTTTTATCCTCCGTGCCGGAAATGGATCCGGATTGGCTGACAAGGCTGCTGGCCAGCCGGGGCTGAGGACGCATTGTTATTCAACGCGAATGAACGCAAGCTGCGGATCGGGCGGCATGACAGGTCCTCCGAAACGCCCTCATTGAATCGGCCTGGTCGGTCTTCCGCCGTGCCGCCTTGACACTGACGGATGCGCGACCAGCGGACTTCCGCTTCGCTTCCACCAGCCGACAGGGCTAAACTGGCATAGAACGACAATCGCAGGATTTTGGCTCAAGTGAGCCCGTGCCGGACGAGGTGGCGAACGACCGGGGAAAACATCTGCTGGCCGATATAAGACCCGATGTTCGCATTTTCGAAGATCGCTTGGGCGGTAACGGCATCCTCGACTATGGGGATACCTGCCTCGCGCGCCTGAGCCATCATATCTTCGGCCGCACGGCCCTGACCCTTGCCGACAATTGTCGGCACAGGCGTTTCGCCCTTGACGTAGCGCAAGGCCACGGCGCGGTCGCCTGACACCAAGACGATGACCGCGTTTTTCACACCTAGCTTCGCAGGCTGCATCACTGCTTCGCGCCGCTGTCGCTGCTGTTCACGGCGGATCAATGGATCGCCTTCGAGATCTTTGTGTTCGCGCTTGTATTCGGTTGTTGTCATGCGCATGTCCCGTAGGAACAGCCAGCGCTGAATAGGAACATCGATCAAGCCGATGACGATAAAGGCCAGGGCGGCGGCAGTCCCGAGAGGTGTCATCACCGCCTTGATGGTCGGCTCCAGGCATGTCTGACCACAGCCTGGCGCATCGAAGAGAGGCTGTAGCCAGGCGATCAGGATGAATACGAAAAGGCTTGCCAGGAACACCACCTTGACGAGGCCCTTGGCGAACTCGATGACATTGCGGAGCGACAGGATCTTCTGAAGGCCCTTCGCCGGGTTTATGCGATCGAACTGCGGCTTGAGCGGCTCGAACGAGAAGACCGGCCCGAACGTGGCCAGCATGCCGAAGGCTACGGTGAGAACCACAACGATGCCGACTAGCGGCAATGTGGCAAGCATCAGCAATGAGAACGAGTGGTGGATGGCACGCAGGCTGACCTCCTCGAAAGAGCCGCCGGGCACCGTCACAGTCTGCACGAGTTCCGAAAGATATTTGAAGAGCAGCGGCCAGCAAAAATAGAGATAGCCAAGCGCTGCGAAAAGAGTGAAGCCGGATACCAGGTCGCGGCTTTGCGAAACCTGGCCCTTGCGGCGGGCGTCACGAAGCTTCTTGTCGGACGCCGGTAATTTCTTTTCCTCAGCTTCTTCGGCCATGTTGCAATCTTACCGCACTATCGTGGTTCCAGTCGGCCGATGCCCTGTGTAAGGTGGGACAGGCTTGAATACGGAGAGGTGGATTTGCGGTTGCGTGTCGTATTCATGCCAGTCGTCGTCGCGCTGGCGCTGAGCGGTTGCCAGACGACCCAAACCGGCTCCGTGCAGGCCAAGGCGCAGGGCCCATCGTCTCAATCCGAGCGCCTGATCAAGCTTGCCGACGATATTGATGCGCGCGGAGAAAGTGATACCGCCATCGCGCTCTACCAGCGCGCCGCAGCAATGCCGGGCGCCAAGGCGAGCGCGTTCGTCAAGACAGGCGACGCTTACATGCGGGCAGGCTATCCTGCCGATGCCGCCAAAGCTTATCGGGCCGCGCTGGCCAAAGCTCCCAATGACGGGGGAGCAATGCTTGGGCTTGGCTCGGCGATGATGGAGGTAGGCGATATCGATGCAGGCATGCGCGCGCTTGCGCAGGCAGCGCCGCTGGTCAACACCAGCGGCGCCTACAACCGATTGGGCGTTGCGCAGACTTTCGCCGGGCAGACAGGGCAGGCGCAGGAGACTTTCGCCCAGGCGTTGAGACTTGCGCCGGGCGATCTTGACGTCGAGACCAACATGGCATTGGCGGCAGCCCTCGAAGACAATTCCGCTGCGGCGCTGCCGCTGGTGCAGAAAATTGCCGCCGCTCCCAATGCGCAATTGCACCACAAGCGCAACATTGTGGTGGTGTACGGGCTTCTTGGCCAGGCCGACCAGGTCAAGGCCTCGCCGCCAATCGGGCTGACGACCAAGGAGGTGGCCACCCTGCTTGCCCGCGCAAGAACCATTCGGCTGAAGGGCAGCACTCAGGCCAAAGCGAAGGCGCTCGGCTCCATCCTCGGCTAGCGAATCGGGCCGGAGGGCCTGAAGCGATCTTCCGCCAAGCGCGACGCGTAGGGTGACACTACGCGGGCGAATACCGCGCCGGCTCACTCGACTGGGAGCGTTGTTTGCGGCACCGACGGCGCGCTGTTGGCGCCGCCTATCGGAGCCTCCTCGCCATCGAGGTAGCGACGGGCCGCGCGCGCGGTCGGTGCCGCCGCCGCCGGGCCCATGCGGCGGCCTTCTACGAGGTCACGCTGGCTTTCGGACATCCGCTGAAGATTGAAGGCATTGGCGCAACCGGGCGGCAGATGGGAGCCGACGCCGGAGACGATCGTCAGATTCGTCTTGGCAGCAGAGTTGTCGTCGTCGGCTGGCTCGGCCAGACAGGCATCGGGAGCAAGAACTGAGCCGCCGACACCTTTCTCGGAGCCGCCTGCATCCGTCGAAACATAGTTGTAGCCAGGCGAATAATCCTGCCGCTGTTGCGGGCTGCTCGCGCAGCCGGCCAGAACCAGCGCTGGAACAACGCAGAAAAATGCGATGGGGGATGTCATATCCGGTCCTCGTTACTTGATGATCAGACCCGTCGCCGATGCGTCATTGGCGTGCTTGCGGCTGCGGTGCTTGGCTGCCGGACGATCAAGCGGCGTGGCGAGGCTGTCGCGCACCGGTTCCACCAGATAGGGCGTAATCAAAATGACCAGTTCGGTCTCTTCGTGCTGGAAACGCTGTGATTGAAAAAGCGGGCCAAGCACCGGTACATCGCCCAGCACCGGAAACTTTTCCAGATTGCGCGAAGTCCGCTGCTGGAAAAGGCCGGCGATCGCAAATGTCTGACCGCTCGCCACTTCGACCGTGGTGTCGGCCTTGCGCACGACGAAACTCGGCATGGCGAAACCGTTGGCGCTTACGGATCCGGTCTCAGATAGAGAACTGACTTCCGGCTGGACATGGAGCGCGATGCGATTGCGGCCGATCAGCGTCGGGGTGAAGCCGAGGGACACGCCGAAGGGCTTGTATTGGACGGTGACGACGTCGGTTCCTTGCGGGATCGGAACCGGAATTTCGCCACCGGCGAGAAAGCTTGCCGTCTGACCGGTCATGGCCGTCAGGTTCGGTTCGGCCAGTATCTTGACGATGCCGTTGCGTTGCAGGGCTTCGATCAGAATGTCGAAGTTGAGGCCATGCGCCTGGTCCATGTTCAAACCGAAATTGCCGTTCCCAGAGGGCACGCCATTGTCCTGGAACATGTTGAATTCGAAGCCGCCGCTCCTGTAGCCGACAGACCAGTCGACGCCGTACGACTGCAGCTCCGTGCGCGAGACTTCGGCGAAGCGAACCCGGATGTTGACTTGCTGTGAGCCCTGCACGGTCATGTTGTTCAGCGGCGGCTGTTCCGGCGGCGAGAAGGTCCGGGCGACATTGTCCAGATCCGTTGCCTCATCGACGCCTCGCGCCTCGCCTGTGGCAACGATGCGGGTGCCAAAAATGTGGAGATTTGTCGCCGAGCTCGGCTGCATTGCTTGCTTGGCTTCGGTAGCAGGCGTGACATCGGGGGTGACGCGGAACTGGGCCGTTGCCTCGATCCGCTCATCGGCCGTGACCGCAATGAGGTTGGTCAGGCCGGGTTTGAGGCCGAACACATAGACCATGCTCGGCGACACGACCTGAAGGTCCGCGATCGTGGTATCGGCGATCAGCACGGATTCGACCGGGTCATTGAACCGCAACAGGCGTCCTTGCCCGACCGGCAAGCCGATCGTTGGTTTGCTCGGCAAGGGCGATATGTTCTGTGCTGTCGCGTCGGCCCCTATGAGCAACAACGCCAGCAGAACGCCAATCGTCGCGATAGCGAGCCGGCCTAAATCTGCCCGCCTGGCGAAAGCGGCTGATCCAACGCCTGCCGCGGTACTGTGGAATGTCATGCCGTTCCTCTCCTGAATCCCCGATGTCCCCATCCGTCCGGCTGGCGTCAGGAGGGTGCCTCCTGCGCGGCTTTCGCCTGAGCCGACGGGAGCGGCTGGGAGACGATGCGCGCGCTGGCTTTGCCGGAGCGGCCGGCGATCGTGGCCAGCGGCTGGACATTGAATTCCTGTGCGAGCTCCTGGAAGGACAGAACCGGAAGCTCGATGGCATTGTGTGTGAGCAGGCTGCGCATGTGACGGCGCACATCCATCGCGGCGAGGACGACCGGCGAGACGTCGGTGGTGTTCTGCGACAGGGCTCGCTCGATTTCGGTGATCAAAGCCTGCGCATCATCGTCCGAAAGGTTCAGGAAGGTGCCGGTCGATGTGCTTTGCACTGCGTTTCGCAGGATATCCTCGGCCGACCGCTGCAGCACATAGGCGGCGATGATGTTGTTGCGGCCGGCGCAGCGGAAGCTGATCTGACGCTTCAAGGATGTGCGGACATATTCCGTCAGCAAGACGACGTCCTGTTCGCGTTGTCCCCATTCGATCAGGGCCTCGAGGATAAGGCGCAGATTGCGGATCGGCACGTTTTCGCCGACGAGCCGGCGAAGCACTTCCGCGATCTTCTGGAGCGGCACGATCTCCTGCGCCTGCCTGACCAGATCGGCATAGTCCGGTTCCATGTCCGAGAGCAGCCTGCGTGTCTCCTGAATCCCGACGAAATGGCCGGCATATAGACGAAGTGCATTGCCGGTCCATTTGGCCGCTGTTTGCACCGGCGTTGAGAAGACGAAGCCGGCCTCCTTCAATGCCGACAGGTGGCTGTCATTGGCCCACACGAATTTGCGCTGACCGGCAATCGGAGAACCTTTTTCGTAGGGTATTTCGAGCAGATCGAGATGCGTCGTGTCCGCTTCGACAAGAACACGGTTGGCACGAATTTCGGCATCCAAGATGGGCGCACCTTCCAGATCGACACGGACGCTTCGTGGCGAAAGCATC
The DNA here is from genome assembly GCF_040322715.1 of Mesorhizobium sp. M0106. Taxonomy (NCBI): domain Bacteria; kingdom Pseudomonadati; phylum Pseudomonadota; class Alphaproteobacteria; order Hyphomicrobiales; family Phyllobacteriaceae; genus Mesorhizobium; species Mesorhizobium sp. M0106. The sequence goes on along the minus strand of NZ_JAMYUA010000004.1, from coordinate 242,459 downwards.
TCGTCGACGTGCATACCGATGGCCGGAACGTCGACACCGAGATCACCGAAGAGGTCGCGGCGCACGCCGTCGGCGAGCGCGGCAAATTCGAGCTCCGGGACCAAGCGTCCGAGCTCGGTTCCGAAGCGCACGACGACGCGGTAGGACGGAGACAGTGTTGCGGTGGAGATTGCCGAAAGCGACGCGGAATTCCCCCGCTGTGCAGGCGCGGCGATATGGCCGATATCTTGAGCCTCGGATTCCTGGGCGGTGCGGCGATTGATTGCATAGGCGCCGGCTCCGCAGCAGGCACCAAGGACTAGGAAGGCGATGGAGGGGAAGCCTGGCACCATGGCAAGGCCGACCATGATCACCGCGGCGAGCGCGAGCGCGCGGGAGTCGCGCAGCAGCTGGCTGGTTATTTGCCGGCCAAGATCGCCCGTTCCGTCCGCGCTGCCGACGCGCGTCACCATTGTGCCGGCGGCCAGAGCGACGAGCAGTGCAGGTATCTGCGCCACCAGGCCGTCGCCCACGGTGAGCAGCGTGTAGGTCGCAGCCGCGTCGCCGATCGACATATCGTGCTGCAGCGTACCGACTGCGAAACCACCGATCAGGTTGACCAGAATGATCACAATGCCTGCGATCACGTCCCCCTTGACGAATTTCATGGCGCCATCCATTGCGCCAAACAGCTGGCTCTCGCGCTCTAGCTGCTGGCGCAGTTGGCGTGCCTCCGCCTGATCGATGTCGCCGTTGCGCAACTCGGCATCGATGCTCATCTGCTTGCCCGGCAGCGCATCGAGCGTGAAGCGCGCGGCCACCTCGGCGACGCGTTCGGCACCCCGCGCAACAACGATGAACTGCGCAACAGTGATGATCAGGAAGATGACGAGGCCCACCGCAATGCTGCCACCGACGACGAAGGTGCCGAAGGCGGCAATGATCTCGCCTGCGTCGGCCTGGAGCAGGATGAGTCGCGTGGTCGTGATCGTGATCGCCAGCCGGAACAAAGTGGCGATGAGGATGACCGACGGCAGTGACGAAAACTGGAGTGGATGAGAAACGTAGAACGAGGCCAGCAGGATAAGCACGCTGATGGCGATGTTTGCGGTGATGAGAATGTCGACGAGAAACGTCGGCAATGGAATGAGCATCATCACCACCGCGACGAGCATCAGGATGGCAATGACCAGATCGCTGCGGCGTGACAGCCTGGCAAGAAATTGCATCAGTCGTTCCGAGACGGTCATCCGACGCCTCGTTGCGACAGGAAGTTAAGCAAGGCACTGCGCGCCTCCGTCTTGCGCCCCGCCACGAGCAAGGCGCGGCTCTTCAGCAATGTAAGCACCGGGTGATCCATTCCTTCCAAGGTCTCCAGCCTGGCAATCGTGGCAAGCGCCTTTTCCGCCTCGCCATCGAGTATGAGAAGGTGCGCCAACGTTCTGAGGACGCCGGCATTTCCCGGCGAGAGCTGTGCAGCAATAAGCAGGTAGGCCGCGCCCCGCTTTGCCTGCCCGTGACACCCGTAGAGATAGCCTAGGACATGCAAAAGATGCACGGTGTCACGCGGCTCGGTCAGAGTTCTATCCTTCCTGCATGCGACCAAGCAGATCGCGATGACGCTCGATTTCATCCTCCATCAGCGTTCTGGCGAGCGTCTTGAGTTGCTCCCCGCCCTCCAGGCTTGGGACCAGGTGCGTTACAAGATGCTGGAGAATAGGCACGGAGCGACGCAGGATGGCTGGTTCGGGAATATTGGGCATGACGAAATTGGCGAGTATCTCGTCGAGCGACTCGCCGGCCGCACCTTGAGAAGCCTGGAATTCCGCCGTTTCCGGCCTTTCTGCACCGGCGGCTGATTTCGTCCCCTGAGCACGGTTTGCTGCTTTGTCGACCCCATTCATCCGCCGCCGGCTGATGGCCTGGCCCCGCACACCTTCCGCCTGCCGCCCCTCGCGGCCCGCCGTGTCAACCCGTGCCGTGTCGAATCGTGCCGCTTCAAGCCGCCGGTTCACGGATATTTCAGCGCGACCGTGGCGCCGCCCTTGGTCAGGAAAAGTTCGGTTTCGCCGATGTGTTTGACGGCCCAGCCGTCATCGGTGAATGCACCTTCGTGATAGCGCGCCCCATCGGCTGCGATGACGTAGGGCCGCTCGCCATACCAGATCGCCTGCAGCCTCAGGCGCGGGGCCTGCTGCGCATTGCCAACCATGACGTTTGAGATGAGGGGAAGGTAAGCGCCGAACGACTGATCGAACCAGGATTGCGTTTGTGCCCAGACATCACTCTTGTCATTCGGGATCATACCCGAGACCACGAGGCGTCCCTCCGATTGCAGAACCGTTAATGTGCTTATGCCGGATTGCTCGAGGCGCAGCTTGAGCTGGCTTTCCGCTTCGGCGGCAGTGTGGATTTGCGCTGGCGATGAATCGTCCAGGATTTTTTCCCCTGCCTGGCCGACGAAAGCCACTCTGACTGGTTGCCCGTCTTGAGAGGACGCCTTTGCGCCAATCTCTTGCTTGGCGAAAGAAAACCCGTTCGCGGCAACGGAAATTGCGAGAACCGCACAGAGAACGCTGCTCGCGACCAGCAGCGGGCGATTGGCAAAGGACCATCGATTGGGTACGCGTTGCAGGCTGACCAGCTTGATGCGCGCCTCGCCAACACTTATGGTGAGCGGCAGCCTGCAGCGGCTGCCATGTCCCTCATGGATGGTCTCGCCCGTGGCCAACGTGATATCGCCGCCGACGGCTTCGATTTCAACTTGGCTGCCCTTGCGCCGCAGCCTTGCGTGAATCGGTGCGATGCCGGCATCGCGCAGGACAATGTCCGACTCAGTGCTGGAGCCGATCGTATATTGTGGCTCGACCAGACTGACTTCGGCGCCGGCGTGAAATCCGTGGGTCACGCTCAGCGCAATGGAATGTCCGGTTTCCGGAGAGGGGGCGATGATCGATCCGAGTCGGCGCGCCGGCGCTGCTGGTTCCAGATGTTTGGTGATAGGACGAGCGGTCATGCCACTTCATCTCCCGCCGATGACCATTTCAAATGCGGCCTGATGACGGCGCTGAAAAAATTGCGCCGTGCAAAGTACGCCGCCGGGTGCTTGCGGCGGCGCATGGTTCGGGAATCCGCCGCCTTAGGCCTTTTCAGCCGACTGGCCGAGCGTCCTGGCGGTGCTCATCAGCATGTCATGCTGGGATTTCGCGATCTCTTTCGTGATCTCCAGGCCAAACATGCGCTCCTGGTGCTTGATCATCTTGTCCAGGTTCTGTTCCGGCGACCCTGCTGAGCCGGAGGTAATGGGAGGGGTAGCAGCCATCATTGTCTCCTTGAGGGACTATCCAAGTTGCAAACTCCGGACTCACATCGCTGCAGTCCGGAGGGTTGCGAAGGCAGCTTAAGGCAGCATGGCCGAAAATGAAAGTCCAGTTGGAATATTTGAGACACTTCGGTTCCAACTGTTGCGTCGCCTGTGTTCAAGGAGTACCTTGGCAGGTGGGTGAATGGGGTTTCAGAATGGAAAAAGGTCCTTTGGCCGAGCTTTTGGTCGAACGGTTCGAGACTATGCCACCGCAGTTGCGGGTCGCCGCACGTTTCGTGCTGGATCATCCCAAGGATGTCGCACTGATGTCGATGCGCGAGCAGGCGCACCAGGCCGGCGTTTCGCACAGCACGATGATGCGGCTGGCGCGATGGATTGGCCTTGAAGGCTACGAAGATATGCGCAGCCTTTATGCGCGCGCGCTGCGCGAGACCATCGCGGGCGAGCCGGCGCGACAGGGTATCGGACAGCATGGCGATCCGGGATATTCGACTGCCGGCGTCGTTGCCGACACGCTCGCCGCCCAGATCTCAAGCCTTGGCGAATACGGCAACGCCATGCAGTTCATCGCGGCAGCCGGTCTGCTCGCCCGGTCACGCGATCTGTTCGCTGTCGGCTCGCGCGCCGCCTATCCGGTCGCGAGCCACTTCGTTCACATCATGTCCTTGCTGGCTGGCACCGACTGCAAGGTGACGCTTGTCGGCGAGATGGCCGGACCGGGCCTGGATGCCCTCCAGCACGCGGGACGCGGCGCGGTACTTCTTGCGGTGGGCCTATCGCCCTACGAGCGCACGACGATCGACGTTGCGCGCCAGTCGGCTCGGCAGGGCATCGGCGTGGTGGCGATCACCGACAGCAGCGTGTCGCCGCTGACACAGATCGCGCGGGAAACAATTATCGTTACGTCAAATTCGCAGTCGTTCTTCCGAAGCATGGCGCCGGCGTTCGCCGCCGTCGAGATTCTGGCGGCGCTGGCGGCAGCGCAGTCTGAAACGAACGCCGCAGAACGGGTAAAACAGTCGGAAGAGCAGCTTGCTGCTTTCGGCATTTATTGGAAGCCCCCTCGATAACATCCGAAAGGTTGCGATCGGGCGGGCGTGACGGCAGCCAGGCTGCCGGCAACGTTAATTTCCGGAGATCTTCCTCATGGTTCGCCCGATAACGCCCACCAAGCCGCCGGTCCAGCCGCAAAAGGTCAATGCCAAGGCAAACGCCGCGCAGATAGCGCGGCTGGAGGCCCAGGCTGCCAAGCTGCGGGAGCAGATCAGGCTTGCCAACAGGATGGGCGAGCGTGATTGGGCGGCACAGGCCCGCCAGGAACTGGCCCATGTGAGCACGCAACTGGATTCGCTTCAGTCGCCGCCGGTTGCGGCTTCGGCAGCGCCGAGTGTCAACGTCGTCAACGCCAGCAACGGCACATCCGTCAATGGCAGGACGGTGACGCCGGCTCTCTACACGCAGACCGATCTCGCGCTGGCCGCGACACCGGTGAAACTGGATGGCAGCACGCCCGAAGACAACGGCGCGGAAGCGACGGCTGCGCGCAACATTGTCAGCGACGTTACCGGCGGCAAAAGCATCGACCAGATTGCATCTGCCCGGGGCGTGACGCGCGAACAGGTTATCGCCGCGCTCAGGTCCGGCGGGATGACCGTTTCGACCGCTGACCCGAGCGGCAATGGCGACGTGCTGACGACGAAGATCACGGATGCCAGCGGCCGCACCATCACGCAATATTACGACTACCAGCACGACAGCTACTACACGAGCGTGGAGCAACCCAACGGCACGGCAACCACTACGCCGATCCGGGATGGGCTCGGGCGCAAGGAAACCAGCAGCCATAATCCCGACACCGGTGCCATCACGACGCGTTACGAAGACGATCTGCGCACCGGAACCGTCACCGAGCGGACCACCTTGCCGAACGGCGCTTCGGTGGAAACCGTTACACCCGGGAACGGGCCGGCCTTGCCGGTCACCACCGTCAACGGTCCAGATGGTGGCAAGACCGTCCTCGCTGCATCTCAGGATCCGGGCGGGGCACCCACCCAGGGCATCAAGGATGATCTCGCGGACGGCAAGAGCATCGAGCAAATCGCGCAGGAAAGGGGTCTGACCAACGAGCAGGTGATCGCCGAGCTGCAGGCCGCCGGCTATCAGGTCACGACGCGCGAACCGACGAGCGACAATGGTGACGTGCAGTCGGTTGAAGTCGTCGATCCGCACACCGGCGACAAGACCGTCTACTATCACGACTACCAGCATGATGAGCGCACCGTCGTGACGACGTCTGACGGCAAGGAAACGACGGTGTCGGAGGACGGGAACGGCAGGACGCGCAACAGTGTTCGCAACACCGAAACGGGCGAGACCACAACCACAATGGTCGATCCGAAGGCCGGAACTGAAACCACGATCGTCACCGAGAAGAACGGTCGGGTGACGACAACGACTACCGAGGAGATCAATGACGGCGAGCCCGTCGAGTACGAGGTCAAGCCAGGCGACAACCTGACCCTGATAGCGCAGCAATATGGCGTGTCGCTGGACGATCTGAGGAGAACGAACCCCGAGCTCTTCAATTCCCCTCGTGACCCCGACATCATTCACCCGGGCGAAAAGGTTACCATCGAAAACGGTACCCGCACGACCGTGGAAGTCACCTTCAACGGTTATACGCTGACCACGAGCCCTGATGGCAGCATGACGCTGCACAACAACACCACCGGGACCGACCTGAAGATCGAAGCAGGAAGTACGCAGGAGGCGTTGGCCAGGACGCTGTTGGCGGTGAACCCAAACAGCAGTGATGCCACGGAGGCAAAAGAGGGCGAGGTCGTAAAGACCTTCGTCGAAGGGCTGCTGGCGGGTGAAGCCTTGCCCAGTCTCATCGACGCGGCAGAAGAAGCCGGACAAAACAAACAGGACCTGATCGAGAGATATGGTCTAGGTACCGTCGCCACGCCCGAGCTGGACGGTGAGAACAGGGTTGTCAATCCATTCGGCGATCCGCCGCAGGGTAATGCACCCTCCGGCGGAAAGTGGACGCCGATGAAGATCGATGGCGTCTGGACCTGGGTCGATCCCGAGGTGGCCCAGGCCATCATTGCTGAGAACATCGCGCTGTCCCAAATTACAGAGACGCGAGCTCTGGCCGGTCAGCGGCAGGAACAGTTCAACGTCTATATGCTCGACTCCGCCTACAAGGATGCTGTTGATGGGGCGCAGACAGTTATAAACGAGGCGTTGGCACCCCATGGTCTGCAATGGACCCCGCAGAAACCGGAAGGCACGCTTGCCGATGCGCAGGAGCGGCTTACCAAGGCCAACACCTTGCAGCAGAACGCGCAGGATGCCCGTGGCGAATATGAGACTGCCGGGCGCATTCTCGCCGACGCCATCACCCAGCAGAGCGAACTAGCCCCGCTGATTGATCCCAATGCAGACGTTGCATCCGCGCAAGGGCAGCCAGGTCCCAATCGGCAAACGCAGTACGCGCAAGGCCTCGCGGATCATGCGGCTGTCGATCAGCTGTTCTCCGAAGTCGGCCTGCATCTGAGCAAGGGCGACAAGCTCACCATCGACTTCCTGGTGGGGCAAGCCGAGCTTGACGGCATTCCGACCGACTCGAAGGAATATCAGGACCTCAAGGCGCTGCAGACGACAGCAGGCAATCAGCTCGAATTGGCGGAAGCCTATCAAAGCTACTTCAACGCCCATGCCGATGCTACGCAAGTGGGTGCGCAGCAGACGGACCTCGAGCAGAGACTGCTCGCCGAATATAATAGCGAGCACCAGTTTCTGTTCGAACAGGGAAAGAAACATCAAAGGGTCAGTGGCGATTATCTGGGTCTCTTCCAATCGCAAAGACTTGAGGTCCGCGACGGCCAGCTGTGGGTGGTCAACCAGTTCGAAGAGGGCACGACCGAGCAGCAGCTCACCTACAATCTGAGCGAAACGAACATCAGGGATGAGTACCGCGATCGGCAACTCAACAAGGACTGGCAGCAGCTTTTGGGCGGCAGCAGTTCCACCGGGCCGGTGTGCACGGCAAATGGCCTGGAAGCGGTGAGGGCCAGCGAGGCGCAGGCGGCGCAGAATCTCAACGATGTCCTGGATCGGCAGCTCGGCGACAGCATTGAAGACCTGAACTCCGAGCTGTCAACGCTGCAGACCAACTTCAACAATGCGTTGACGGAGCACGGGCCAGGAACAGTCGATGCTCCTGAAGGCACCCTGCCCAATGGCGTGCAGCCTGTCGAGATCAACGTCGGCGGACAGACAATCAAGGTGGCGCCGGAGGTTGCCCAGACATACAACGAGATAGGGATCGATGCGTTGACCCAGAGCGGGAAGGCAGTCTGGATCGACCTGGATACAAAAGATGACGATGCCAGTGGACGCTGGGTTGATCCCGAACTAGCGGTCGCCAAACTCAAGCTGGACGCGACAAGGCTTCAGATAACGCAGGCCGAGGAGCTGCGCGGGCTGGTGCAAGGCTTCAGCGACTATCATGAGCTTCGGTCCACCGATCCCTCGTTGCTGGTTGACCGCAACAGCACGGTGGATAAGACCTATCTAGACGAGCATGAGCAGCAGACGCTTGACGGCATCTATCAGCCGAAGTTCCAGCAACTGCTCGACAGCGGCTACGACAACGAGTTCCGTGAACAGCGCGGCACGGTCCTTGAGGAGACGGTCGCCAGAACGCTCGGCATAGATCGTTCGACCGAGGAAGGTCGCGAGGCGATCGAGAATGTGACGGAAGAGATCCGCGACATCGGCGGCGACAATCCTTATGTGCGCAGCGTGCCGATTTTCTATGTTGACGATGAGGTCGGGACACAGCAGGTCGCGCTGTTTGCTGTGCGTGACGGAGACGGCAACACTCGCTATGTCGATGTGACCGGCAAAAAGTTCGACGACCTCGGAGATTTCCAGGACAACAACAACCAGTTCGGCGAAGATGGCAAGCTCGTCGTCCCCAAGGGTCTGGAGATGAAGGCCGGCGATGACGGCAGGATCGAACTGGAAGTCGTCAAGTCGCGCAATGTTTCTGCTTGGGACAAGGTCGTCGATCCGCTGGTTGGCATCGGGACGGGTATAGCCACCATTCTGTCGTTCACGCCGGCCGCGCCGATTGCAGCACCCTTGGCCTATACGGGCGCTGCCTATCTCGGCACCCGAGCGGTCATAAACCAGGTCAACCATCTGGAACATGGCGGCGAGTGGGACGATACCGAGTCGCTGATGAATGTCGCCAGCGTGGCAACCACGGTTCTGCCGATGGCTTCCAGCGGTCTGCGCACCATTGGATTAGCAGGAAGGGAAATGACGGCCGCCGGATTGGCGGGAAAGGAAATGACGGCCCTGCAGGCCTTCCGTGGCAGCATAGGCGCAACACGGTCCAGCTCGCCCCTGGCGCTCGAAACCCGAACCTACATGCAGTCGACCGCCGGCCTGAACAAGCTGGCGTGGGGAGCGGATGTCGGCTCCGTGATTGTCGGTGCACCTTTGCTGGCGACATCGGCCTACGATCTCGCCGTCAACGGAGACCAGATGAACGGTCTTCAGCTTGCCAACGCGCTTACGGGCCTTGGCACCGGCATTGCCGGCACGGGCCTCGGCATTCACGGTCTGCGGACACTGCGACCTGGAACGGGCACGCAGGCAAGCGCCAATGGTCCCGGCGCCAACCAGCCACCGGGCAGCGGCGGACCGCACCAGCCGCCGCCATGGTCCGACGGCAGAGGACCACGCCAGCCGCCTCCGGCGCTGGAACCCGGCCCCTCCGGACGTCCGATGAATGTCTATGAAATTGGCGCCGACGGCGTTTACAGGCCGACGGGGGAGCGGGTCTTCCAGGATCCCAACCATCCTGTCATACCCGGAGAAGTGATCAAGACCAGCGATGCCAGCGGTGACGGTCCGACGATGCTGCCGGGCCGCGATCCGCATGGATCGACCGGGCGCAATTCAGGGCATCCCGCTGATAGCGATCCCATCATTGTGCCGAACAAGCCGGCAGGAAAAGACGACACGATGCGCCTCGTCTGGGATCCGGAGACGCGCAGCTTCACCGGCATGCCGGAACCCGACACAAGCGGGCACATCTACACCAGTGGCAAGGATGCCAAGACTCCCTCAGCCTATCTTGACGGGCTGAGCGTCGAGCAGCTTGTAGCGCGATACGAGGCAGAAAAGAGCTATTATTCGAACCGCGAGTTGGCCGAGCGCTACGGCCCGGATGGCGTTCAGATACCGCGCACGCCGCTCCGCGACATACTGCCCGACTTCCGCATCGGCGTCACATTCCGGACGCGCTTGAATACGGGCCAGGGCTTCGACATCGGCTCGCCGACGGTCGCGGCCGTGGGCTTCGGTATTGGGACAAAGACCGATGTCGGCATGATCGGGTGGTCGGTCGTCGACAGCATCAGCCAGCGCAGCCTGACACCATTCACGGATGCGCTCGGCACTCAAGGCGTCGTATCCTACCGGGCACGGGAATACAGGAACATCACCGGCCTTCAGGCCGGTGTCTGGCCGGTGTCCAATCAGACGGCTTTCCCGGTTCGCAGCAGCGATCTTTCGGCGGCGGCAACCAAGGCGATATTCAGCGATGCGACTGGCCACAACGCCAAGCCGCTGGATGCTGCCATCGTCGGCGTGACGCCAGACGGCGAAGGCACCGTGATCGAGATGACCTATACGCCTTCGCTCAAGGGCGAGGAGGTCACGCTCGCCCCCGGCCAGCACGATTTCCTTGGCGTGCCGGCGGAAAACAGCGCTGGCCACGTCAAGCTGGAAGGTGCGCTTCCGTTCGACCGTGTCATGACCGAAACAAAGGTCGGACTGCGGCTGCCGATCGTGGCCAATCATGTCGGGGCGGTCGACCAGATGCCACGCGTCGGCTTCGAGAAGCGCCCGGAAGTGCCCGTCAAGGACACGCTCCAGCCGGGTGACATCGTGTCGAAGCAGACCTACGACCAGATCCAGTCCGCTCTCGGCTCGACAAGCCTGAAGATCCAGTTCGCGGTCGAGGATCCGGCGAAGGCGTCCGAACTCATCGCAGCGATCGGACAGGGTGATGGCATCCGGTCGATCCGCGACCTCGTCAAATCTGGTCAGATCGATCCGTCGAACACAGTTTCGTTTGTTGATGAACCGACGCTAAGCGGGTTGCGGCTTTCGGCCGTACCGGGCAAGGCGCCCACGGCAGACATCGTTTTGCTGACCGGGGAGAAGGCACGCGTCGTCAATCCCGAGGCGATGCTGGTCGACATCATCTTCAACGACCGCAACAGGCTTCCCGGTGTGCTGGGTTTCAATCCCGACCTGACGATAACTTCCGCGGCCTATAAGGTGAAATCGACGGTACAGTCATGGCTGCCGGCGCGCTTCAGTCCCGACGAGACGCCGCAGCCCCGTTATATGCCGAGCGCCGGCAACATCTATCAGAACCTGTACGGTTCGCACGGCACGCCGGCGACACGCTACACGCTTTCACTGTCGACACCTCCTCTGCCTGCCGGGGCGGTGGCTTTCAGTGCTGAAGTGAGAATCCAGTACAAGTCCAAGGCTGCCAAGATCGCTCCTTCAATCGCCAAGGATGAAACAGCGACGCTGACCTTCGATCGAGCCGATGGACAGAATGAAACGCTGACGGTCCCGGCCTGGCTTGCTCATGCCTTAGAAACCTCGCGTGACGGCGCGGCGACAGCCATTCCGAAGGGTGGCAAGGCCTCCCTGGAGCAGTTCCTCGGCGAACTGGAAAAGAAGGCGAGACCCGACCAGCGCGCGGCGATAGAGCAATTCCGGACGGAATTCGGCCCGTCGATCGTCGATGGCGGCTTCGTGCGCCAGAACGTTGCCGACGGCGTGCTGACGTTCCTCTCCTCGCAGGTGGGCAGCCGCCGAAGCGGACCGATCCAGATAAGGGACGAGAACGGGCAGTCCGTGACGGCAACCCGTTACGGACCGCTGCCAAAGAGTGTGGAGAACATCTATGTGCCGCCGGCCGACGGGTCCAGGGCGCATGGCGACGAACCGGAGTTGGTGCATAGATCGCATATCCTGTTCCGGGATCCGGAAACCGGAGAGCCCTATGTTCTGCCATGGATACGTGGTGCTTCTGACGACCATGTGCCGGGGAGCCTTGGGCATCCCGATGAGGGCAATCAGCCTGTCGAAGGCGCGGGCGACCCTACAAGACCGTTGCGCGGCAATGTCGGCCCGTTTGTGTTCCGGGCCGATACCCGCTCGCCAACCGAGATTAGGGACGCGGGAGGCTTCTCACCACCGCCCCCGACAGGAATCTGGGTGGACAATCCGCAAGGCATCGCCCTGAGCAGCTATGTCATGGGCAATACCCATGGCCGTTTCGTCGGCACGAGCCAGTCGATCTCGGGAGCCAAGGCTTTCGTTTCGGAAGAGTCACGAGCCGCGCGGCAGCAAGGTTACACTTATCTCTACACGCTGAATCCGAGCAGACCGCGCCTCCACGTCCCGACTGAATTCGAGGCAATGGGCCGACCCGTCGGCGACAGGATGGCCCGCGTAGACGAGACCGCAATCGACGGCAGCATACCATGGAGCGAGGTCTATGGCTGGCGGACCATGGATCCGGACGGGAATTTCGTCGGTGAATTCACGCGCAATGAAGATGCCGTCGCGCCCGGCACCTCGACACAAAAACGCCCGCAGGTCATCTTGCGGCCGGCCGACGAGTTCTGGGATGTCAATACGCCAGCGCCGACCGAAGCGCCGCCGCCCCCAGTGGCCGAGGTGGTCAGCAACGAAGCCCCGGCTGTGACTGGCGAAACGCCGCAGGCGGTGAATATTGCTGCCGAAACGCCGACAGCCGCTACATGGCCGCCGGTGCCCGACCGGGGCAGGGCGGTTTTTGACCCTGCCAGCGGAAAGATCGTCAGCCTTGAGCTTCCGGTGAGCTCCGCCGCGGAACCAGGATATGCGGAACCGGTGCGAGCGCCGACCGGGCCGGAGGTCAGGGCGCTTTCAGCCGATCAGATTTCCGAACTGACCGGCACGCAATTGCACGCCATCAAGCCGGAGCACATCGCCAAGCTGGCGCCCGAGCAGGTTGCTGCACTGAGCCCCGAGCAGATCGGGCAGCTGACGTTTGATCAACTTGCGGCGCTTCGACCGAAGCAGTTGCGGGCGCTGAGTGCCGAACAGCTCCAGGCGATCAGGCCAAGCAGATTGCAGGCCGTTGCCCCTGGCCGTATCAGCGGTTTGCGACCGGATCAGGTCGCTGCCTTTTCACCCGAGCAGCTTGCTGCCTTGACCATTGAGCAAGTGCGCAAGCTGACACCCGACCAGATCGCCAAGCTCAGTGATGAGCAGCGCAATGCGCTTACGTCGGAACAAGTCGCCGCCATGAGACCTGCCCAATTCGGCCATCTCGATGCGACCCAGTTCGCGGCGTTGGACCCTGATCTCGTCGCAGCACGCGATCCCGCGACAACGGCAAAGCTGTCGCCGGACCACATCTCGGCGCTTATGCGGGAGCAGCTTGGCGCTCTGACCATTCATCAGATCGAGGCGCTGACGAAGCAACAGATAGCGGCGCTGACGCCGAAGCAGCTTGGCGAGCTAAGCCCCGGCCAGTTGCGCAAGTTCACGCCCAAGCAGTTTGCCTGGATGTCGACGGAGCAAACAAACGCGCTTTCCGTGCTGCAGATAACGACCTATCGGGCGACCCATAAAAAGGCGATGACGCCGGATCAGGGCACCAGCGTCGATCTGGCCCTCAGCCATGCCAGGATGCGGGAAAACGCTCAGGCGCTCGCCACCTTTGGCGGCATGTCGACCACCTCCTACATGTTGTGGAGTTCGTTGCCGCCAACCTGGACCGCCACCGCCGGATCGGTGGCATTTGGCGTGCGAGGCATGGTTTTCGGCGCGCAGGCGCTCTTCCCCAACGCAACCGCAAGTCACAAGCCGTTCGGGCGATTCCTCAACGCGCTCGGCGGAGCCACATTCATTGCCGCAGCACCAGGTGCCGCGACCGGGATGATCCAGGGTAAGGATCTTGTCGTCAACAGCACGTTCACGCTCGGCAACATCGTCTATGGCACGAAGTCGATGCTGCAGTCGTTCACCGGCAGACCGGTGATCCGAAACCTGGCCGAATATCTGGCTGGACCCGGCTATGTGCTTGGCTGCGCTGTCTACACGGTGCACTCCTGGCCGGCGCCGATCGCCACAGTCGCCGGCACCATGTTCACCTTCGGCTGCGCGGAATTCTGGGCGTCGGCCATAAGGACGGACCGGATGAATCGCCGTTCAGTGCCGCGAACCGATGCTGATATCGCGGCGGCGGAAAAGTCCGACAAGAGATGGGCTGCATGGGATCGGTGGACTCTGGGCATCACCTTCGGCGTTGGAATGCTTCTCTTCTCGCTGGACGCCCTGCTCGCGGAGCCTTGGGAGGGCGCGAAGACGCCCCCTCCACCCGATCCGAAAAAACCGGATGGCGATGCCTCGTCCCAGCAACCCGATGATCCTTCGGATGTTCCAGGTGGGCCGCAGACCCCGGTGGAAGATTTCCCGCAACTGGTCGTGGTCACCGATGATGGCCTGAATTTGCGGACCCGGCCCGACGGGGATTCGACCGTGGGAACCGTTCTGCAATCCGGCACATTCGTCCAACAGACCGCGAAGCCGTCGCCCGATCCGTCAGGGGAGACCTGGATACCTGTCCAAGGTTTCGGACCGGACGGCGAAACGCATAGCGGCTGGGTTTCCGGCGACTATGTCGAGGCTCATGCCGAGGGCAGCAGCAACCCTGAGGGCCGCACGAACCCAACGCTGGAGAAAGACGGCTATCAGTGGGTCGAGGTCAAGGACGGCGACAGCATTCGCCTGATCGCCAAGACCCATTCTGCGGATGTGGCGGACACGGTTGTGCTCAACATGGATCATATCCTGAGCCCGGACCTGATCTTCTCAGGCGACCGTATCTATCTGCCGGTCACCTCGACCGGCTGAGAAACCGCGGGGCCAAGCCTGTCGTCCGTTGGGTCCTGCGCCTTGCCGGTTCTCGCGGCATAGGCGTTTGCTACGGAGGCGGCCAGCTTTGCCGCCCGCTCCGCTATCGGATTGGATGGTTCGGAAGAATAGGAGGCGGTAAACTGCAAGTCGGACGGGTGCCATTCGCATTCGACGATGCGCAGTTTACCGTTTGCGATATAGTCTTGGACGACTCCCGCGGGCAGGGAAGCTATTCCGATTCCGTTGAGTGTCATCTTGATGGAAGCGGCCAGCGAATTGGCCGGAAATATGCGCGGCGTCTCTTCGAATTCACCGCTGAGCTTGCGGTAGAGTTCGCTATAGGGGCGCGTGGTTCGCGCGTAGCTGATGATCGGAAACTGCATCAAGTCGTTCAGCGTCACCTTGCGTCGATTGGGCAATTCCAATTGCGGCGAGCAGACCCAAACAAGCGGAAAGGACGGCATCCCGATATTCTCGATGCTGTACTCCAGGACAGGGCCCATCAGCACCGCAAGATCGAGCCGGTGTGACATGAGTTCATTGCGAAGGGTCGTCGTTGCATCGACGACGATATCCGTCTCGACAAGCGGATAGTTTGCCTTCAGTGCCTTGAGGAAATCCGGGAGCCAGGTGTGCACGATCGTTTCGGCAACCCCAAGCCTCAGCACCCTCGTCGTCTCTGAAGTCTCTGAAAGAGAGCTGGCCATCAGTTGCAGCCGCTCCGCTACGCGCAGGACCCGTTGGGCAGGTGGTAGCAGCCGTTGTCCTTCGGCGGTCAGCCTGACTGTGCTGCTCTGCCGCTCGAACAGCTTGGCACCCAGCGCTTCCTCCAACCCGGCAATTCGTGTGGATACCGCCGGCTGCGTGGTATTCAGGCGTTCCGCCGCCTTTCGAAAACTTCCGAGAGTCGCCACCAGGAGAAAGGTTTCGAGCTGCTTGATGTTGAAAGGTATCATTACGGTCGATCGCTCATCTGCGGCTTTCCGGGGAGGGGGCGTCGAACCATCAATGCCGTACAATGATCTGGGTACCGATCTTCACTCGGTCGTAAAGATCGATCACATCTTCGTTGGTCATGCGAATGCAACCGGAGGAGTTGGCCTGTCCGACGGTCCATGGCTGGTTGGTGCCGTGGACGCGATAGAGCGTGTTGCCGATATACAATGCGCGCGCGCCCAATGGATTGTTCGGTCCTCCGGCCACGTGCGCAGGCAAGATACGGCCTTTTGATGCTTCTCTGGATCGCATTTCGGCCGGCGGCCGCCAATCTGGCCAGTCCTTCTTTTTCGAAATCGTGTCGCGACCGGACCACTCCAGCCCCTCCTTGCCAACCCCCACCGCGTATCGCAGCGCTTTGCCGCCCCCCAGGATGTAATAGAGGCTCCGCTCCGTGGTGTTGATCACGATCGACCCCTTCGGCTGAGCCTCGTTGAATGTCACGACCTGCCTGGGAATCACTGACCGCCCGGGCACGATTTCTCCGTCCGACGTCAGGCCGGAAGCGCTAGGGGAGACCAGTACATTTCTCGCCCGATCGTATGTCCAGCTTCTAGGGTCATAACCGCTGTTCGATTGGGCCTGCGCCGAAGCGATGGCGGCAAGCGACGCCACGGCGACCAGAACCGATGCACTCAATCCCTCGACAAGACGCGTTGCCACAAACCTCTTGCTTCGAGCAACGCCTGCGGGCAGGTCCAAGTTCGCGAGCAGCCTGTTGTTTGCCGTCACCGAGACCACTCCCTTCCACATTGAACCGACGATTGCGAACCCCGTGGTAACCGATTCCAACGCGGCACCATATCGCCTTGCGGATCGTTCGCAACATTTGGCACAGGTCGTTGATATATAATCCAATTGGACTTCCAATTTTCGAGTGTGCGCGATAGGATGACATCGGCGGACAAGCTATGAAGTAAGCGAGGCGGGTCATCACTCGTGGGTCGCTTGCGATAGGACCAATGTGACGGGACGCGGTATCTACCATGCGGATCGGTTGTCGGGAGGCAGGGCTACCGTTGTCGCCTGCGGCCTTGCCGTCATCCTGGCGCTCGGCTTTGATTGGCAGCGTGCGTCCGCTGCCGAACCGCGCTGGCCCCCTGGCCCTTACAAATACATCACGATCGATCAGTCCGTGACAGACGCGCTGGTTGAGCTCGGCCGCAACATGCGGGTGCCCATGCGTGTCAGCAAGCTGGTAAAGGGGCGCCTGAGCGCCGGCATGCCGGTTGGAACGGCCCGCGAGTTCCTCGAAGAGATATGCAATCGATACGGGCTGGTCTGGCATTTCGACGGTATCGTCATGAACGTCGCGACCGAAGCGGAAGTCCAGACGGAAATGATCCCGCTTGATGCCAACATGGCTGCTGACGCCGAAGACAGGCTTTCACGGCTGGGCGTCAACGACCCGAAGTTTCCAATAAAGGTTTCCAAGCAAGACGATGTCATCTCGGTATCGGGGCCGCCATCCTACATCGAACTCGTCAGGAAAACGCTCGGGGTTCCTGCCACGCCGAGCACGAAGCAGGAGACCGGCAAAGCTGTGTCGGTCCGCGTTTTCCGCGGAAAGCAGGCGGAGGCGCAGACTGTCCCCTCCGCCAAACCGAACTAAGAACTGGAGGGCACATTCATGCAAATCGCGCCGATTGGAGCCCTAGAGGCTACGCTTGCAAACTTGACCACCAGCATAAGTTCGCAACAGCAAATCACCGCCGCCGCGGCAGCGCAGCCCGGTAACCGAATGGTGGGCGCCAAGCAAGAAAAGCACGATGCCGCGAAGGTCAATATGCCTGAGCGCAGTGATGTCGCGATGCCGGCTGGTCAGCAGGTGGCGCAGACGCCCGGCGCCAATCCGGCAATCGGCGGACAGACTTCCAAACCGGAGAAGACCGAGCCGATCGTCGAACACAAACTCTTCGACTACATGGCCGAGACGGAGAACGCTGCAGGTGGGGTGTTCACGGAACCATCGGCCCTTTTCGGTTCTGCCGTTAAGTCGCTGGAAGGAACCATGCAGCAGGTCCAGAAGGCTCTTGGCCAGGCTAACGCTTCCCCAAGTGCTGAAACGGCCGCCATGCAGGATCGCGCCGACAAGACGGCCCCGTCCGGCAAGGAAGGCGAAGACTCCCCAGCCAAGAACGCAGAGCAACTCCTGGAACGATCGATTTCGGTGATGTGGGCAGCCGCCAATCTCGAGGTGGTTACGAGCAGCGTGACGGCCGTCACGTCGTCCACCAGCACGCTGATCAAACAACAGTAAGCGCCGCGGAGTGTTCGTGCCCATGCCAACCTCGCTGCGGCGTTCAACGCGATTGAATCAATGCGGCGTCCGGTGTCGCGTTGCGCTCGTTGTCATGGGTATGCTTGTGCTCCAGGCGTGTTCGGTGGAGTTGTATTCCAACCTTAACCAGCGGCAGGCCAACGAGATCGTGGCCACGCTCATGCGTCACGGGATCCCGGCCCAACGCGAGGTCGGCAAGGACGGCAAGATGACGGTTTCCGTACAGAAGGGCCGCTTCGCCGAAGCTATGGCCATTCTCGACGAGAGCGGCTTGCCCAAACAGGAATTCCAGACGCTCGGCGAGGTGTTCAAAAGGGATGGGCTTGTGTCCTCGCCGGTGGAAGAGCGGGCAACGATGATCTATGGCCTGAGCCAGGAGCTTTCGCAGACGATCTCGGACATCGACGGCGTGCTTTCGGCGCGCGTTCATCTCGTCCTGCCCGAAAACGATCCGCTGAGGCAGCAACTGGTACCGTCCTCCGCCTCCGTGTTCATCCGGCATCGCGCATCCGTTCCGATGAATGAGCTCATCCCGCAGGTCAAGATGCTGGTGGCTAAGGGCATCGCCGGACTGACCTATGACAATGTTTCCGTCACCCTCATTCCGGTTGCAGCGACAGCCCCCGAGCAGGAAACCGGCGAGGCCAGGTTCACCAGCTTCCTCGGCCTGTGGCTACATCCCGACAGCGTCGCCGCCGCGATGTCGCTGTTTTACGGCATGGCGGCGGCCATACTCGCGCTGGCTGGTCGGTTGGCCTACATGCAGTGGTATCGACGGCCCGGCATCTATGCGCTCGATGCTTCCGCAATGCCGGTGAAGAAAACATGACCCAGCCCGGCTCGGAGCAAACTGCCAGCCCGGAATGGCAGGCATTCATGTCCAACCCCGCATCCTATGTGGATGCGGCTTGGCTCGCGGAGTGCTTTGACGGCGCCATCGGCGAGGCTGCCTGCGAGCGCATGCTGCGGTCGCAACGCCTGCAGGAGCGACTGTCGAAGCTTCTGCTCGACCGGCATAGGCTCTCTCCAGCAGTCGAAGAGCCGGCCGATGCGGTGGATCGAGCGATCGCCTTGTCGTCTGGCGAAGAGTTGGAGGAACTTGCGCTTCGCTCGGGCGCGATCTACTGGGCCGGGAGTCTGGCCGCTGTCATTGTCGGGCGCGAAGCGGCCGCGTTGCAGGCGGCGCTTGGCGCTGATCTATGTGCTTTCGCCGTAGCCAACCGCGACCTGGCCGGCCCGATGCAGCGGTTGGGGCCGCTGGAAGACATTTCCGGTCGCGTCTATGCCGACGGCCTGAGTTGCCTTGGCGCCTGGTGTCAGACCATGCCGAGCGATACGAGCATGCGGGTGCGTCTCAAGCTGATGCCGCAACAGCTTATTCACCAGCCGGTAGCCGAACCATTTGCCGAGGCCGGCCCCGCGATTGTTCGACGAGCGATGAGCTAGACGAGATGATCGAATCGGGCAAAGCGGTGGAAGCTATGCCGAGGCGTCCTTACGCCCGGATCCTGCGGGCCGCCGAGGTGCGCGCTTTGCAGGATGGGCATGCATTTCTCGATGAAGCAAGGCGTGATGCGCAGCAGTTGCGCGACGCCGCACGGCGAGCCTATGCGGCCGAATACGCGCAGGGCTATGACGACGGCAAGGCGCAAGGCGATGCGGAGGCCACGCGGTTAATCAGCGAGACGGCGGTCAAAGTGGATCGCTATTTCGGTGGGCTGGAATCCGAAGTCGTTGGCCTTGCCGTCGATATCGTCAGGCGAATTCTGGGAGAATTCGACGTCGGCGCGCTTGTCGCCAAGGCCGCAAGACAGGCGGTGACTGAAATTCGCCGCGCCAAATACCTGAAAGTCCGAGTTCATCCCGCGTCCGTCGACAGGGTTCGCGAGGAGCTGGACGCAGTCTTGCGCCAGAGTGATCTGGGGATGACGGTCGAGATCGACGCGGATGACGCGCTGGTTGCCGACGCCTGCATCGTTTCGACTGACTTTGCCGTCGTCGATGCGAGCATCGACGCGCAGCTCAAAGCCATGGCTGCCGCGATTGCGTCGAAGACGGAGGTCCGATGACCGCGCCCGCCGCCGATATCGAAAGCCGTCTGGCCTCCATCATTCCGAATCTGCGTTCGGGCCTGCGCGACGATACCGGCCGGCCCAGGAAGGGGCGTGTACGGCGGGTCGCCGGCACGGTCATTCATGCGACTGTGGAGGAGGCCCGTATTGGCGAGATATGCGAACTCGTCGACCCCAGGACAGGCAGGATGACCAAGGCGGAAGTCGTCGGCCTCATGGACGAAATGGCGGTCCTTGTTCCGCTTGGCGATTTGGCCGGTCTTTCAAACCTGACTGAGGTCGTGGCGACCGGAAAAGACCAGCAGGTGCCAGTCGGTCCCAGCCTTCTTGGTCGAGTGATCAGCGCGCTTGGCGAGCCATTGGACGGCAAGCCGCTTTCGCCGAATGGCATCATCGGCAGCTATCCGGTCAATGCCTATCCGCCATCTCCGTTGGAGCGCAGCTTGATTTCCGAGCCGATCCAGCTCGGAATACGCGCCCTCGATGGGCTGCTCACCTGCGCGCGCGGGCAGCGCGTCGGCATCTTTGGCGAACCTGGGGTGGGAAAGTCGATCCTGCTTTCCGATATCGTCAGCGGCACCGATGCCGATGTCGCCGTGGTCGCCCTTGTTGGAGAGCGCGGACGTGAGGTGCGCGAATTCCTCGAACAACAGCTCGGGCCGGAGGGGCGGGCGAGGGCCATTGTCGTCGTTGCGACCTCCGACCGTCCTGCCATCGAGCGTGTCAAGGCCGCCTATGTGGCGACCAGTATTGCCGAATATTTTCGCGACCAGGGCAAGCATGTGTTGCTTGCAATGGACAACATAACGCGGTTTGCCCGTGCGCAGCGAGAGATTGGCCTGGCCGCGGGCGAGCCGCCGACGCGTCGCGGTTTTCCGTCTTCGCTGTTTGCGGTCTTGCCGCGTCTGCTCGAGCGGTCAGGCCCCGGTCGCGTCGGATCCATCACAAGCCTCTACAGCGTTCTTCTTGAAGGCGACGGTACGCTGGATCCTGTCGCCGAGGAAGTTCAGGCGCTCCTTGATGGCCACGTCTTCTTGTCGAACGAGCTTGCGCAGCGCAACCATTTCCCGGCCATTGATGTCTTGCGCAGCCGAAGCCGCCTCATGGATGCGGTTGTGGAGCCCGCACATCGGTCCGACGCCAGCCACGTGCGCGAGCTGCTTGCCCGCTACGCCGACATCGAGCTTCTCCTGCGCGTCGGTGAATACGAAAAAGGCAGCGATCCGGTGGCGGACGAGGCGGTGGCGAAGATCGATGCCATCAACGCCTTCCTGCGTCAGGCGTCCGCCACACATGAGAGCTTCGAGAGGACACGCCAACTCATGCGGGAGATCGTCGGTGAAAGATCGTGAGATGATCGCTCGATTACGCGACCTCAGACGCCGGCGTGAAGACCGCGCAAGGGAAGAGGTGATCAGAAGGCACGCTGCTGTGGACCGGGCCGCGAGGAAGGGTCGGGAGGCGGCCGGTGCGGTCACGGAGCACCTCCAGCGCACGATCGATGCCGAAGACGCAGCGTTCGGCTCGCTTGTTGGGCATCCGATAAAGGCTGCCAGTCTTCACCGGCTACAGGCACGGTTCGAAATCGCCGCCAGAAAAACCGCGCAGTTGCGGGAAAACGAGAAGATGGCGGGCGTTGTCGAGCAGCAACGGAAAGCGGAGCTGTCGGAAGCCCGCAATGATCATCGTGCAACCATGAAGGCGGTGACGAAGCTGGACAGGCTGTTGCAGCATCTGACCAAACGCACCGCACGGCGTTGCTTGGCGCTTGCCGAGCTTTCCGAGGAAGAGGAGCGCGGTCCAACGCGCCTGTCCACAGAACGATAGCCCAGTTTGTGATCGTGAATATGGATGTGATGCCCCAAGCCTTCGCGTCGGGAAAAACGAGAGCGCAGGTAAAGCCGGCAAAACGCAAGGCCTCACGGTCGAGCGTTGGCGAGCGGCTGGTGCTGAACTCTGTTGCGTCTGTCGACGTTGAGGCATTGAACGCCTTCTACCGCCGGCGCGCGCCCGCGGAAATCACGATCGCGGGCAAGGCCGTGGCGATTGCCGCCGTCTGGCCGGCGCCGAACCCTGCCGACCAGCGGTGGTGCACCATTGCGTTCTCCGTCGGAGACACGATGGGCAAATTGCGCCTGCCGCTTTCTGTGGTCGAACGGGGCTTCGCCAGGGCAGACGAACTGGTCGACATGAAGCGGCTGGCCCCCGCTCACGCAGCACTGCTGCTGGAATCCGCGTTTGAAGAGGATCTCGAATGGGTCGAGGCCAAACTGGGCGAGAGCATCGCGCTCACCTCGGTCACACAAGCAGATGCCGTTTCCCTTTCGGGCGAGACCCCGTTGGCTTTTGTCCTGACCGGCAGTCAGGAAACGATTGACTGCGTCTTGAACACGAATGACGCCGGGCTGGCGGTACGGATCGGCCGTCTTTTCGACGAGATCGCCAAGGCCAGACCGCCGATCCCGGCCGAATTTCCTCTGCCAATCTGCCTTCGGCGTGGCGCACTCAACCTAACCCTTGGCGAGCTTAAAAGCCTCCAGCCTGACGACGTAGTTCTTTTCAGGAATGAGGCGGAAGAACGCATGGCGGCACTCATCATTGCCGAGCGCCTTTATGCGCCGGTCGCCCTGACGGCCGCCGGGCCGCAATTGCTTGCCGCGCCGACGGCTATCGCCGGATCGAATTGGGAGTGGACCATGAACCAGAACACGTCGCCGCCAGCCGGCCAGACTTTGGAAGAATCAACCCTGGACGAGTTGCCGGTCGTGCTTGCCTTCGAGATCGGCCGCACGGCAATGCCTCTCGGGGAGGTGAAGCAGCTTGCGCCCGGCACTATTGTTCCGCTCGCCGATGTGACCGAGGCGATTGTCGACATCATCGCCAACGGCAAACGTGTCGGCCGCGGTGAGATCGTGCGGATCGGCGAAAGCCTGGGCGTGCGGATCGTGCGCATGTTCGATAATGGTTGAGAATTCGCCCAATCTGCTTGGGATTCTGATCGCGGTCGGCTTTGTCGGGTTGCTGCCTCTGGCGGTCGTCACGATGACGGGATTCTTGAAGATCTCGGTCGTGCTGTTTCTCATCCGCAACGCGCTCGGCGTCCAGCAGATGCCACCCAATCTAGTGCTATACGGCATAGCGCTTGTGCTCACGGTCTATGTGACGACCCCGTTGCTGAGCGAGATGTCGGGCCGACTTGAGGAAGGGCAGGTTCAGTTCCAGACCACGGACGACCTCGCCAGAGCGGCGCAACTGGTCAGGGAACCATTGCAGCGACACCTCATGAAGTTCACCCAGCCGCAGGAGCGGCAGTTCTTTCTCGATGGAACGAGCCGCCTGTGGCCGGAACAGGCGCGGCAGAACCTGAAGGACGACGATCTCTCGATCCTTGTTCCGGCCTTTGTCGCATCCGAGCTGACCCGTGCCTTCGAGATCGGCTTCCTGCTTTATCTTCCTTTCCTCATCATCGATATCGTTGTTGCCAATATCCTGATGACGCTCGGCATGATCATGGTCTCGCCGGTCCTCATATCGATTCCTCTGAAACTGTTCCTTTTCGTTGCCATAGATGGCTGGTCGCGGCTGATGCATGGCCTCATTCTGAGTTACGGCTGACGCCGATGGGAGGGTTGCATGGGCAATGACTTCATCCTGGCAAAGGTCCAAAGCGCACTTCTCACGGTGCTGTTCGCGTCCAGCCCGGCGATCATTGCTGCGCTGGCGGTCGGCGTCCTCGTCGGTCTTGCCCAGGCGCTGACGCAAATTCAGGACCAGTCGCTGCCGCAGACCATCAAGCTGGTCGTGATCCTGCTGGTCATCATCGTCTTCGGTCCTTTGCTTGGACAACAGATCGCGCAACAGGCCTCGACGGCGCTGGACGAATTTCCCGTCGTCACGCGTTGAGGCACGCGGATGCCGGTCGAACCACTCTTCGCCTCCGTCAAAGAGCTTCAGGTCTATCTTCTGGCAGGCGCATTCGCGCTCGCTCGCATGACCGGTTTCATGCTTCTGATGCCGCTTTTTTCGCGTGTGCCGTTGTCAGGTCTTTTGCGCAATGGCGTGGCGCTGGCGCTGGTGGTTCCGGTCCTTCCGATGATCGTGAGTACGCTGACGAACACCGATATCACGACCACGATGATCGTGGTGTACATCCTCAAGGAGGTGGTGGTCGGCGTAACGCTCGGGCTCGCAATGGGTATACCGTTCTGGGCAGCGGAGGCCGCTGGCGATGTCCTTGACCTGCAGCGCGGCTCCACGATGGGGACGCTGATTGACCCGATGATGACGCATGAGACGAGTGCCACCGGCACCTTACTCGCCGTCATCATGGTCACGGTCTACCTGGCCGCCGGAGGTGTGCAGCTTTCCCTGACCAGTCTCTACGAGAGCTACGGCCTGTGGCCGATCGATCAACTTCTGCCTGTATTCAGCAAGGATGCTGCGGGGATATTTCTCGGTCTGCTCAATCGCATCCTGGCGATGGCGCTGACCCTCGTCTTCCCGCTCATTATCAGCATGCTCCTGTCCGACATTGTGCTGGCTTTCCTGGCGCGGGCCTCTCCGCACCTGAATGTTTTTGCATTGTCGCTGGTCGTCAAGACGCTGGTCTTCAGCCTTGTCTTTGTACTCTATGCGGCTTTCCTGCTTTTCTACATGAACCGGGATCTTGGCTTCCTGCACGAGGCGAGCCGACAGATAAAAGCGATCGGCTGCCGCAGCTGTCAATGAGAACAAATATGAGCAAAAGCTAATAATAAGCGCCATCCTTCGCCAGCCAATAAATACGATTTATCGATGAGAAAAGATTCTGATGATTTGACAAGTGACCGACCCGCCGATGATCTTACGCGCTCTCGACGTGTCTCTGAAACGTGCATATCCGTTGGAAGCCATGGCTCGCCCGATCACTTCATTGATCTACGAGGATTTGCGAATGGTCGATGCGGACAGCCTACGCAGGCTCGTCAGGATGGGTGCCTATGAGGGGCATACAGGAGGGCTTGCGCGCGGCAAGCTCCAGGCCAACGTCGTGATTGTGCCCCGCAGCTTTGCCGCCGATTTCCATCAGTTTTGCGTCCGCAATCCGAAACCCTGCCCTTTGGTGGGCGTGAGCCGTGCGGGCAGCCCATTGCTGCCAGCGCTGGGCGATATCGATATCCGTACCGATGCGCCACAGTACAGCATCTATTACTTCGGCGAGATGATCCGGCAGACCACAGACATCATCGACCTATGGCGAGATGACTTTTCGGCTTTCGCGCTCGGCAGTTCGCTCACCGTCGAGGCCGCACTTGTCGAAAAGGGCGTGAAATTCCGGCGCATCGGCCGTGGAAAAACCGCCCCCAAGTTCCGCACCAAGATCGAGACGTCCCAAGTCGGACCGTTCGGTGGCGAAATGGTCGTCTCAATGCGCCCGATAAGGTATAGCGACGTCGACAAGGTTCGCGCGCTCACCGCGCGTTTTCTGCATGCGCACGGGTCGCCCATCCATGTCGGAGAGCCCACGACGATCGGGATCCGAAATTTGATGGCTCCCGACTGGGGCGATGCCGTCGAAGTCTTGGAAGGGGAGGTGCCTGTATTCTGGGCCAGCAGCCTGACCGCCCAAGACGCTCTTGCTCGTGCCGAACTCGCGATCTCGATCACAGTGTCGCCGGGCCATATGCTGATCACCGACGTGGATGCACGGGCGCTGTCTTGGCCTAATGTCGAGCTTGGCGCGAGCTTGCAATGATCGTGCTCAAGTCAGAGCTTGCCTGGTCCAACGCTTCGAAGCACCTCGACAGCAGGGCGGACGGGATGGCCTCTGACCGTGGACCCCACCACGGCCTTTCGCGAGAGCCTTGGCTGTGCCTCGAAGCTTGGTAGTCATAGTCGTGCATGACCCTCGCGAAGAGTAGGTCAGCGGTGATGATTTCGGACTGTACTTGATTGGGCTCATTCATTTTATCTGCCGCTCTGGCTGGGCTTCTGGCTTATTCGCCGGCCCAGCTCGGTAGATCAACCTTCGGTAGCGGTATAAGGTTCCGGAACTGATCCCGCCAGAGAGCTGGTGCGGGAACCTGTAACTGAGGGCCGGATCCAGGCCGACCGACCGCAGGACGGCTTCCACGTCTGCCGAGTTCGTTGCGAACCCTTGGTTTCGGAGCGGCTCCTTGAGCTGCGAGCGGATCGTCTTGCGGGGATAGGGACCCTTTGCCGTCGTTCGGTTTTCTGAGAGCATGACAAAGTACGCACAATCCGCGAGCCGATATTTCCATGCCAACAAGAATCGATGCCAGTGAAGCGCGCCGGTGGTTTGCCGAAGACCTGCGTGTCTCATCACCTGTCTTGCACAATCTTGCGGTCATCGAGGCCTTCGCAAAGGTTCCGCGCGAACAGTACCTTGGCGACGGGCCATGGCGTATCCATTCGAGATTGCAAATCGGGGCGGTCCATACCAGCCCTTCAACCGCACTTCACGAGATTTACCACGACGTTCTGGTCTCGCTTGACGAACAGCGCGGATTAAACAGCGGCCTGCCGTCACTTTGGGCATTGGCTTTCGACCATCTGAATATGGCTCCCGGTCAGACTGTCCTTCAGGTGGGCGCTGGTGTCGGCTATTTCACCGCCATCCTCGCGGAACTGACGGGGTCTGAAGGACGCGTGATTGCATACGAGATCGACGAAGAACTCGCTCGGCGCGCGCAAAGCAATCTTGCTCATTATGCCCATGTAGAAGTGATATCCGGTGATGCAACGCAGGCAGTTGATCTGCCAAACCTCGATGTTGTGGTCGCCTTTGCCGGAGTGACGCACGTGCCGGAACGGTGGCTTTCAAATTTGTCCGACAAGGGTCGGATGGCGCTGCCGTTCACAGGTGAAGACCAACGAGGCTTCATGATGCTTCTGGAAAGGGCTGGCTGTGCGTTTCCTGTAAGATCACTTATGCCATGCGGGTTTTACCCCTGCAGCGGAGCTATTCTAGCGGCGTTCGAAGCAGGTTACTGGTTCCCTTCGGGGCAGAATCCGCTTTAACACGTCGTCCTTCTTCACGAAATGGTGCCAGAGCGCGGCTAGCGCGTGTCCTCCAGCCAGGATCAAGATTGCGTTAGCGCAAAGGCCGTGAACTTCTCTGATACTGCCCGCGATGCCGCGATCCGGCGCAAAAGGTGCCGGAATCGTAAACAATCCGAAAAAGGTCAGCGCATCGCCTCTGAACCACGTCAGCAGGATGCCAAGCGCGGGAATTGCGACAAGCAGGACATACAGGGCGAGATGACCAAGCTTGGCCACGGCACGTTCGAAACCTGTCATGGAATCGGGCAGGGTCGGTGCGCCTCTTGCCAACCGCAAGGCCACCCGCCAGAGCACGAGAGCAGCCAGAAGCAGGCCAAACGAGATGTGAAGCCACCATGCAAGGGCTCGGTCGGGATCGCCACGTTGGAAGAGATCATCGCCGAAGGTCAGCAGATACATGCCTACAACCAACGCGAACAAAGCCCAGTGCAAACTCTTCTGGGTCGAGGAATAGCCGACTGTCGGCATAGGGCATCTCCGGTTTCGACCGTCCGAGTTGCTATCTGCATTAGGGCGAAGTTGCGGCTCCGATATTACGGTTTCGTAATGCAAAGCGTCTCTCAGCCGCAAGCTACCCTCAGGCGGGATTCGCCTGAGCAATCCTCTATTGGTCAGTCGTCCACTCCATTAAGCAGAGGTGCGATAACCCATTGTCATGCGGGGCTTGCGCTGTCGCACGATCCTCCACCATCAGGCCGTGGCTGAGCAGATAGAAGGCGTAGAACTCCTGCTGGGGACGGAAAAATGGCTCGCCATTCGAGACAGATAACCAAAATTGTCGGATCTTCGGCCAATTCCTCCCGCTTGCGGATAAAAAGTAATTTCATGCTTTGTGACGCGTGTGCGGATGCAACGGATATCCAAGAAGTTCTATCGATTTGCCGCTTTAGTTGTTTCGAATCGCCGCTCACCTCGAGGAAAGCTTGTCATTATTCCGACGAACGCCGGCGAGGCCGCTCGGGACAGGGCAGCGGAATACTGTTTGGTTATGCCTCCGATGACGGCATGCCCGCCCCCGAAGGTGCGTCCATGCCGGCATCCCTGGCGGCAAGCCTGCCGATGGCCGACCAGTCGAGCTTTTCGCCGCCATGGGCGAGCAGGGTGAGGAAGCGGTCACGCAGGAGGCTGGCGATCGGCAGCGGCACGCGCAAATCCTCGGCTGCTGCCAGCGTCAGCCGGATGTCTTTCTGACCCAACGGCGCCGCGAAGCCGGCCGGCTTGAACTTGCCCTCCACGATCAGCGCCCCATAGGTCTTATAGAGGGGAGCCCCGAACAGCGTTGAGGTCAGAATGTCGAGATATAGCTGCTTGTCGACGCCGCCCTTGCTGACCAGCGCAATGGCTTCGCCCAGCGATTCGATCACCGAGGCAATCAGGAAGTTGCCGCTTAGCTTTACCAGATTGGCGGCTTTCGGTGTCTCGGAGACGACAAAGGTCTTCTGGCCCACGGCGTCGAAAATCGGCTGCACGGCGGCGATGGCGTCCGGCGCGCCGGCCGCGACGACGAACAGTTTGCCGGCAGCCGCCACGTCGGGCCGGCCGAACACCGGCGCTGCGACGAAGCGCTGGCCAGCCGCGGCATGATCGGCCGCCATGCGCTCCGACAGAGCGACACTGATCGTGCTGAAGGAGATGTGTGTCGCTCCTGTGCGAAGGGTCGCGAGCAAGCCGCCATCGCCATAGACCACGCTTTCGACCGCGTGATCGTCTGCCAGCATAGTGACGACTGCCTCGCCGCGGCAGGCTTCTGAAAGTTTGGCCGCCGATCGCGCACCCTTGCGGACGAGGACATCCTCCTTGCCCGGCGTTCGGTTGTAGACGGTCATGGCATGTCCTGCCTCGAGAATGTTCGTGGCCATTCCGGCCCCCATGTGCCCCAGTCCGATGAAGCCGACATCCATGATGTTCTCCTTTCCATGCGGGTCGCGAAACGCGCGTTTCTCACTCGTGCCGATCCGCCCGATCCAGACGCTCGGGTTGGCTGGATCTTCTGGGCTTGAGGTCTTGCGGTATACGGTTCCCGTTGGAACGTGCTCCATCACCGTGCGGTTGCCAACATGCAGTGCACTTTCGGAAATTATCTCGACTCAGCTCAACGACGGTTGCGCATACTCGGCCTGATGACCAGCTGGGCAAAGGGCGATCAGGCGATCGATCGCCGATAAGGCGAAGCGCAGGCTGGGCTCGTCGGTCAATCGTCCATCCCTGATCTTGTCGGCAACGTTGCCGATGACGACCTGCGGACCGAGAACGGGACGTGACTGGATGGCGAGCAGCGTCTCGTTGGCCTGTGCCTGAGCACGACCGCCGCTGGTAAAGGCCGGCGACACGGAGATGACGAGCACCGCTTTGCCGGTCAACGCCGACCGACCGAGTGGCCTCGACGCCCAGTCAAGCGCGTTCTTGAGGACGCCTGGGATGCCGTGATTGTACTCCGGCGTCGCGATTACGATCCCGTCGCTTTCCGCAACGGCTTGCCTGAACGCCTGCACCGTCTGCGGTGTCGACGGTCCGTCTTCGTCCTGTTCGTAAAGAGGTAGCCGCAGATCGCCGATTTGGAGATCAACCGCCGAACTGAGCGCCGGCTGCAGGCCTCGCAGGACAGCAAGGGAGTAAGAGCCTCGGCGCAGGCTCCCCGGCAAGCCGAGGAGCCGCGCCTGACTACGTGCTGCTATCATCGTCACCGGTACAATTACTTTTCGGACTGCAACGGGCCCGAGCCGGCGCCGGTCGCTTCAATGGCGGCAGCGATCTCGGCCAAATCCCGCCCGGTCAATTCGAGCCTTGCCGCGTCGAGCCAGCCATCCACCTGAGCCGGGCTGCGCGCGCCGACGATCGCACCCGTCACCCCCGGCCAGGCCAGCGTCCAGGCGATCGCAACCGCGGCAACGCTCGTGCTGTGACGCTCGGCGATCGGTATTAAGGCACCGGCGAACGCCAGGTTGCGGGTAAGCTTTTCGCCGGAAAGGCGCTTGAAGGTGACGCTCGCTTTTCCCGTGCGATCTGTCGGAGGAACGTCAAGTAGAGGACCTGATCGGCCTAATCGGCCAATGGGGGCGATTGAGTGTCGTCGTCAACAATGCAGGCGCCGGTTCGCGCCGAAGCGGAATTGAACTAGGCGATCGTCCCGGCGCGAGATGGGACAAGGTGCGCGGCGCCAACCTGGACTCCACCTATTTTGTATCATCCTACGCCTTGCCGCTGCTGCGGGATTCAGGCGGAGGTGCGATTGTCAACATATCGTCCACGGCCACATTGCACGGCAATTGGGGCCTGTACTGCGTCGCCAAGGCGGCCGTCGAAGCGCTCACGCGATCGCTGGCCATCGAGGGTGCTCCGCACGGGATCAGAGCAAACTGCGTCAGCCCCGGTTGGATTGCCACCGAAACCGACCTAACGACGCCCGCGTCGGGCAGCGCCGGCGATTGGACGGTGGCGCCAAGCGTATTGGGCCGAATGGGAACGCCGGCCGAAATCGCTGCGGCGGTGGCGTTCCTGGCGAGTGATGAAGCTTCGTTCGTCACGGGCCAAACCCTGATCGCCGACGGAGGGCTCTCGATACTGGACTTCACTTCGCTTTCTCTTCTCGATCAGCGCGGTTCGGTGCTGTTCTCAGGCATGGTCGGCGACACTCCGTAGGCAGGTCTGAACCAGGCCGAAGCCGACTGCCGATCTTTCCGATCGAATATCCGATGATCTGATAGCAGGAGCGCGCTGCCGCCTTTGCCATACTCACCGGAGTACCAGTTTCGGGCTTCGCTGCTGCGGCTGAACGAACGGAGCCTACCCCGGACCTTCGCGCGCCGATTTTTTACTAGCTTCCCGCGAGCGACAACCCACTGGCGCGCTCGCATAGCAGGGCGAGCAATTCGCTGCGCCGCGCTTCCGGCGTATCGACGGGCAACACGAAACAAAGCGTCTTGTTGATGGCCCCGTTGCCATCGCGGATGGGCGCGGCCATGCACCAGGTGAAACGGTCTGCCAGTGCAGCGGTCTCGCTGAAACCTTGCTGGCGCGCCAGAGCGACATCGCCGAAGAACTCGGCTGGCGCAATGACGCGGCCGTCGGGAAGCGTGTAGTCGCCAGGCGGAATGAAGTCCCGTATTTCGTGCTCGCTCATATGGCCGAGCAGCAGCCTTCCGGACGCCGTCCACGGTATCGGCACCTCGACTCCGACATCGCTTGAAATCCGGAACGGGCCAGGCGAGTCCCGGCAATCAAGGACGACATATTTGGTCCCGCGCAAGCCGCACAGTTGGACGGTCTCGCCCGTCTCCGCGCCTAGTCTGTCCAGGGTTTCGATGATGCGCCGGTAATGGGCATTATGATGTGAGTAGGCCCAGCCGAACAGATGCATCGCCTTTCCGAAATAGACATAGCCTTCCGTTCCGACATTTTCGAGCATTTCGGCTTCAAGCAGACTGTTGACGATTTCATAAGTGGTTGAACGCGGCGCGCCGATCATCTTG
Source organism: Mesorhizobium sp. M0106 (assembly GCF_040322715.1). Taxonomy (NCBI): domain Bacteria; kingdom Pseudomonadati; phylum Pseudomonadota; class Alphaproteobacteria; order Hyphomicrobiales; family Phyllobacteriaceae; genus Mesorhizobium; species Mesorhizobium sp. M0106. The sequence continues at coordinate 211,256 of NZ_JAMYUA010000004.1, read as the reverse complement.
GCCATGTCGCCGACGCGCATCGGCGCGCGGTGCCGCAGAAGGGCCTCGAGTAGCATGATGACGCGGTCGATCCCGCGACGCCGTTCGCCATTGCGCGGCTCGGCGCCGGCTTCCGTTTCAATTAGACCAGTGACGCTATCGCTCATGTAGGCCGCACCCGCGCAAAAATCATTCGGCCCTCGTCTCAAGACGCTTGAAAGATGTCAAGGCTCAGTCTAGCATCCCATTTGTCCGATATACAGGCCTGTTGTCTGAAATATCGGACAATAACGAGCCAGGCGCAGTAAGTCCTGACGAGAAAAACGGGCGGTTTCCGATGCGGCAACCGGCGGGTTTTCTCGTCCCGATCCCGCACGTCCAGGCATAACTTCAGAAGGGAACAATCATGACGAAATCATCGTTTTTCGCATCCGCCAGTGCCCTTTGCCTCGGCCTTCTCCTCAGCCTCGGCGCCGGGTCGCAGGCCAACGCCGCCGCTAAATGCATCAAGGGCGATCGCAAAGCGCCATATACGATCGGCTGGGCCAATATCTATTCAGTGCCGACCTGGATGAAGCAGACACAGGGCACGATCGAAGCCGAAGTCGAGACTTTGAAGAAGCAAGGCTTGGTCGACAAACTCGTCGTGACCGATGCCCAGGGCGACGCCAACGTCCAGATTCAGCAGATCCAGTCGATGATCGATTCCGATGTCGATGCCATCATCTTGATCGCTGGTTCGTCGACCGCGCCGGCGCGCGTGCTGGCGGACGCCTGCGCCAAGGGCATCGCCATCATCAACTTCGACAGCCTCGTCGATACCGACCAGGTGACCGCCAAGGTCAACACCGATTCCTCACAGTGGGGCGATCAGGCGGCCAAGTTCCTGATCGACGCCATCGGCGGCAAGGGCAAGATCCTCATCCTCAATGGCCCAGCCGGCGTTTCGGTCAGCGACGACCGGCGCAAAGGCGCCGATGCCGAACTTAAGGCCCATCCCGATGTGAAGGTGCTTGCCGAGACGAACACGGCCTACAATGTCGCGCCCGCCCAGGAGGCCGTGACCAGCCTGCTTTTCGCCAACCCCGAAATCGACGGCATCCTGTCGCTGGGCGGCGCGTTGTCGGCAGGCGCCGTGCTCGCGCTCGACAAGCAGGGCCGCGACCAGGTGCCGATCACCGGCGAGAATGCGCGCCAGTTTCTCGAACTGTGGAAGGAAAAGGGCCTGAAGAGCTGGGCGACGATGCAGCCGAACTGGCTCGGCGCCTTCGCCACCTACACCGCCGTCCAGGCACTGGAGGGCGAGGATGTGCCGGCTTTCGTCAAGATCCCGTTGCCGGTGATCGACAATTCCAACGTCGACGAATACCTCGCCCGGGCGAAGGATTTCCCGGCTGACGGTTACATCTATTCGCCGTACGATGAGGATCTATTCAAGAAGCTGCTGGCCCAGAAATAAGCCTGAAGGGTTGTAGCATTGACAACCACGGCTCCGCTTCTCGCCGCGCTGGGGGTGTCGAAGTCCTTTTTCGGCAACCCCGTTCTGCGCAACGTTTCAATCGCTCTCCAGCCGGGCCGCGTGCATGCGCTGCTGGGCGAGAACGGCGCAGGTAAGTCGACACTGATCAACCTTTTGTCCGGCGCCTTGCGCCCGGACGGCGGGGCGATCGAGGTCGATGGGCGCCCGGTCTCGCGCATGACCCCCGCTCATGCGCGACAGGCCGGGATCGCCGTTGTCCAGCAGGAACTCAGCCTGACGGCCAGCTTGTCCATTGCCGAAAACGTCGGGCTCGGTGCCTATCCCAAGCGGTTCGGCTTGATCGACTACAACGAGCTTGCCGTCCGGGCCAGGGCCGCATGCGATCTTGTCGGGCTTTACGAACCGCTGTCTACGCCGGTGGGGCACCTGTCCCTCGGCCGCCGGCAGATGGTGGAGATCGCCAAGGCGCTTTACCGCCGGCCGCGCGTGCTCATTCTCGACGAACCCACCTCATCGCTATCGGCAACTGAGACAAAAATCCTCACCGACCTGCTGGAGAGGCTTCGGGGCGAGGGCATCGCTATTCTCTACATCTCACACCGACTGAACGAGGTGATGACGCTGTGCGAGCATGTCACCGTGCTCAAGGATGGGACCTGCGCGGCGGACTGCTCGCTGGAAGGAACCGATGCCGCCGGACTGGTACGGCTGATGGTCGGCCGCGACCCCGGCGATCTCTTTCCACGATGGCGGCCTTCGCCATCGCCGGCCGACGCCATCTCGGTTCGTAAATTTTCGGCCGGCCTGATGCGCGACGTCGATCTCGACATCAGGACGGGCGAGGTGCTTGGCATTGGCGGCCTGGTCGGGCAGGGGCAGGAAGATCTGCTGCTTGGCCTCTACGGCGCGATCCCCGCCAGGACGGTATCCGCGACGGTAAACGGTGTTTCGGGTTTGCCTGGCGGCGTGCCGAAAGCCAATGCGCTCGGCCTCGCTTATGTCCCGGCTGACCGCAAGCGCGAAGGCCTGCACCTGATCCATCCCATCATCACCAACATGATGCTGCCCGCCTTCGCAAGGCTGCCGGCGCTGAAGCTGCGCAGCCGGCGCGCCGAGCGCAATATGGCAAGGGGCCTCGCCGCCCAGCTTGCCATCAAGGGCGACCTCGACCGCCCGGCGCAGGCACTCTCAGGTGGCAACCAGCAGAAGGTCGCGCTGGCGAAATGGATGCCACACGAGCCGCTTGTGCTTCTCCTCAATGACCCGACGCGCGGCGTCGATGTCGAGACCAAGCGTGAGATCTACATGATGCTTCGCAAACTCGCCGCCGCCGGCAAGGCGATCGTGCTGCTCAGTTCCGACACACCCGAACTGGTGCACCTTTGCGACCGCGTCGGCGTGGTCCGCGAAGGCCGCATCGTGGCCATGCTCAAGCGCGAGGCACTGAGCGAGGAAGCCATCGTTTCCGCCGCAATGGACGCCGAACAGCAGAAAGTTGCGGCATGAGCACGGTAGCATCCTCAAGCCAAGCCGGCGCGCTCTACTGGCCGGTTCAGCTGCGCCGCAATGTCGGCGTGCGCAGCCTGTTCGCTGTGGTCCTGGCGTTCGTCATTGCCTACGGTTTCCTGTTTCCCGGCCTCTTGACAGCGTCCGGTTTCGCCAAATTCACCCAGAGCTGGTTTCCGCTGGCGCTGGTCGCCATGGCCCAGGCGATCCTCATGCTCACCGGCGGCATAAGCCTGGCCATCGGCGCCATGGTCAGCCTGGGCGCGGTGATCGCTGCGACGACGATGACCGGACCGCTGGGCATAGCCGGCGGTGCCGCTGCGGTGGCGCTGACCGGTCTCGGCATCGGTGCCGCGATCGGGTTCATCGTCGTGAAACTTCGGTTGCCGGCGATCGTGGTGACGCTCGCTGGCTCCTTCATTATCGGCGGCGCTGCGCTGCTCATCCTGCCGAGGCCGGGCGGCGCCATACCCGAGTGGCTGTCGGACCTGCTTGCCGGCAACACCCCGGCGGCATTCGTGCTGCTGGTACTCATCGTGCTTTTGTGGAAACTCTATCTCGCCACGCCGCTTGGTTTGAGCATCTATGCTGCAGGCGAAAATCCCGTCGGCGCCTACCGCTCCAGCGTGCCGATCGACGGTGCCCGGATCGCCGCCTACGCGATTAGCGGCCTGCTTTGCACAGGCGCCGGCCTGTTCATCGCCGCGCAAACGGGTTCGGGCGATCCAGTCATCGGCACGGCGTTCACGCTGAATTCCATTGCCGCCGCAGTGCTCGGCGGCATCGGTTTCCTCGGCGGCCAGGGTACCATGCGCGGCGCTCTTGCGGGCAGCCTGCTGCTCAGCCTGATGATCAGTGTCATGTTCTTCCTCGGCTTCACGCCGGTCGCCCAATATGTCGCCCAGGGCCTCATCATCATCGGGGCGGTAGCCATCCCGCAATTCCGCAAGGTGCAGCAATGACAGCACGGAAAGACAGCGTGAGCGGCAGGCGCGCCGTGACGATTCTGCGCAGCCGGCCCTTCCTTACGATCGCTATAGTTGCGGCGGTATGGATCGCGGCGAGCTTCGCTTCACCTGGCTTCGGCGCTTATGGGCATTTGCGCTATTTGGTTGAATTGGGCGCGGTGATCGGCCTGGTCGCGGCGGGCCAAACTTTCGTGGTGATTGCCGGCGGCATCGACCTTTCCGTCGCGGCGATCGTCACGGTTAGCGCTGTCAGCCTGCCGCTGCTTTCGTGGCAGGCGGATCCGACAGGGCTCACCGCCGTTCTTGCAGTTCTCACGTTGACGAGCGCAATCGGTCTGGTGAACGGGCTGGGCGTGGCGCTGTTGCGCGTTCATCCAATGATCATGACACTGGCGATGGCGACATTCCTGCAAGGTCTGCTGATCATCATCGCCGGCGGCAGTGCCGTGACCGCCGAGAACCCGCTGGTCCGCTGGCTCGGCAATGCGCGGCCGGTCGGTATTCCGGCAGGCGTGCTTTTGTGGGTGGTCATTTCAGTGATCGTTCTGACCACGATGCATGCGACATCCCTTGGCGCCCGGATATTCGCGATGGGCGCCAATCCGCTCGCCGCGGCGCTGTCCGGGGTTCCGGTCGCCTCGACCACGCTGGCGGTCTACGGCATCAGCGGCTTCTGTGCGGGACTTGCCGGTGTGTTGGTCCTCGGCATGAACGGACAAGGCTATGTCGGTATCGGCGATCCTTATCTGCTCGCCTCGATTGCCGCCGTGGTGCTTGGCGGCACCTCGATCCTCGGCGGGCTCGGTACCTATGCCGGCACCATCCCCGGCGCCATCCTGCTGGTTACGATCACGGCGCTGATCACCGTGGTCAACGCATCGCCCGGCTGGCGCAGTATCCTGTTCGGGTCGCTGATCCTGGGGCTGCTGCTTCTCTCAGGCAGAGAGCAGGCCCGCCGATGACATATCGTCCAGCCGATAAATGCGCCGTGCATTGCCATAGAATAGTGCCGTCTGCTCGTCCGCGGAAAGCTCTCCTGCAATGGCCTTGAAGCTGTCATACACCGCATTGAACGATGCATGCAGGCCGGCGACCGGAAAGTCGCTGCCGAACATCGCGCGCCGCGTACCGAAACAGTCGATGCAATGCATGACAACCGACCTTAGGCTGTCGAGCGTCCAATCATGATCGTAGGCGACCAGATCCGATATCTTGATGGCGACGTTCTCGCGCTCCGACAAAAGCCGCAGCCCTTCGCGCCACACCCGCATCCCGTCCGCATCGCGATCGATCGGGCTGCCGCAATGGTTGAGAACAAAGAGCTGGTCCGGAAAGGACGCTGCGAGGCGCGCCGCGCCGGTGAGCTGGCGCGGAAATACCATCAGGTCGAAAACCAGCCGGCGACGCCCAAGCAGGGACAGGCCGGCACGCCAGGCCGGATCGTCCATGATGCCGTCACGGGCGGCAAAACGACGGGCGGGATCCGGATCCCAGCTCAGTATGTCGCGTACGCCGACGACACGGTCGAATGCCGCCTGCGCCTGGACCAGCGCCGGCGCTTGGCGGTTCGCCAGAGGTACGTGAACGACATAACGGGCGGCCACGCCGCGCGACTTGTCGAGGGTTTCAAGCCACCGCGTTTCACCGACGCAGTCATCCCCAGCCCAACCGGCTTCAACATGGACGGTGGCGACGACACCGTGCTGGCCGGCGTCGCGCAAATAATCTTCAGGAAGGTAGTTTCGCCGCAAGGGGCCAAGCTCGCCCAGACCGCCGCGTTCGCCAGCCGTGGGCGTGAGCCAGGGATGGCGGCCGAGGCCGAGATCCCAAAGGTGATGGTGGGCATCGATGATCGGTCCGCAGTAACGCTTTGGCACGCATCTCTCTCATGGTGTGGCCGGCATCGGAAATCGATCCGGACTTCATCCTGCGAAAGCGAAAGGACTAGCATCGGATGACCGAAAACTCACCCGTACTGTCGCTCGCGACCCGTGAAAATTTCCTGCTCGACGATCGTATCCGCGGCGTGCCGCCTGGCACCCTCGGGCTGGACAGCAGCTTTGTCGCATCTGAGCGCTGGCATCCAGCGCATGGACGTATGTCGTTGCCGGTGTTGACCCTCGACGAGGAGGCCTTCATCGCCAATCGTGACCTGTTCCTGGGGTATGCGCGAGAACAGGGCGCCGTGATCGCCCCGCATGCCAAGACCCCGATGGCGCCTGACCTTGCCCGGTCGCTGATCGAGGCCGGAGCATGGGGCACGACCGTCGCCGACATAAGGCAGGCCACAGTGATGCTCAGAGCCGGGCTCTCTCGGCTGATCATCGCCAATGAGGTCGGCGGACCAGGTGGTGCGAACCGACTTGCTGTCCTTGTCGGCGCCTGGCCAAGCGCCGAGTTCTACGTTTTTGCCGACTCTTTCGACGCCGTGAATGCGCTTGCTGAAGCTTGGCGCGCCAATGCGACGCTGCCGCCATTGCGCGTGCTCGTCGAACTTGGTGCGGGGAGGGCAGGCGCCCGGACCACCGGCGAAGCCGAGGCGATCGCCGACGCGGTTGTAGCAGCCGGAGGGCGGCTGCTGATCGCCGGCGTCGCAGCCTACGAAGGTGCCGCGGCGCAAGCCGATCCTGACCGCACCGATGAGGCGATATCCGCCCTGTTGGCAATGACAGCCGATATGTTCCTGCGGCTCCGCGCCCGCGTCGGCGGCGACACCCCGCTGATCGTCACCGCCGGCGGCTCGGTGTACTTCGACAAGGTGGTCGCAGCGCTTTCGCCCCTCGTCTCCAGGGACGGCAATGCCACGTTGGTGCTGCGCAGCGGCGCCATCTTCTTTCACGACCATGGCGTCTACGACAGGTCGCTTGGCGCACTCGATGCCCGCGACGGTTTTGCGATCGGCGGCGTCAGTGCTTCCGCACGAAATTCCTTCCATCCGGCTTTGCGCCTGTGGGCCGAGGTACTGTCGCGGCCGGAGCCCGGCCTTGCTATCTGCGGTATGGGCATGCGCGACGTGTCGTTCGACCAGGGCTTTCCGAAGGTCGTGACCATCTTTCGTGCCGGCAAGCAGCTGCCGAAAGCGCGTGCCGAGGTCTTCAAGCTCAACGACCAGCACGCCTTCCTGACAATTGCGTCGGGCGACGATATTGCCGTTGGTGACGTCGTTGAATTCGGCATCTCGCACCCCTGCACCTGCCTCGATCGCTATCGCGTGATCTTCGGCGCCGACGCGGCCGGGTATGTCCGCCACGCCTTTCCTACCTATTTCGGCTGAGCAGATATCGCGGCCACTTCCAAAAAAGAGAACCTCGAAAGGATCTGATATGATCAAGTACTTCCAGTCCGGCTCCCGCATGTCTCAGGCGGTCGTCTATGGCGGCCTTGTGCACATCGCAGGCCAGGTGGCAGACGACCGCAAGGCCGGCATCGAGGGTCAGACGAACGACGTGCTCTCCAAGGTCGAGGCGCTCCTTGTTGAGGCCGGCAGCAGCAAGTCGAGGCTAGTGGCGATCAATATCTTCCTGCCGCAGATCGCCGACTTCGATGCCATGAACAGCATCTACGATGCCTGGGTGGATCCTGCGCGCCTGCCGGCGCGCGCCTGTGTCGAGGCGCGTCTCGCCGATCCCGACCTCCGCATAGAGGTCACTGCGATCGCAGCTGTCTGAGCCGCCGCCATGCACACCGGCCTCAGCCATACGCTCGACTTCGACCGGGACGGCAAGACACTCGGCCATCTCAGCATTCCGTTTTCGATCGACCGTTCGCCCTATTTCCAGGTCAAGGTCCCGATCTGCCTTGTCCGCAACGGCGAAGGCCCGTCGGTGCTTCTGATGGCCGGCAGTCACGGCGACGAATATGAAGGCGAGCTGTCGCTGGCAAAGCTGGTGCGCCGGCTCGATCCCAAGCGGATCAAGGGTCGCGTCACCATCCTGCCGACGGCGAACGTGCCGGCGGTGATCGCCGCAAAGCGCTGCTCGCCACTCGACGGCGGCAATCTCAACCGCGCCTTTCCGGGCGACCCGTCAGGCACGCCAACAAGCCGGCTTGCCAATTTCCTGGAGATGGAACTGTTTCCCCGCCACGACGTCATCTTCGACATTCATTCTGGCGGCACCTCGATGGAGCATCTGCCGACCGCGCTGGTCGAGCACAATACCGATCCCGACCGGCACCGGCGCGGTGTGGAGCTGATGCGGACGCTCAGCATGCCCTATGGGTTCGTGGCCGACAACGGCCAGGCCTCACCGACCTCCATGGGTGCGGCGCGCCGGGCCGGCGCCATCGGCGTCAGCGGAGAGTTCGGCGGCGGTGGCACTGTCACGGTCGATACTATGGAGATTACCGCCCGCGCACTCGACGCCCTGATGGCCGCCTTGGGAGTGGTTGAGGCGCCGGTTCTTGCACCGGCAACCGGGCCTTCGGCGCCGACGCGGCTTCTTTCGTTGTCTCGGCACAGTCAGGGCCTTTATGCCACAAGCCGTGGTTGGTTCGAGCCGGCAGTCAGGCTGGGCGACAGCGTGACTTCAGGCCAACTGGCGGGCTGGTACCACGACCTCGAACGGCTCGACCTCGCCGAGCAAGCCCTGCACTTCGTCGAAAGCGGCATTGTGCTTTCGCGCCGGCTGCACACGATGTGCGAGGCGGGAGACTGCCTCATTCAGGTCGCCGAGCCGGTCGACTGATAAGAAGCCCTCCCGACCATACGCCCATATCGGGATCAAGACTGAGGATAACCGGATGCAACTGTCCATGTGGACCTATCCTTGGGATGTCCAGGATCTGGGCTTGGAGACGGTCGAGCGCGATCTTGTCGAGCGTGCCGGGCTCAACATGATCAGTCTGGCGACTTCGTATCACGCTGGCCGGTTCCTGCAGCCGCGCAGCCCGCGCCGGAAAGCCTATTTTCCGGAAGACGGAACCATCTATTTCAAGCCAGATGCGGCACGCTGGGCCGACCTTGCCATCCAGCCCAAGGTGGCGGACGTGATCATGGAAGGCGGCGATGTGCTTGGCGACCTTGTCCGCCGGCGCGAGGTGGGCGGGCTCGGCGTTTCGTGCTGGACGGTCTGCTTGCACAACACCCGGCTCGGCATGCTTCATCCGCAGGCCGTAACCCGCAACGCCTTCGGCGATCCCAACTACTACAATCTCTGCCCATCACATCCGGATGCGCGCGCCTATGTCCGCGCGCTGATCGCCGATATCTCGCACAGCTACAGGCCAGACCGGATCGAGCTTGAAAGCCCTTCCTTCATGGGCTTCGCCCACGAATACCATCATGAGAAAGATGGTGTCGGGCTGACGCCGGAAGACGATTTTCTGTTGTCGATATGTTTTTGTCCGTCCTGCCTTGCGCGCGCGGCCGGGGCCCGCGTCGACGGCGAAGTAGCGCGCAAGCTCGTCGGGCAATGGATCGTCGAGACCTGCGAGCGCGCCGTGCCCGAACGGCGCTTTCCAGATTTTCCGGGGAGCGGCCTCGACACTTTTTTGCCATGGCCGGAACTCCATGGCTACCTGCAGTGGCGGTTCGAACCGGTGACCAGCCTGGTCGCCGAACTGCGCGAGGTGGCCAATCCGGCGACCCGCGTTGTCATCATCGATTTGAAAGACGGTTGGCTTGGCGGCTGCGATCTCGCGGCGCTCGGCAAGGTCTGTGACGGGGCAATCCTGTGTGCCTACGACATGCAGCCCGGCGAGGTCGCCAGACTGATGGCAGCCGGACGCGCAGCCCTTGGCGCGGAAAAATTCCTCGGCGCCGGCTACCGGCTGTTCTATCCGGAAATGGCAGGCCCCGATATCCTCACCGCCAAGGTGAAACCTGCGATGGCGCCGGATGTCGACGGCATCAATTTTTACAATTACGGCCTTGTCCCTGCCGCACGACTCGATTGGCTGAGTGCCGCACGATCCGTTTGAAAAACCGATCCGTTGCCTCAGTCTGCTAGGACTGACCTCGCTTTGCCTTGGAGCTTTATGAGCGTGCCGACTATTCGCTTCGGTCACATTGGCCGGCGGCGGCCGGACAAGCTGAAAGCATGGCTGTGAAGGTCCATGGGGATCTAAGATTATACGCTCTAGCGTATTTTAGTCTTTATACGCTTCCGAGTATACGTAGCGGCGGTGCCGCCTTCGTCAGGCCGGACGGCTTTGTCGCGTGGCGGTCAACGCACGGTGTGCTTGATCCTGTACAGGTGCTGATCGAAACACTTGATGGGTTCGGTTCCCGCACGGAGGCGCACGAACACTATCGGTGAACGGCGGCGAGTGCGGATGCCTCCCGCCTTCGGGCATGACTTCCTTGCCGGAATGACAGCGATGCCAGGCGCTTGCTCCTTTTCCTACTCGTTGTCGCCGAGTAGGGCCGTGCAAACCGCTTCGGTGACCTTGTCGGTGGTGGCGGTTCCGCCGAGGTCGGGCGTGTGCAGTGAGGCGTCCGCCGTCACGCGCTCGATGGCGCGCATCAGGCGCGCCGCGGCAGCCGGCTCGCCGAGATGCTCCAGCATCATCACCGCCGACCAGAACGTGCCGACCGGATTGGCGATGCCCTTGCCGGTGATGTCGAAGGCCGAGCCGTGGATCGGCTCGAACATCGACGGAAACCGCCGCTCGGGGTTGAGGTTCGCAGTCGGCGCGATGCCGATCGATCCGGCAAGTGCGGCCGCAAGATCCGACAGGATGTCGGCGTGAAGGTTGGTCGCGACGATCGTGTCGAGCGAGCACGGATTGAGCGTCATGCGCACCGTCATCGCGTCGACCAGCATTTTGTCCCATGCGACATCCGGAAAATCAGCCGCGACCTCATGCGCGATGTCGTCCCAGAGCACCATGCCGTGACGCTGGGCGTTCGACTTGGTGACCACCGTCAACAGCTTTCGCGGCCGTGACCGCGCCATCTCGAAGGCGAAGCGCATGATGCGCGTGACGCCGGCGCGGGTGAAGATCGAGACCTCGGTTGCAACTTCCTCAGGCAGGCCGAGATGCGAGCGCCCGCCCTGGCCGGCGTACTCGCCTTCCGAATTCTCCCGAACGATGACCCAGTCGAGATCCCCTGCCGTGACGCCGCGAAGCGGGCTCTCGATACCGGGCAGGATGCGGGTCGGGCGCACGTTGGCGTATTGGTCGAAGGACTGGCAGATCGCGAGCCGCAACCCCCAAAGCGTCAGATGGTCGGGCACGTCTGGCGCGCCGACGGCGCCGAAATAGATCGCGTCGAAGGCCTTCAGCCGCTCGGTGCCGTCCTTGGGCATCATCACGCCGTTGAGCTTGTAGTAGTCCGAGCCCCAGTCGAAATGCTGCACCTCGAGACTGAAACCGCCGTCGCGCGTGGCGCAGGCGGCCAGCGCACGAAGGCCGGCCGCTACGACTTCCTTGCCGATCCCATCGCCTGGAATGGCCGCGATCCTATAGCTTCGCATTGGTCCAGTCCTCCTCTTGTGGCGCTAAACTCGCATGGACCATCGTGCTGGCCTTTGGCAGTGGGGCCGAATGCCCCCATTACCGCAAATGGTCAATCAAACCGTTCAGCAGGAGCAGCAACGCCCCAGCGACGACAGCCGCGGCCGCGTCGTCCAGCATAATGCCGGCCCCACCCCTTACCTTGTCATGCATGATACGGATGGGCCAAGGCTTGACGACGTCGAAAAACCGGAAAGCAAGGAAGCCTGCTGCCCACCAGAGTGGGTCGATCGGAAGCATGGAAAGTGTCGCGGCGGCGCCGAAGGTCTCATCGATGACGACGATCTGCGGATCCTCCGTCCCGGTACCGGAGATAACATGCGATGACGCCCATACGCCAACGGCGAACAGGGCCGCATAGGCAAGCACCGTCAGCCAAGGTGATGCGGGTATCAGAGCCGCGGCAACAGCCACTCCAACCATTGCGCCGACCGTGCCCGGCCATATTGGAGATAATCCCGCGCCAAGAGAGGTCGCGAGCAGGTAGGCAAACTTGGGTGAAAATTTATGCATCGAGTTTCGGCCGGCTTCCGACGGATGGCAAGCAATCATAGTCACATCGTTCGGGTGCGGCCGCCAGACCGCCGGTCGATTTGCTCCGTCAGCTTTGGCGAGCGCCTTAATCCGCCGGCCGCATCCGCCAAAAAGAAATCGCTGTTTGCGGCGGGTTGAGAACGTTGCTGAGCCAGTTCTCCGTCTGCGTTGACCAACTCGAACGGTGGCGACGGTGGAACAAACCCGCAAATTGCTGGTAAAGCTCGGTGAAACGACATCATCAGAGGAGCCGCCATGATCGCCGGTCTCATGAAAAGTCGCATCGACCCGCTATGGGAGCAGGCCGCCTCTCCGCTGATCGGGATCGGCATGACGCCGAACCAGGTTACGGCTAGCGGGCTCGTGCTCGTCGCCTTGTCGTCGGCCGCCTATGTCTATCACCATTCAAGTCTTGCCTTTGGCCTTTGCCTGGCGTTTGCCTTCACCTTCGACGCGCTGGACGGTGCGGTCGCCCGCCGGACAAATATGAGCACCAAGGCCGGTGGCTATTTCGACGCCGTCGTCGACCGTTATCAAGAATTGGCCGTCTTTGCGGCTATCGGCTGGGTCGCCGATCTGTGGGCGATCGCAATGTTCGCATTTGCGGGCGGGATCCTCACCAGTTACGCCAAGGCGCGGACGGCGCTGGAAATCCCTGTGAAAAACGACGGTTGGCCGGATTTCTTCGAGCGGATGGAACGTCTGGTGTTCATTTGCGTGCTGCTCGCCGCCGACGGAGTTGCTACCGCCATGGGCGCGGCTTCGCCCTGGATTCTGGCGGGTGGGTTCGCGCTGTACGCAGTGCTGGCCAACGCCACAGCGCTACAACGGATCAGTCGTGCATTTGCGATGCTTAAACGAGCCGACGGCAAGCAGCCGTGAGACCGCAAGAACGCTTGAATTCAGCCTCATGTGAGGCTATATACTGCTTCATATGAATGGGAAGCAGAGATGTTAGCATTTGGAAATATAGCCGACGTGCTGGGGCTGTCGCCCAAGGAAACGGCTGCACGGTCGCCATTCGGGCTGATGGCTCGAATTGAAGGCGGATTGCCAATCGGCGCGCTGGAACGCGTCTCACAATTGCTGGCACCGGCCGATGCCCAATTCAAATACCGCCTCGTTCCAAAGGCAACCTATGAACGTCGCAAGAGGGGCGCTCTTCGACTGTCTTCGGAGGAGGGCATGCGGGTAGCACGGGTGGCTCGCGCATGGGACTTGGCCCTCGACGTCTGGAAGATCGAAGATCAGGCTCGTGACTTTCTATTTCGACCTCATCCCATGCTGGAAGACCGACGCCCGATCGAAATGGTCATCCAAAACGAGATCGGCGCCGAGCTGGTGATCGATATCCTTGCAGGCCTGAAATACGGCACTGCCGCTTGACGGCGCAGATACTCGATCGGACGCTGCCGTGCTTCAGGATCGGCGATCCTGCCGGCATCTATCCGATCTTTGACGCGACGGGCTCGACGATCGCGCCCGGCCGCTGGAACACGCTTGGCAGCCCAGTGATTTACACCAGCGAGCACTATTCGACAGCGTTGCTGGAAAAGCTGGTGCACGGCAGCGGCAGACTGCCGCCCAACCAGCACTACGTCCAGATCATGGTTCCGCGCGGGCTAAGCTACGAGATATTTTCGCAGCCGTCGCTGCCGGGGTGGGATATGATGCCGGCAAAGGTGAGCAAGGAATTCGGCGAGACGTGGTATGTCGAGCGCCGCAGCGCGATCTTGATCGTGCCAAACGTCGTGGCTCGCCTCGACAACAACGTGTTGATCAATCCGACCCATCCGGAGTTTGCCTTGATCACAGCCAGCCTGCATCAACCCGTATATTGGGACAGTCGCCTGTTCGGCTCCTGAGCAGGTCAGGAGGGGCAGGTTCCTGCCTGCGGCGTCGATTGTTCAAACTCGTCAGCGCCAGGCCAAGCCTGGGGCGACATGGGTCAGAATCGCCTCGATGACATGGGCGTTGTAGTCGACCCCGAGCTGGTTGGGGACGGTAAGCAGCAGCGTATCGGCCTCGGCGATGGCTTCGTCGCCCTTTAGCTGCTCGATGAGGATGTCCGGCTCGGCGGCATAGGAGCGGCCGAACACCGCGCGTCTGTCTGCCTCGATGTAACCGAAATGATCTCCGCTCTGGTTGCCGCCGAAATAGGCCCGGTCGCGATCGTCGACCAGTGCAAAAACGCTCCGGCTCACCGACACCCGCGGCTCGCGCGTGTGTCCGGCCGCCTTCCAGGCCTCACGAAAGGCCCGGATCTGTTCGGCCTGCTGGATGTGAAACGGCTTTCCGCCTTCATCGAATTTGAGCGTGGAGCTCTGCAGGTTCATCCCCAGCCTCGCCGCCCATTCCGCCGTGGCGTTGGTGGCGGCGCCCCACCAGATGCGCTCGCGCAGGCCCTCCGAGTGCGGCTCGACGCGAAGCAGGCCAGGCGGGTTGGGAAACATCGGCCGCGGGTTGGGCTGCGCAAAGCCTTTGCCCAGCAACACTTCGAGCAGCACTCCGGTGTGTCTACGGGCCATGTCGGCATCGCTCTCGCCCTCTTGCGGGGCGTAGCCGAAGTAGCGCCATCCCTCGATCACCTGCTCCGGCGAGCCTCGGCTGATGCCCAGCTGCAGACGCCCTCCGGCGATTAGGTCGGCGGCGCCGGCGTCCTCGGCCATGTAGAGCGGGTTCTCATAGCGCATGTCGATCACCGCCGTGCCGATCTCGATTCGGCTGGTCTTTGCGCCGACCGCCGCCAGCAGCGGGAAGGGCGAGGCGAGTTGACGGGCGAAGTGATGCACGCGGAAATACGCGCCGTCCGCACCCAGCTCCTCGGCCGCGACCGCCAACTCGACGGACTGCAAAAGCGCGTCGGATGCCGTCCGCGTCTGCGATTGCGGCGAGGGCGTCCAGTGCCCGAACGAGAGGAAACCAATCTTCTTCATGAGAACCAGCCTAAAGGGGAGCCAGGTGCAGACTATGCTGCGGCGCGCAGCAAAGCATCGCAAAATCGGTGCCGATGGCCGCCTGCCTTGACGCGCAAAGCTTGAATCGGCGGTTGTTGATCAACGATGGCCGACCGTGCCGAGCTGCCGTCGGACGCCAGCCTAGGAAGGTGCCGCGAATGCGAGCGCTATCGCGATGAGGATCAACAGCGGTCCCATCCATTTGAAGCGAGTCCCAAAGTTGGTTCACCATGCTTGCTGCTGGCCGGGGCGAGCTTGGAACGGGTCCGCGAGAAATCCGAAGCCGACGCCAGCCATCCACAACCCGGCGCAGAACATGATGAACTCGTCGATGTATTCCGCGACCATGCTTCGAAGCTTTCGAATTTATGCCGCCGCTACATGCGCCGAATTCGAGCCGATATAGTTTCGGATCGTTTCGATGATCCGGTCCTGGTCAGCCTCGCTCAGATAGGGATGCATTGGCAGGCACAGGATGCGCTTCGGCAGCTCTTCCGAAACGGCAAGGCCGGTCGGCGTGCGCGGATAATCGCGATAGGCAATCTGGCTGTGCAGCGGTTTCACATAGTAGATGACCGACGGAATGCCCTTTTCACCGAGATGTGCCTTGAGCCCGTCGCGTTTCGGCGTTTCGATGGCGTATTGCGCCCAGGCCGAGCGGCCGCCGCCCAGATTGCGCGCCGCCTTGACGATATCGCCGAGACCTTCGGCATAGCGATTGGCGACCGCTTGCCGCGCCACCATCTCGTCCTCGAGGATGGCCAGCTTCTCTATCAGGATCGCCGCCTGAAGCGTGTCGAGCCGTGAATTGATGCCGACGCGGACATTGTCGTATTGCGTTTCGCCCTTTCCGTGAAAGGCGAACGAGCGCAGCTGTTCGGCCAGCGCATCGTCATTGGTGAACATCGCACCGCCGTCGCCATAGCAGCCGAGCGGCTTTGCCGGATAGAAGCTGGTCGAGCCCACGGTGCCGAACGAGCCGCACATCTTGCCGTCAGCCGAGCCGCCGGTCGCCTGCGCCGCATCCTCGATGACCATCAGGCCTTCGCGATCGGCGATGGCCATGATCGCCTCGTAATCGGCGGCGAGGCCGAACAGGTCGACGGGAATGATTGCCTTCGGCCTCAGCCGGCCCTCCGCCTTGATCATGGCAATTGCCGCCTCGAGGCTGGCGATATCGATATTGTAGCTGTCGGCATCGACATCGACGAACACCGGTTCGGCCTTGGTCAGCGCCACCACTTCGGCCGTGGCGGCGAAGGTGAAGCTCGGCACGAACACCGCGTCGCCCGGGCCGATGCCGGCGGCAAACAGCGGCAGCAGCAGCGCATCGGTGCCGTTGGCGCAAGCGACCACGTGCTTGGTGCCGATATAGGCGGCGAGCTTGTTTTCGAATTCGGTGACCTGCGGTCCGAGAATATAGCGGCCTTCGTCGACAACCCGGTCGATTGCCGCTTTCAGCCTGTCGCGGATGCGTTCGCGCTGCGCGCCAAGATCGATGAACTGCATGTCGGCCTCAAACGGTTTTAGTCAGATAACCGGCCGCTGGTAGCAGACTTGGTACGGCCGAGAAAGCCGCAGGGCAAAAACCCTGAATTGCTCAAGTGTCGCAGCCTGTTACCTCTGATTTCCGATCTGCCCTCTTAAACGCGGGGAAATCCGGGCTTCGGCCGGCCTGATACAGGCTTCGCATCCCGCCCGCCAGGCTGGACGAAACATAAAGTGATCGTCGGTGAGCAGTCCATGGGCTGCGCACCAGCCGGTCAAGCGATTTCATGCCGCCATGGCGGGTTGGCGCCGGCCCGCGATACCGTCACCGCCGCCGCCTTGGCACCGAGCGTCAGCGCCTTGTGGATGGCGTCTTCCGGCAAACTGGCGATTGCCGTCTTCGACAGCAGACCCTGTTCGTGCAAGGAGGCAAGAATGCCGGCATTGAATGTGTCGCCGGCGCCGACCGTATCGACCACCTCGACCTTGTCCGGCACGACGGTGACCCGGTGCTGGCTGCTGTAACCGACCGCGCCTTCGCTGCCGTGGGTGACGACGATCAGCTTCGGGCCGCGATCCAGCCAGTTGCGGACGACGTCCTCATGCGAGCCGGCTTCGCCGAACCAGTTCAAATCCTCGTCCGACAGTTTCACGACGTCGGCCATCGCCATCATGCTGCGGATGCGCCTGAGGTGCCTGGCCTTGTCGGGAATGAAGTTTGGCCGGATGTTGGGGTCGAGCATCATCACGCGGCGCTCATGCTCGCGCCGCATGAACTCTTCATAGGCCGACCCGGCCGGCTCCGAGATCAGGCTGATGGCGCCGAACAGCATGGCCTCGATCTCGCTGCCGAGTTCCGGCAAGTCCTCGATGGTCAGCATGCGCCCGGCGGTGTTCTCGTCGTAGAAGGTGTAGGTCGCCTGGCCGTTGGTGAGCCGCACGAAGGCGAGAGTAGTCGGACGCGGCGAGGTGTGCGCATAGGTGGAACTGACCTTGCTGGCCTTCAGCGCCTCCCTGAGCTGGCCGCCGAACAGATCCGACGACAGGCCGGAGAAAAAGGCAGCGGGCGCGCCGAGCCGGCCTAGCGCAATGGCCGAGTTGAAGACGGCACCGCCGACATAGGGGGCAAAGGCCGGCTCGCCCTCCGTCGTGGTCCGCGGCAGCATGTCGATCAGGGCTTCGCCGCAGCAGAGGATCATGAAGTCTTGCTTTCCGGCGGATAGATCACGCCCTTGCGAATGATGATGTTGGCGTAGAGCCGCGGCTCGCTCGTCGCGACGATCGCGTGCGCGGCCTTGACCCGTGCATAGAAGTCGGCACCGGCAAGCGCAACCACCTTGCGGCCCGGCGCACGCCTGGCGCAGATCGCTTCCATCTCATGGTGAACCGGATCGGCGAGCAGGGGATCGCCTTTGGCCGAGGCGCGAAACAGCGCCTGCGGCACGGCGTCGTCGACCGGCAATACGCTCAATACCGCATCGAGCACGGGGACGAGATGATGACCGTCGGCGCGGACCAGCCGCTGTGCCTGCTGCTCGGCCGGGTAGTTGCCGTCGACCAAGGCGATCTCGTCGCCATGGCCCATGGCGCGCAATATCGCCAGAAGCTCGGGGCCGAGCAGCGCCGGGATGCCGATCAGCATGCTCAGAAGCTCCGGGAAATCGTGGTCGAGCCGATGAGGAAGCGCTCCGACAGCGGCAGGCTGGCGCCACCCAGCGCCCGCGCATGGATGCCGACGGTTCCCTCGCGAACGGCCGGCAGCCTCAGGCCCTCGCCGTCGATCCGGCCGATGGCTTGGATAATGGCATCGACAAGCCGCCTGCGCACGGCAAGCGGCATCCATCCGTCGATCACCGCGGCTTCGAAGTCAATGACGGACGAGGCCGAAACGATGGCATAGGCAAGCGCCTGCGAGGCGCTGGCGATCCAGTCGTCAAGCTCGGCGCCGATCTCGCCCCAGTCCCCCGGTGATGTCCACAGATGCGAGGCCTCGATGCCGCGCGCGTTGAGCGCCTTTTCCAGCATGGCGATAGACGCCACGTCGATCAACTGCGTCGGCTTGCCGTCCGGCCCTGGCACCGGCATCGAGCCCAGCGCGCCGGCATTGCCGGTTGGGCCGCCAAACAACCGGCCGTTCAGCACGATGCCGCCGCCGGCAAAGGCGCCGATATAGAAGTAGACGAAATCGCGTGCCGCACCCGCCGCGTGGCCGAACACGAGCTCGGCGCCGCAGGCCGAGGTGGCGTCGTTCTGCAGATAGACTGGAAATTCGCATTGCGCCTGGATGTCGGCGCGAATATCGCGATGGCGCCATTCGTCCATGATTTCGCGCGGCGCGCCGGCGGTGTCGGCCCAGTTCCACAATTCGAACGGCATGGCGATGCCAAGCCCGGCAATGCGTTTGTCCTGCGCCGGGGTGAGTTCGCCGCGCATCTTCTTCATGCCGCTTGTGACGAATTCCACCGTCTCGCGCGGCGCCGGATAGCGGTATGAATGCTGCAGCATCGAGCGCACATTGCCGAGGAAATCGATCAGCACCAGCTCGGCGCTGCGGCGGCCGATCTTCAGGCCGATGAAATAGGCGCCGTCGGGATTGAGCGCCATGGGTATCGAGGGCTGGCCGATCTTGCCGCGCAACGGCGCCTGGCGAACGAGCAGGTCGTCCTCCTCCAGCTCGCGCATGATGACGGACACTGTCTGCGCCGAAAGGCCCGTCATGCGCGCAATATCGGATTTGGCCAGGCTGCCGTGCTGACGCACCAGCGACAGCACCAGCCGCTCATTGTGGTCCCGCATGCCGCTTTGATTGGTGCCGCGGTGCAGGCGGCTTTCGGCCGCATCGGGCGAACCGTGCCTCGTAACGCCGGTCTCCACCCTTGTTCCTCCCGTCGTTTCCCCTCAATGCTTTTGGTCTAGAGTGGGTGAACAATCCTGCGATGTCAATAATAAATAAGAGTGATTTAATTATTGACAGTGCTGGCGGACTGGTGTCTCTTGAGATCGGCGTCGACACTGGGAGATTTCGTCGGACGCGCTGCAGATGCCGGTTGGCCGGCGTCCTAAATGGTTCCATGGGAGGAAAATCGTGACCACGTCAAAACTGTTGAAATCCACCGTGTTTGCCGCGGCCGGACTGAGCCTGATGGCCTTTGCGTCGACGGCATCGGCCGCCGGGGTCGGCGCCTGCTTGATCACCAAGACCGACACCAATCCCTTCTTCGTCAAGATGAAGGAAGGTGCCGCCGCGAAAGCCAAGGAAATTGGTGTCGATCTGAAGGCCTACGCCGGCAAGGCGGAAGGTGACAATGAGGGCCAGGTTGCGGCGATCGAATCCTGCATCGCCGACGGCGCCAAGGGTATTTTGATCACCGCCACCGACACTGCGGCCATCGTGCCGGCGGTGAAGAAGGCGCGTGATGCAGGGGTGCTGGTGATCGCTCTGGACACCCAGCTCGAGCCTGCCGACGCCGCCGATGCGACGTTTGCGACCGACAATTTCAAGGCCGGCGAGCTTATCGGCTCCTGGGCAAAGGCCACCTTGGGCGACAAGGCCAAGGACGCGCACATCGCCTACATGGATCTTATCGCCAGCCAGCCCTCCGTCGACGTGCAGCGTGATCAAGGCTTCATGAAGGGCTTCGGCATCGACCTCGGCGACCCCAACAAGATCGGCGACGAAACCGACGCACGCAATGTCTGTCACGATCTGTCGAGCGGCAATGAGGATGGCGGGCACACTGCCATGGAGAACTGCCTGCAGAAGGATCCGGATATCAACGTCGTCTACACCATCAATGAACCCGCGGCCGCGGGCGCCTACCAGGCGCTGAAGGCCGTCGGCAAGGAGAAGGACGTCCTGATTGTCTCGGTCGATGGCGGCTGCCCGGGTGTCAAGAACGTTGCCGAGGGCGTGATCGGTGCCACTTCACAGCAATATCCACTGCTCATGGCCTCGCTCGGCATCGAGGCGATCAAGACCTTTGCCGACAGCGGCAAGAAGCCTGAGCCGTCGCCCGGTCTGAACTTCTACAACACCGGCGTGACGCTGATCACCGACAAGCCTGCCGCCGGCATCGAATCCATCGACACGAAGCAAGGCCTCAGCAAGTGCTGGGGTTGATTTGATCCCCTGATCGGCTCAACTTCAAAAGAACAATAGAGAATGTGGAGCGGTTTCGGCCGCTCCACATCACAGGCGGGAGGTCGACTTGAGCGTCGAAACAACCAGGAGCAAGGGACCGCAGGAATTCGAGACGGTCCTGGCCACTAGCGACACCAGCGTCGCTTCATTCGAGACGCATTCCCGCTCGACGCTGGAGAGCATCCAGCACCGCTTGCACAAAAGCCCTGCCATGGTGCCGCTGATCATCCTGATCATCTCGGTGGGTCTGTTCGCAGTGGTCGTCGGCGGACGCTTCTTTTCTCCTTTCACCCTCACCCTGATCCTCCAGCAGGTGGCGATAACCGGCATGGTCGGCATCGCGCAGACACTGGTGGTGCTCACCGCCGGCATCGACCTGTCCGTCGGCGCCATCATGGTGCTGAGCTCGGTCGTCATGGGCCAGTTTGCCATGCATTACGGTGTTCCAGCGCCGGTGGCCGTTGCCGTCGGGCTGCTTGTCGGCGCGATTTGCGGCTTGATCAACGGCATTCTCATCGCTTGGGTGAAACTGCCGCCCTTCATCGTGACGCTCGGCACCTGGTCGATCTACGCTGCCATCAACTTCATCTATTCCGGTAACGAGACCATCCGCAGCCAGGATCTCGAGACGACGGCGCCGCTGCTGCAGTTTTTCGGCGGATCGTTCAGGATCGGCGGCGCCGTCTTCACCTATGGCGTGCTGTTGGTGCTGATCATGGCGGCAATTGCCTGGTATGTGCTCAATCACACCGCGTGGGGCCGGCACGTCTATGCGGTGGGCGACGACCCGGAGGCCGCGGAGCTGTCGGGTGTGCGCGTCAGCCGGATGCTGGTCGCGGTCTACACGCTGACTGGTATCATTTGCGCCATCGCCGGCTGGGCCCTGATCGGACGCATCGGATCGGTCTCGCCGCAGGCCGGGCAGTTCGAGAACATCAATTCGATTACCGCCGTGGTGATCGGCGGCACTTCGCTGTTCGGCGGCCGCGGCTCCATCCTCGGGACCATCTTCGGTGCGCTGATCGTCGGCGTGTTCGCGCTCGGCCTCAGGCTTTGGGGGACAGATCCGCAATGGACGCAATTGTCCGTCGGCGCTCTTATCATCATCGCTGTTGGTATCGACCAGTGGATCAGGAAGATCTCGGCATGAACCAGACTCACGAACCGATCCTTACCGCGCGCAGCCTGGTCAAGCGCTACGGCCGCGTCACCGCTCTCGACAGCGCAGACTTCGACCTCTATCCGGGCGAAATCCTTGCTGTCATTGGCGACAACGGCGCCGGCAAGTCGTCGCTTATCAAAGCCATTTCCGGAGCGGTCACCCCCGACGAAGGTGAGATACGGCTTGAAGGCAAGCCTATTGCCTTCAAATCGCCGATGGAGGCGCGCGAGGCCGGCATCGAGACCGTCTACCAGAACCTGGCGCTATCGCCGGCGCTGTCGATCGCCGACAACATGTTCCTCGGCCGCGAGATCCGCAAGCCCGGGTTCCTCGGCGAATGGCTGCGCATGCTCGACCGTCCGGCGATGGAAAAGCGTGCCCGCGACAAGCTCACCGAACTTGGCCTGATGACGATCCAGAACATCAGCCAGGCGGTGGAAACGCTCTCGGGCGGCCAGCGCCAAGGCGTGGCGGTGGCGCGTGCCGCCGCCTTCGGCTCGAAGATGGTCATCATGGATGAGCCGACGGCCGCGCTCGGCGTCAAGGAGAGCCGCCGCGTGCTCGAACTGATACTCGACGTAAAACGCCGAGGCCTGCCGATCGTGTTGATTTCACACAATATGCCGCATGTCTTCGAGGTGGCCGACCGCATCCACATTCATCGGCTCGGCCGTCGCCTGTGTGTCATCGATCCGAAGCAGTATACGATGTCCGACGCCGTCGCCTTCATGACTGGCGCCAAGGTGCCGCCGGAAGCGGCGCTGGCGGCTTGAGCAAGAACTTGAGGCCCATCGCCGAGGGACCCGAACGCGCTGTTTCCAAATGCCAAATTGCCGCAGGGCAACCCGGCTTGCGATCACCCGAATCGATTGAACATCCGGTGGGATGCACTAGCATTGGCAGAGATGGTGAAAGCCGCATGATCCTGGCAACGTCACGAGAGGCAGCATGACGCGCGCGATGACAACCGAAGCTCCTCTGCCCACGCTCAAAAACCCGGATCCCAAGACGCTCGCCGAGGAAGTCTTGCAAGCCCTCAAATACAGGGTCGGCAAGGGCACCAACGTTGCAACCCAGTACGATTGGCTCACCGCCTCGATCAAGGTTGTACGCGACCGCATAGTCGATCACTGGATGCAGGCGACCCAAGAGGCCTACGCCCAGCAGGAAAAGCGCGTTTACTACCTGTCACTGGAATTCCTCATCGGCCGCCTGATGCGCGATGCCTTCTCCAATCTCGGCCTGATGGACAATATGCGCGAGGCGCTGTCGTCGCTTGGCGTCGACCTCGACATCATTGCTGCGCTCGAACCGGACGCTGCCCTTGGCAATGGCGGTCTTGGCCGGCTCGCCGCCTGCTTCATGGAAAGCATGGCGACCGTCAATATCCCCGCGCATGGCTACGGCATCCGCTACGCCAACGGCATGTTTCGGCAGGAGATCCATGACGGCTGGCAGGTGGAGCTGCCCGAGACGTGGCTCGATCACGGCAATCCCTGGGAGTTCGAGCGCCGCGAACGCTCCTTCGAGGTCGGCTTCGGCGGCTCGGTGGAATCGATTACCTCGAAGGACGGCAGGCTCGAGCGCCATGTCTGGAAGCCGACCGAACATGTTCTGGCCGTTGCCTACGATACGCCGGTGGTTGGCTGGCGGGCCAACCGTGTCAACACGCTGCGGCTGTGGTCCGGCATGCCGGTCGATCCGATCCTGCTCGACAAGTTCAACGCCGGCGATCACATCGGCGCGCTCGCCGAAAGCAACAAGGCCGATGCGTTGTCGCGCGTCCTTTACCCGGCCGATTCCCACAAGGCCGGCCAGGAGCTGCGGCTCAGGCAGGAGTATTTCTTCTCCACCGCCTCGCTGCAGGACATCGTCCAGCGCCATCTCAGCCAGTATGGCGACCTGCAGTCGCTGCCCGACAAGGCGGCGATCCATCTCAACGACACTCATCCCGCCATCGCCGTGGCCGAGCTTATGCGCCTGTTGATGGATGTCCACGGCATGGATTTCGACCAGGCCTGGAGCATCACCAAGCGCACCTTCGGCTACACCAACCACACGCTGCTTCCCGAAGCGCTCGAAAGCTGGCCGGTGCCGCTGTTCGAGCGGCTGTTGCCGCGCCACATGCAGATCGTCTACGCCATCAACGCCGAAGTGCTGCTCGAGGCGCGCGCCTCCGACCAGTTCTCGGACGAACAAATCAGCCGCATCTCGCTGATCCAGGAAAATGGCGATCGCCGCGTGCGCATGGGCAATCTGGCCTTTGTCGGCTCGCACTCGATCAACGGCGTCTCTGCCCTGCACACGGAATTGATGAAGGAGACGGTGTTTGCCGACCTCCACAGGCTCTACCCGGATCGCATCAACAACAAGACCAACGGGATCACACCGCGGCGCTGGCTGATACAGTGCAATCCCGGCCTCACTGCACTCACCCGAGAGGCGATTGGCGACCGCTTCCTCGACGACATCGACGAGATAAAGCGGCTTGATCCTTTCGCTGAGGACGCAGCCTTCCGCGACAAGTTCGCCGCTGTCAAACGGGCGAACAAGACGAGGCTTGCCAAGCTCGTTGCCGACCGGCTCGGCATCAAGGTCGACCCATCGGCGCTGTTCGACATCCAGGTCAAGCGCATCCACGAATATAAGCGCCAGCTCTTGAACATTCTCGAAGCGGTCGCGCTTTACGACCAGATCCGCTCGCATCCGGAGCGCGACTGGATGCCTCGCGTCAAATTCTTCGGCGGCAAGGCGGCGCCCAGCTATCACAACGCCAAGCTGATCATCAAACTTGCCAATGACGTCGCCCGGGTCATCAACCGCGACCCGGCGGTGCGCGGTTTGCTGAAAGTGGTGTTCGTGCCGAACTACAATGTCAGCCTTGCCGAGATCATGATGCCGGCCGCCGATCTTTCGGAGCAGATATCGACCGCCGGCATGGAAGCGTCCGGCACCGGCAACATGAAGTTCGCGCTGAACGGCGCGCTGACCATCGGCACGCTCGACGGCGCCAATGTCGAGATCAAGGAATGCGTGGGCGACGACAATATCTTCATCTTCGGCCTGACCACCGATGAGGTCGCCGAGCGACGCAACAATGGTTACGATCCGCGCGCTGTGATCGAGGGATCGCCTGAATTGGCGCAGGCGCTGGCCGCGGTTTCATCCGGAGTCTTTTCACCTGACGATCCGGACCGTTATCGCGACCTGATCAACGGTCTTTACCAGAGCGACTGGTTCATGGTCGCCGCGGATTTCGATGCCTACGCCGCCACCCAGCGCGACGTCGATGCCGTCTGGCGCAACAGCCCGGACTGGTACGCCAGAGCCATCCGCAATGTCGCGCGCGTCGGCTGGTTCTCGTCCGATCGAACGATCCGCCAATATGCGAAAGACATATGGCACGTGCCCGCCTGATATGATTGCATGTGGCCACGAACAATGTGGTCCTAGTGGAGTGGATTTGACCCTCGCATCCCTTGGAGGGTAAGGCGGCATACGAATGTCGAATTCAAAACTCCACTAGAAACATACACTTGGTGCCCGGGGAGGGTCACTGCCTGATGAGCAAGCCGCGCGCGACCGTTGCGACAAGCGGGCCGGACGGACTGGCGCCAGCCGGCGATGTCGCGGCGATTGTCGCCGGCACGCACGGCGATCCGTTTGCCGTGCTTGGCGTGCATGAGGCGGGAAAGGGCTTTGTCGCCCGCTGCTTCGTCCCTCATGCCGAGTTGGTCACCGCCTATACGCTGACCGGCAAGAAGGCCGGCGAGCTGTCGAGACGCGACGACCGCGGTTTCTTCGAAGGCAAACTGTCGCTGCGCAAACGCCAGCCGCTGCGCTATCACGCCAGGAATTCCGGCGGTGACTGGTGGCTGACCGATCCATATTCCTTCGGCCCCGTGCTCGGTCCGCTGGACGATTATTACATCGCCGAAGGATCGCATCTCAGGCTGTTCGACAAGCTCGGCGCCCATCTCATCGACCATGAAGGTGCATCGGGTGTGCATTTTGCGGTGTGGGCGCCCAATGCAAGGCGCGTCTCGGTGGTCGGCGACTTCAACGAGTGGGACGGCCGCAGGCATACCATGCGCGTCCGCCGCGACACCGGCATCTGGGAGCTGTTCATTCCCGACATCGGCGCTGGCCGCCCGTATAAGTATGAAATCATCGGGCCGGATGGCGTGAGATTGCCGCTCAAAGCCGATCCGTTCGCCTTCAAGTCCGAACTGCGCCCGGCCACCGCCTCGGTGACGGCATTGCCGCCGGCGCATGAATGGGGTGACGAGGCGCACCGGAACTACTGGCGCAATGCCGACCACAGGCGCGAAGCCGTATCGATCTACGAGGTCCATGCCGGGTCATGGCGGCTTCACGACGACGGCAGCTTCCTGTCGTGGGATGAGCTCGCCGACAGGCTGATCCCTTACGTGGTCGAGACCGGTTTTACCCACATCGAATTCATGCCGATCTCCGAACACCCTTATGACCCGTCCTGGGGCTACCAGACGACGGGTCTCTATGCGCCGACTGCCCGCTTTGGCGATCCAGACGGTTTTGCCCGCTTCGTCGACGGCGCCCACCGTGCAGGCATCGGCGTCATCCTCGACTGGGTGCCGGCGCATTTCCCGGTTGACGAACACGGTCTGGCAAAGTTCGACGGTACCGCGCTCTACGAACATGCCGATCCGCGCAAGGGCTTCCATCCCGACTGGAACACCGCGATCTATAATTTTGGGCGCCGCGAAGTGATTTCGTTCCTGGTCAACAATGCGCTGTTCTGGGCCGAGAAATATCACGTCGACGGACTGCGCGTCGATGCGGTCGCCTCGATGCTTTATCTCGATTATTCGCGCAAGGCCGGTGAATGGATTCCCAACGAGAAGGGCGGGCGGGAGAACCTCGAAGCGGTCAGCTTCCTGCAGCGTATGAACAAGGAGGTCTACGGCCACCATCCAGGTGTGATGACCATCGCCGAGGAATCGACCTCGTGGCCGAAAGTCTCGCAGCCGGTGCATGAAGGCGGACTGGGCTTCGGTTTTAAATGGAACATGGGCTTCATGCATGACACTTTGGAGTATTTCTCCAAGGAGCCGATCTTCCGCAAGCATCACCACAACGACATCACCTTCGGTCTGGTCTACGCCTTCAGCGAGAATTTCGTGCTGCCGCTGTCCCATGACGAAGTGGTGCACGGCAAGGGCACGCTGCTCAACAAGATGGCCGGCGACGACTGGCAGAAATTCGCGACGCTGCGCGCCTATTACGCGTTCATGTGGGGTTATCCCGGCAAGAAGCTGTTGTTCATGGGTCAGGAGTTCGCACAGCGCCGCGAGTGGAGCGAGGCGCGCGCGCTCGACTGGAACCTGCTCGATTTCCGGCTCCACCGCGGCGTCTGGCAGACGGTGCGCGATCTCAACTATCTCTACCGCTCGCGCCCCGCGCTGCATGCCCGCGACTGCGAGCCGGAGGGCTTTTCCTGGCTGATCGTCGACGACAGCGCGAACTCAGTATTTGCTTGGCTGCGCAGCGCGCCGGGCGGCAACCCGGTCGCCGTCATTTCCAACTTCACGCCGGTGCCGCGCGACAATTACCGCGTGCCGTTGCCGCACGCCGGAAAATGGCGCGAGATCATCAACACCGATGCCACGGATTATGGCGGTTCCGGCAAGGGCAATAGCGGCGGCGTCGAGGCTCAGGCGGAAGGAGGAGGCATTTCGGCGACGATGCTTTTGCCGCCGCTGTCGACGATCATGCTCGAATTCGTCCCGGACTGAGCTATGTCTGGAGCATCTAACCTGGGAGGATAGGAATGGCTGAAATAAAACGAACACAGCCGCTGGCACGCGACGCCATGGCTTATGTGCTGGCCGGCGGCCGTGGCAGCCGGCTCAAGGAACTGACCGACCGCCGCGCCAAGCCGGCGGTCTATTTCGGCGGCAAGACCCGCATCATCGATTTCGCGCTGTCCAATGCGCTCAATTCCGGTATCCGCCGCCTCGGCGTCGCCACCCAGTACAAGGCGCATTCGCTGATCCGCCACCTGCAGCGCGGTTGGAACTTCCTGCGGCCCGAGCGCAATGAGAGTTTCGATATCCTGCCGGCCAGCCAGCGTGTGTCGGAAACGCAATGGTACGAGGGCACCGCCGACGCCGTGTACCAGAACATCGACATCATCGAGGCCTACGGGCCGGAATACATGGTCATCCTGGCCGGCGACCACATCTACAAGATGGACTACGAAATGATGCTGCGCCAGCATGTCGAGGCCGGCGCCGACGTCACCGTCGGCTGCCTCGAAGTGCCGCGCATGGAAGCTACCGGCTTCGGCGTCATGCATGTCGATCCCAAGGACACCATTATCTCCTTCATCGAAAAGCCCGCCGATCCGCCAGGCATTCCCGACAAGCCGGATTTTGCGCTGGCCTCGATGGGCATCTATGTGTTCAAGACCAAGTTCCTGATGGAGCAATTGCGTCGCGATGCGGCGGAGCCCGGCTCGAGCCGCGACTTCGGCAAGGACATCATCCCCTACATCGTCGAGCACGGAAAGGCGATCGCCCATCGCTTCGCCAAATCCTGCGTGCGCTCGACCGCCGAGAACGAGGCCTATTGGCGCGACGTCGGCACGGTCGACGCCTATTGGGAGGCCAATATCGACCTGACCGACATCACGCCGGAACTCGACCTTTACGACCGCGACTGGCCGATCTGGACTTATGCCGAGTTGAAGCCGCCGGCAAAGTTCGTGCATGACGAGGATGGCCGCCGCGGGTCGGCCGTGTCGTCTCTCGTATCGGGCGATTGCATCGTTTCGGGCGCTTCGCTGAAGCGAAGCCTGATCTTCACCGGCGCGCGCATCAATTCCTATTCGACGCTGGAGGAAGTCGTCATGCTGCCCGACGTCCATGTCGGCCGCAACGCCAGGCTGAAGCGCGTAGTCATCGATCACGGCGTCAGGATTCCGGAGAGGCTGGTGGTCGGCGAGGATCCCGTCCTCGACGCCAAGCGTTTCCGCGTTTCGGAAAAAGGCATCTGCCTGGTCACGCAGGACATGATCAACAGGCTGGGATCGTAGTGCATGCAGGTTCTGTCGGTGGCGCCCGAGATCTTTCCGCTGGTCAAGACCGGAGGGCTCGCCGACGTAACCGGCGCCTTGCCCATGGCATTGGCCGGCAAGGGCGTCACCATGCGCACGCTCGTCCCCGGCTACCCGCAGGTGATGGGCGCCTTCAAGAAAAAGAAGGCGGTTCAGCAATATCCGCTGCTGCAGGGCGGCAAGGCGTCGGTGCACGCCGTCCAGATCGCCGGCCTCGACCTGTTCGTGCTCGACGCGCCGCATCTTTTCGACCGTCCCGGCGGCCCATACGGCAACGCGACAGGCGCCGACTGGCCGGACAATTGGCGGCGGTTCGCGGCCCTGAGCCAGGTAGGCGGTGATATTGCCGGCGGTGCGATCTCGGGCTACCTGCCGGATATCGTCCATGCCCATGACTGGCAGTCGGCAATGACGCTTGCCTACATGCGCTACGGCAAGGCGGTCGGCACGCCGTCGATGATCACCGTGCACAACCTCGCCTTCCAGGGTCAGTTCGGCGCCGGCATCTTTGGCGAGCTTGGCCTGCCGGCGGCGGCTATGGCGCTCGACGGCGTCGAATATTACGGCGGCGTCGGCTTCCTCAAGGCCGGCCTGCAGGCCGCCTGGGCGATCACCACGGTCAGCCCGACCTATGCGCAGGAAATCCGCTTGCCCGAATTCGGCATGGGCCTCGACGGCCTGATCAACATGCGCTCCGTCGATCTCCATGGCATCGTCAACGGCATCGATACTGAGATATGGAACCCGGAAACCGACAAGCATCTACCCTCCAACTACACCGCAAAGACGCTGAAGGCGCGAATGCCCAACAAGGCCGCGGTCGAGGACCGTTTCAGCCTCGATCGCGATGACAGCCCGATCGTCTGCGTCGTCAGCCGGCTGACCTGGCAAAAGGGCATGGACATACTGGCTGCGGCCGTCGACGGCATCGTCGCGGCAGGTGCACGGCTGGCAATCCTTGGGTCTGGCGACGCTGGGCTGGAAGGCGCGTTGCTTGCCGCCGCAGCCCGCCATCGCGGCCGCATCGGCGTCGTCGTCGGCTATGACGAGGGACTCTCCCACACCATGCAGGGCGGCAGCGACGCCATCATTATCCCATCGCGCTTCGAACCTTGCGGGCTGACACAGCTTTACGGCCTGCGCTATGGCTGCGTGCCGGTGGTCGCGCGCACCGGCGGCCTTGCCGACACGATCATCGATGCCAACGAAGCCGCCATCTCTGCCGGCGTGGCGACCGGTTTCCAGTTTGCGCCCGCCAATGCCGGCGCCTTGCTGCACGCCGTCCGCCGCCTTGTCGAGGCGCATGCCAATCCCGCAGTGTGGACGTCGATGCAGCGGCAAGGCATGAAGGCCGACGTTTCGTGGGACAAAAGCGCCGAAAAATATGTCCAACACTATCGCTTGCTGCTTTCGAAAAGGGCTGCCTGACTGATGATCCGCACCGTCGCCACCAAACCCTATCCCGACCAGAAGCCCGGCACCTCCGGGCTGCGTAAAAAGGTCCCGGTGTTCCAGCAGGAGCACTATGCCGAGAACTTCGTCCAGTCGATCTTCGATGCGCTGGACGGGTTCGAGGGCAAAACCCTGGTGATCGGCGGCGACGGCCGCTTCTATAACCGCGAGGTCATCCAGAAGGCCATCGCCATGGCCGCGGCAAACGGCTTCGGCAAGGTGATGGTCGGGCAGGGCGGCATCCTGTCCACGCCGGCCGCTTCGCATGTCATCCGCAAATACAAGACCTTTGGCGGCATCATCCTGTCGGCCAGCCACAATCCGGGTGGCCCGCATGAGGATTTCGGCATCAAGTACAATGCCGGCAATGGCGGCCCGGCGCCGGAAAAGCTGACCGACGCGATCTTCGAAAAAACCAAGGCGATTTCAAGCTTCAAGATCGCCGATATCGGGCAGGTCGACATCGACACGATCGGCACGGTCAAGACGGGGGACATGACCGTCGAAATCATCGATCCTGTCGCCGACTATGCCGAACTGATGGAAAGCCTGTTCGATTTCGACGCATTGCGGGCGCTGTTCAAGTCGGGCTTCCGCATGCGCTTCGACGCCATGCATGCGGTGACCGGCCCCTACGCCAAGGAGATCCTCGAAAACCGGCTCGGCGCGCCCAACGGCACCGCCCGCAATTTCATTCCGCTACCGGATTTCGGCGGCCATCATCCCGATCCCAATCTGGTGCATGCGAAACACCTCTACGACGAGATGATGGGGCCGGATGCGCCAGACTTTGGCGCCGCCTCGGATGGCGACGGCGACCGCAACCTGATCATAGGCAAGGGAATTTTCATCACCCCGTCTGATTCGGTGGCGATGCTCGCCGCCAACGCCCATCTGGCGCCGGGCTACAAGGCCGGGCTGAAAGGCATCGCCCGCTCGATGCCGACCAGCGGTGCTGCCGACCGGGTCGCCGAAAAGCTCGGCATCGGCATCTACGAGACGCCGACCGGCTGGAAATTTTTCGGCAATCTGCTCGATGCCGGCATGGCAACGATCTGCGGCGAGGAGAGTGCGGGGACCGGCTCCAACCATGTCCGCGAAAAGGACGGCCTGTGGGCTGTGCTTCTATGGCTTAACATCCTTGCCGTGCGCGGCGAAAGCGCCAAGCAGATCGTCACCCAGCATTGGGCGGCCTATGGCCGTAACTACTATTCGCGCCACGACTACGAGGAGGTCGAGACCGACCGTGCCAACGCGCTTGTCGACGAACTGCGGGCCAAGCTTGGCTCGCTGCCTGGCACCAGCGTGCGCGGCATGACGATCGCCAGCGCCGATGATTTCGCCTATCACGATCCGGTCGACGGCTCGGTCAGCAAGAACCAGGGCATCAGGGTGTTGTTCGAAGGCGGCTCACGCGTCGTCTTCCGCCTGTCCGGCACCGGCACCTCGGGCGCGACGCTACGGCTTTATGTCGAGCGCTACGAGCCGGACACGAACCGCCACGATCTCGACACCCAGGAGGCGCTTGCCGATCTGATCGCGGCGGCCGACGACATTGCCGGGATTCGCAGCCACGCCGGCCGCGCCAAGCCGAGCGTCATCACCTGATGTCGTCGGGACTATCCGCCGGCTATCGTCCGCGATTTGGCGGGCTTGCCGGGGAGGGCGGCATCCGCTTCGCCGCATGGTCCTCGTTGGCTCGGCGCATCTGGGTCTCGATCTTCGACGCGCGCGGCAACCGCGAAATCGACCGGCTGGAACTCCAGTCGGAAGGCGAGGGCGTCCACGCACTTTTTGTTGCCGGTCTCGCCGCCGGCACCCGATACGGGTTCCGTGCCGATGGCGACTACGCGCCGGAACACGGTTCCTGGTTCGATCCCGACAAGCTGCTGGCCGATCCCTATGCCGTCGAGATCGACAGGCCCTATGCCTATGACGGCCGGCTAGCCGCGCGCCGTGGCGCAGGGGCCGACACGGCGTCGCTGATGCCGAAGGCCATCGCCGGCGCCTTGCCGGAACCCTTGCCTGCCTTGCCGCCGCTGTTTCGGTCCGGCGGCCTCATCTACGAAGTGCCGGTACGCGCCTTCACAAAGCTGCATTCGGACATTCCCGAGAAGCAACGCGGCACCATTGCAGCGCTCGCTCACCCCCTTGTTGTCGAGCATCTGCAAAAACTCGGCGTGGCAGCCATTGAGTTGATGCCGGTGACTGCATCGATCGACGAACGGCATTTGCCGCCGCTCGGGCTGCGCAACGCCTGGGGTTATAATCCGGTGACCTTCATGGCGCTCGATCCGCGACTGGCGCCCGGCGGTCTGGCCGAGCTGCGCGGAACGGTCGCCGCGCTGCACCAGGCCGGCATCGGCACCATTCTCGACCTGGTGTTCAACCACACCGGCGAAAGCGACCGGCTCGGCCCGACATTGTCGCTGCGCGGCCTCGACAGCCGCGCCTATTATCGGCACGAGCCGGACGGCGCTCTGGTCAATGACACCGGAACCGGCAATACGCTCGCCTGCGAGCATCCGGTCGTCCGGGAAATGGTCCTCGACACGCTTCGCCACTTTGTCCAGCGCGCCGGTGTCGACGGATTCCGCTTCGACCTGGCGCCGATCCTCGGCCGCGTCGACGGCGTTTTCGACGCCGATGCGCCGCTGCTGAACGCCATTCGCAAAGATCCTGTTCTTGGCGACCGGGTGCTGATCGCCGAGCCTTGGGATATCGGACCGGATGGCTATCAGCTCGGCAATTTTCCGCCGCCCTTCCTCGAATGGAACGACAAATGCCGTGACGATATCCGCCGTTTCTGGCGCGGCAACGGCGGCATTATCGGTGCCTTGGCGACGCGGCTTGCCGGTTCGTCCGACGTCTTTGCCAAACCAGGCCAGACAACGAGCCGCAGCATCAATTTCATCGCCGCGCATGACGGCATGACGCTGGCCGATATCGTTGCCTATGAGCACAAGCACAATGAGGCCAATGGCGAACAGAACCGCGATGGCCACGACGACAACCTGTCCTGGAACAATGGCCTCGAGGGCGAGACCGGCGACCAGTCAATCGTTACGGCCCGTTTCGATGACCAGTGCGCGCTGCTGGCGACGCTCTTTGCCTCGCGCGGCACGATCATGCTGACGGCCGGCGACGAGTTCGGCCGCACGCAGCGCGGCAACAACAACGCCTACGCGCAGGACAATGACATCACCTGGCTCGACTGGGCCGGGCGCGACCGGGCGCTGGAGCTGTACACGGTTCTGCTCGCCAAGATGCGTCGTGCCGTGCCGGCGCTCTTGGACACAACATTCCTGACCGGAGAACCGCCTGCGGGCTCGGAAATCCCAGACGTAGCCTGGCTGACGGAAACCGGCATGCCGCTCGACGAGGCCGCCTGGCACGATGCCAGGCGGCACCGGCTGGTCATGATTCTCGGGAGCGGTGAGAACAGTCGCCTTGCGGTGATCATCAACGGCGACCGCCGGGCCTGCATGTTCACGCTGCCGGAACGGGCGGGTTTTCTTTGGCGCCCAGCTATCGAACCGGATAGTAGCGATATCTCGCGGCCGGTGCCTGGGCGAACGGTCCTGTTCATGATCGAAAGCAGGACAGCGCGGGCGGGCGCAGGGGAGAGCCATGATGGCTGACAATGCCGAATGGTGGCGCGGCTGCGTCATCTACCAGATCTACCCGCGCTCCTTCCAGGATACGACAGGCGACGGCAGCGGCGATCTCCGCGGCATCACCTCGAGGCTGGCCCATGTCGCATCGCTCGGTGTCGACGCGGTTTGGCTGTCGCCTTTCTTCAAGTCGCCAATGGCCGATATGGGTTACGACGTTTCGGATTACTGCGCCGTCGATCCGATGTTCGGCACATCAGAGGATTTCGACGCGCTGGTTGCCGAGGCACACCGGCTCGGCCTGAAGGTGATCATCGATCAGGTCTTGTCGCATTCGTCGGATCGGCACGAATGGTTCGTCGAAAGCCGCACGAGCCGCGACAACCCCAAGGCCGACTGGTACGTCTGGGCCGATGCGAAGCCCGACGGCACCGCCCCCAACAACTGGCTGTCGCTTTTCGGCGGCCCGGCCTGGGAATGGGACGCAACGCGCAGGCAATATTACCTGCACAATTTCCTCGCCTCGCAGCCGGACCTGAATTTCCACAACCCGCAGGTGCAGGACGCCTTGCTGGAAACGGTGCGGTTCTGGCTCGAGCGCGGCGTCGACGGTTTCCGGCTGGATACGGTCAACTATTACGTCCACGACCGCTGGCTGCGCAGCAACCCGCCTTTGGCGGAAAGCGTCGCCGGCACCAATACGGCAACCAGCCCCTATCTCTATCAGGAGCATCTGTTCGACAAGAGCCAGCCGGAAAACCTTGCTTTCCTCAGGCGCTTCCGGGCCTTGCTTGACGAATATGAAGGCCGCGTCGCTGTCGGCGAGATTGGCGACGAAACTCGTTCCTTGCAGACACTCGCCGCCTATACCGGCGGTGGCGACAAGCTCCAAATGTCCTATACCTTCGACCTGCTCGGCCCGCAATTCTCGGCGTCGCATGTGCGTGGCTGTGTCGAGGCCTTCGAGAGTAAGGTATTCGACGGCTGGGTTTGCTGGGCGTTCTCCAACCACGATGTCGTGCGCCATGTCAGTCGATGGACAAGTCCGGGCGGCGATCCGGACAGGGTGGCGAAGTTCTCGATCGTGCTGCTTTCCTGCCTGCGCGGATCGATCTGCCTCTACCAGGGCGAAGAACTCGGGCTGGAGGAGGCCGAACTGGCGTTCGAGGATTTGCGCGATCCCTTCGGCATCCGCTTCTGGCCGGCAATCAAGGGACGGGATGGGTGCCGAACGCCGATGGTCTGGGAGGCTGGCGCCGACAATGCCGGCTTTTCGACCGGCAAGCCGTGGCTTCCGGTCCCGGCAAGCCATCGCGCCCAGGCGGTCGACGTCCAGGACGGCGAGCAAACCTCCGTCCTGGCGAGCTACCGGGCGATGCTGGCCTTGCGCAAGCAGCATCCGGCGCTGGTTCGAGGCTCGATCCGGTTCCTCGATGCCGAAGGCGACGTCCTTGCTTTCATTCGCGAAGGCGGTGACGAAAAGCTGCTGTGTGTTTTCAATTTCGCCGACGTGCCGGCCGGCTGGCAATTGCCACCGGATCTGGAAGCGATAGAGCCGAGAGATCTTGGCGGTGCTGCCGGCGTCTTGCAGGAAAAAACTCTGTCGCTGCCGCCGCTGGGCTGCTTCCTCGGCCGGATCGGCTGAACTCTATTTCATTATCTCATTGAACGAGCACGGAGCGCCCGCAAGTCGCGCCGACAACCCGCACATCAGCCTCGCCGACATGCACGCCCACAGCTGCAAGCACGTTATAGACCAGTTCGTCGACCGGCGCCGTCACGCCGTTCAGAACCGTTACCACCGCCGGTTTAACCGTTCCGAGCAGGGCCGTCACGTCCAGCCCGAGGCCCAGTGCATTGACCGAGAGCGAGAGGCCGCTGACCAGCGATGTCGTGAGTGATTGCGTCAGGTTTTTTGTGGCGACAGTTTTTATCGTCTTGTTGGCGATATCGGTGCTGTCGAACGTCAATGCGGTCGGATCGTTGTTGGTGATGGCAAGTGATGACGAACCCTTCACATCGAGCAGATTGAGGGTGAGCAGCAGAAGCTTTACGCTTACCTGTGCAATCGTGGCATCGGAGAACGATTGCGGATTGCTGAAATCGGCGAAGGCCGATGGGTTGTTGTCGGCGTCGCTGGTGGCAAGGTGCAGCGAGGCCACGCCAGGCTGCGCGGCGATCGAGACCTTGATGCTATCCGGCCGGCCCGTCGGGCAGCTGATGTCGGTTAGCTTGGCTTCCGCATAGGCGACTTCGACATGCAGAGGCAGGTTGACGGACAGCAGACTGATGCCGCCGCCGAGATTGGAATTGCCGATGCCCACTGTGGTGACCAGCTTGATGCGCGTCTGCGCGGTGCGCACCACGGTGCCTTTTTCCCCGACGGCCAGCCAGGGTGAGTATTGCATCGGTTCACCGATGGCGATGGCGAGCGTGGTGGAGGTAAGTCCCGGAATAGTGGCGCCGAGATCGACCTGGACCTGGTTTGACCCATTGGCCAGCGAGGCGGCGGCACCCAGCATGCCCATCGCGCTTGCGTCGACGGAAAAGCCGGGAGACTTTTGTCCGAGGCCGAGCTTACCGATCGAGCCAAGATCGATAAGATGACTGAGGGGTATCTTGACTGTGTTGGTGGCCCTCGACGCGATCGTCTGCAGCACAAGTTTGCTGGCGCTGCCCGACCCGGACGCATTGGCCATGGCGGTCGCGATCTGGCCTACCGTCGCTTTTGACGCCAGCACGTCGGAATAGCTGACACCTGTCAGTTGCAACTGTACGGCAAGGGCATCGACGAACGAAAGCACGTTTACATCGGCCGAGATCAGCGCGTTGTAGTCCATGACGCTGAGCGAAATGTTGGCGCCCAGCAACTTGCTGAGAAGCGCGTTGAGGATGCCGCCATTGACGCTGAGGAGCCTGGACCCGACCGAGAACATCGCTTGCGGGGTCACACTGGCAATGGCTTCGGTGCCGACAACCGGAGTAGGGATGAGCGAACTGGCGAAATAGCGGGCGGGGATTTTTTGCAGAGTGACGCGAACGGCATTGTAAGGCGTTTTGCCGGCTTCGAAGCGCTTGTCGACACCAACGGAGGACGCCGCTGAGTATCGGCCGCCGGTGATCGACACGACGGTTTTGCCAACCGTGGGAACAATTGTCTGACCTGCCTTTTGAACAATGATGCCGGGCATTCGGTTGTCACTGAGCGTGGTTACCGCCGCGGCTTCCATATTGTTGATGTTCGACGCCGCGGTGATCGCCGCCAGATCGGTCATCGCCTGGGCTTCCCTGCGCTCCGTGTAGATCGAACCTTCGTCGACAGCGAAGGCCGCCAACCCCAGCGCGAACGGTGCTATCAGCGCCGTCATGACGGCAAAGTTCGCCTTCTCGTCGCCAACCATCGAGCGAGCGATCCGCCCGATGCCCCTCAGCAAGAACTGCGACATTTCAAATGCCTCCAATCCTGATGGTCGACCTGCGTGACATCGTGGTTTGCGGCATCGCAAGGCTGGGCAACAGGTTCCATATCGGCAGGTTGCTGGCATCGTACTGGATCGATACGACGAACTGATTTCCGTCGGCCGTGCTGTCCGTCGCCTGATAGGTCAGCTTGCCGGAATCGACGAACGGGTATCCACTGGCATTGTTTTTGACGAAACTCGCCACCAGCGCCTGGCGCTCGGTTTGATTCAATCCGGCAATTGCGGTGCGTGCGGCATCGGCGGCGATTTGCTGCAAGGAGTTGCTTGCACCAAAATAGATACCATATGCAACCATTCCGAGCAAAAGAAGGATAAAGATTGGGGAAAGCAGGGCGAACTCGACCGCGGAAGTTCCGGACTCTTCTCCAATCTTGCGTAGATTCGTCCGTACTTGGCGCAATATTTTACGCTTCAATGCGACAGTATTACTGTCTATCTTGTTCATTGCCCTTGCCCGTTGGAACCCAAGGTCGATGTGCCGATCCCATCGAAATTTGTAACCCTTGGTTGCCTAAGAACCAATTAATACAATCCGGTAAACTGAAATGATCGGCCAGATTATTTCCCAGATCGGCGTTCTGGCCAGGAAACCCAGTCAAACTCATGGTTTCGACCATTGATTGGCCGCCCGCAAAACGACTGCCCCGGCCCCCTTACTTTGGGTGACCCCGAGAGTCTGTTGAAATAAAAAATCTCCACGTTACTGTTTGGCCACCAGCTGCCGGAAAGGGAACCGGCTGCGCGCTCGAAAGGAACCAACCAATCGGTTTCGGGGCGTCAACACTTAGAGACGTGGCCGAAGGGCGACGTCATTAGGGAGAACTCCATGCTGAAACATGTGCTGAAGGCGACGGTACTCGCCACGACCATGGTCTTGGCCGCCGGTACGTTCTACACGCCGGCTTTCGCCGAGACCGTCTATAACCGCGGATCCGCCGCCGAAGCGGAGACGCTCGATCCGCACAAGACCTCGACGGTCTACGAAGCCGATATCATACGCGACCTGTTCCAAGGCCTCGTCATGCATGACCAGAAGACGAATCTCATTCCGGGCGCCGCCGAAAGCTGGACGGTGTCCGACGACGGCAAGGTCTATACATTCAAGCTGCGCAAGGACGGCCTCTGGTCGGATGGCAGCCCAGTGACGGCTGACGACTTCGTCTATTCTTTCCGTCGGCTAGAAGATCCGGCCACCGCTGCCGAATACGCTTCCATGCTCTATCCCGTCAAGAATGCGGAGGAGGTCAATACCAAGAAGGGCAAGCCGGAGGACATGGGCGTCAAGGCGATCGATGCTAACACCCTGGAAGTGACGCTGAAGGCGCCGACGCCGTATTTCCTGGAGATGCTGACCCACCAGGCGACCTATCCGGTCAATAAGGCGTCTATCGAAAAGCTTGGCGCCGACTGGATCAAGGCAGGCAAGCTGGTCTCCAACGGGGCCTTTACAGCGGCGGAGTGGATTCCCAACGACCATCTGAAGCTGGTCAAGAATCCGAAATTCTGGGATGCCGCGAGCGTCAAGTTCGACGTGGTCAACTACATCCCGACCGAGGATCGCTCGTCGGCGATGAAGCGCTTCGAGGCCGGCGAACTCGACAGTTACGGCGACCTGCCGACGGAACAGCTCGGCGACCTTAAGGCCAAATTCGGCGACCAGGTCCGTGTCGGGCCATATCTCGGCATCTACTATTATGCGATCAAGACCGATAAGGCGCCGTGGGATAATGTCGAGCTGCGCAACGCCATCTCGATGGCGATCGATCGCGACTTCCTGGCGGAGAAAGTCTGGCAGAATTCGATGCTGCCCGGCTATTCCATGGTGCCTCCCGGCATCGAGGGCTATACGCCGGCAATGGCCAAATACGCCGACATGCCGCAGATCGACCGCGAGGACGCTGCCAAGAAGATCCTCGAGAAACTCGGCTATACACCCGAGCATCCGCTGAAAATGCAGATCCGCTACAACACTTCGGAGAACCACAAGAATACGGCAGTCGCGATCCAGGAACAGCTGAAGCCGCTTGGCGTCGAGATCACACTCCTCAATACCGACACCAAGACCCACTACTCCTTCCTCGAGCAGAAGGGAGACTATGACGTGGCGCGCGCCGCCTGGATCGCCGACTACAAGGATCCCGAAACCTTCCTCGGCATCTCCCGCAAAGCCAGCGGCAACAACTATTCGGTCTACAACAGCCCAAAATACGAGGCGGCGATGGACAAGGCGGCGGCCGCCGGCGGCAACCCTGCAGAACGCATGAAGGAACTCGCCGAGGCCGAGCGCATCCTCATCGATGACGTCGGCGAGATCCCGCTTCTCTACTACAGCTACCACGATATCGTTTCCTCGAAGCTGCATGGCTTCGACGACAATGTGATGGACATCCACCCGTCCCGCTTCATCAGCAAGGACTGATCCCTGGCCGGGCCACCGCGCATCGAATGCGCGGTGGCTTGCCGTCGCATCGGACCTCCGTGAATCGGATCGATTTTCGGAAAGCCCGATGCGAAGATTTGAAGGCTAGAGCGCAATCGTCCAGCCGGACGCGCGTTGTTCTGGATCAAGCGGGGCACCGATGCTGCGTTACGTATTCCGGCGGCTTCTGACCGCCATTCCGACGCTGTTCGTCATCGTGACCATGGCGTTCTTTCTGATACGCGTCGCGCCGGGCGGCCCGTTCAACCAGGAGCGGGGCCTGAGCCCCGAGATCAGGGCCAATCTCGAAGCCCAGTTCGGCCTCAACGATCCGCTCTGGTTGCAGTACCTCCACTATCTAGGCAATCTTCTGCGCGGCAATTTCGGCCCCAGCTACAACATGCCGGATTTCACCGTCGGCGAGTTGTTCAAGGAGGGCCTGCCGATCTCAATCCAGCTCGGCGCTTCGGCGCTCGTTCTGGCGCTGCTCCTCGGCAGCGTGCTCGGCACTGTTGCCGCGCTCAACCAGAACAAGCTTGCCGACTATTCGGTGATCGCGCTGGCGACCGCCGGCAGCACCATTCCAACCTTCGTCATCGCCCCGGTGATCCAGCTTGCATTCGGATTGACCTGGAGGCTGCTGCCGATCGGCGGCTGGGGCGATGGAGCCCTCATCAATAAGGTCGGCCCGGTGCTGACGCTCGCTCTTCCGCAGATCGCCATCGTCGCCCGATTGATGCGCGGCTCGATGATCGAATCGCTGCACTCGCATCACATCCGCACCGCGCGCGCTCTCGGCCTGTCCGACTGGTCGGTCATCGTCAAGCATGCACTGCGCGGCGCCATCCTGCCGATCGTCTCCTTCACCGGTCCGGCAGCCGCAGCCCTTCTCACCGGCTCGGTCATCGTCGAGACCATCTTCTCTATCCCGGGCATCGGCCGTCATTTTGTCGTTGCTGCACTCAACCGCGACTACACACTGGTGATGGGGACGGTGGTGGTCATCGCGCTCTTCACCATTGTCTTCAACCTGATCGTCGACGTCCTCTATGGGGTCGTCGATCCGAGGGTGCGCTATGACTGATATCGCAGTTGCCGCACCGGTCGTCGGCCGGTCCCTGTGGGGTGACGCCTGGGCGCGCCTCAAGGCCAATCGCGCGGCCATGTTCAGCCTCTATTATCTTGCCTTCATCGCCGTCATCAGCGTGTTTGGGCCCTATCTCGTGCCGCACCAATACACCACCATCTATGCCGACTATGTCCGTACGCCGCCGAGCTTCTCCGCCTATCCGAAGGCCGACATGATCGAAGGCGCTCTCGATGAGGCGATCAGGCGTATGCGCGTCGACATCAAGGAGTGGCGGCAGGAGGGCAGCCGTGTGTTCGTTACCGTCAAATCGTCCAAGCCGATCGACGACCGCAATATTCGCTACCTTGATCGTTCCGATACCTTTGATGACACAAAGATCGAGAGCAAATCGCCGGACGGTCTCGAAATGGTGATGAGTGCCTCGATCAAGCAGCAATATTTCCTGTTCGGCACCGACAATACCGGCCGCGATCTCCTGTCCCGAACGCTGATGGCCGGGCGCATATCGCTAGCCATCGGCCTGCTTGCCGGCATTGTGGCCGTGGTCATCGGCGTGCTCTATGGCGCCACCGCCGGCCTTGCCGGCGGCAGGGTCGACGAGGTGATGATGCGTGTCGTCGACGTGCTTTATTCTTTGCCGTTCATCTTCTTCGTCATCATGCTGGTGGTGTTCTTCGGCAGGAACTTCGTGCTGATGTTCCTGGCGGTCGGCGCGGTGCTGTGGCTCGACATGGCGCGCATCGTGCGCGGACAAGCGCTGTCGATCCGCCGGCAGGAATATGTCCAGGCGGCGGAGGCGATGGGCGTCGGCCAGCGCGGCATTCTGCTGCGCCATGTGATCCCCAATTTGCTCGGGCCGGTGGTGATCTACATGACGCTGCTGGTGCCGCAGGTCATTATCCTGGAGAGTTTTTTGTCGTTCCTCGGGCTCGGCGTCCAGGAGCCGATGACCAGCTGGGGCGTGCTGATCTCGGTTGGCGCCCAGAACATCGGCTCGGCCAACTGGCTGCTTCTGTTCCCGGCCTTCTTTCT
Source organism: Mesorhizobium sp. M0106 (assembly GCF_040322715.1). Lineage (NCBI taxonomy): Bacteria > Pseudomonadati > Pseudomonadota > Alphaproteobacteria > Hyphomicrobiales > Phyllobacteriaceae > Mesorhizobium > Mesorhizobium sp. M0106. The sequence continues at coordinate 169,395 of NZ_JAMYUA010000004.1, read as the reverse complement.
CGTCTCCACGCTGTTCGCGCTGAATTTCGTCGGCGATGGGCTGCGCGACGCGCTCGACCCGAAGGATCGTTGAGATGGCCGCTTCCGAAACCATCCTCAGCGTCAAGGACCTTCGGGTCCGCTTCCGCACCCTCGACGGTGTGGTGGAGGCGGTGAAGGGCATCAATATCCACGTCAAATCAGGCGAAACCGTCGCCGTCGTCGGCGAATCCGGTTCCGGCAAGAGCCAGACGATGATGGCGGCGATGAGCCTGCTCGCCTCGAACGGCGAAGCCACCGGCACCGTCGATTATCGCGGCCGCAATCTTTTGACCTTGAGCAAGCCCGAGCTCAACAAGATCCGCGGCCGCAAGATCAGCATGATCTTCCAGGAGCCGATGACGTCGCTAGACCCGCTCTATTCGATCGGCAACCAGCTGATCGAGCCGATCCGCAAGCATCGCGGACTTGGCGCCGCCGCGGCGCGCGAGGAGGCGCTCAAGCTGCTGCGGCTGGTCCATATTCCCGATCCGGAGCGGCGGATGAAATCCTATCCGCACGAGTTATCGGGCGGTCAGCGCCAGCGCGTCATGATCGCCATGGCGCTGGCCAACGACCCCGACATACTGATCGCCGACGAGCCGACGACCGCGCTCGACGTCACCATCCAGGCGCAGATCCTCATGCTGCTCGCCGAATTGCAGCGCAAGCTCGGCATGGCGATCGTCTTCATCACCCACGATCTCGGCATCGTCCGGCGCTTTGCCGATCGGGTCTATGTGATGCGCTATGGCGAGGTGGTCGAGGAGGGCGAGGCGGAAGCGATCTTCGCCAACCCGCAGCACGGCTACACCAAGATGCTACTTGCCGCCGAACCGACCGGCACCAAGGCGCCGCCGCCTCCGAATGCCCCTGTCCTGCTTGAAGGCAGGAACGTCGAGGTGACCTTCAAGATCGGCGGCGGATTTCTTGGCGGCGAGCCGCTGCTGCTGCGCGCCGTCGATCGCATTTCGATACGGCTGAAGCGCAACCAGACGATCGGCATCGTCGGCGAATCCGGCTCGGGAAAATCGACGCTCGGCCGCGCCTTGCTGCGGCTCCTGCCCAGCGACGGTATCATCCGGCTTGGTGACCGCGACATTTCCCACGCCGACCGCCAGGCGATGCGGCCGCTGCGGCGCGAATTGCAGCTGGTTTTCCAGGATCCGTTCGGCTCGCTGTCGCCACGCATGACCGTCGGCCAGATCATCACCGAGGGGCTTCTGGTCCATGAGCCCAATCTGTCGGGCAGGCAGCGCGATCTCCGCGCGGTCGATGCCTTGCTCGAAGTCGGGCTCGACCCGAACACGCGCAACCGCTATCCGCATGAATTCTCCGGCGGTCAGCGGCAGCGCATCGCCATTGCGCGCGCCATGATACTGAAGCCGAAAGTGGTGGTGCTGGACGAGCCGACCTCGGCGCTGGACCGCTCCGTGCAGAAGCAGATCGTCGAATTGCTGCGCAAGCTGCAGGCCGACCACGAGCTGTCCTATCTGTTCATCAGCCACGATCTCGCCGTCGTGCGCGCCATGGCCGACTACATCATCGTCATGAAGCAGGGCAAGATCGTCGAGGAGGGACCGGCCGAGGCAATCTTCAGCAATCCGCAGGCAACCTATACGCAGACACTGATGGCCGCGGCCATCGACGTGACGCGATTTCGCCTGAGCGCATAGCGCGATTGGTCAGAACTGCGGCGGATGGTGGTTGTTCCGGGAACAAAAACAGCTAAGCCGCTGTTTTTTCTGGTCGGAGTGGCAGGATTTGAACCTGCGACCCCATCGTCCCGAACGATGTGCGCTACCAGGCTGCGCTACACTCCGTGACCAGACCGCGGGCTTATAGCCGCCGCGTTTGGTTACTGCAAGCGCCAATGGCAGCGCTTCTGTCGCATTTCTTTCGCTTTCGCCGCCACGTCATACAGGTTTCAGTTTCCTGTCGCACAAACACGGCTTAAAGGGCTTCTGGGTAACCGTCCACTTGCTTCGAAGCACCTGATTCAGCCGCCTGGAGTTTGCAGCCTTGTCGATGAAGATCGTTAGCGATGTCAGACCAAACACTTTTGAGTTTGAAACCTCGGCGCTGATCAAGCCGTCTGGGTTTCGCGAATATGATGCGCGCTGGTGGTTCGGCCATCCCGGCTCGAACGAAACGCCGGAACTCAATCTGATCGGCGTCCAGGCGCTCGGCATGGGGCTCGGCACGCTGATCCGTCGCCTGGGTGCCGGACCCGACATCGTCACCGGTCACGATTTCCGCTCCTATTCGCTTGCCATAAAGCTGGCCCTGGTTTCCGGGCTGATGGCGGCCGGCGCACGGGTCAAGGATGTCGGGCTTGCGCTGTCGCCGATGGCTTATTTCGCCCAGTTCGCGCTCGACACGCCCTCCGTCGCCATGGTCACTGCCTCGCACAACGAGAATGGCTGGACCGGCGTCAAGATGGGCGCGGCGCGCCCGCTGACTTTTGGTCCGGAGGAGATGAGCGCGTTGAAGGCAATCGTGCTCTCAGGCGATTTTGATCTTGTCGGTGGCGGCTCCTATGACTTCGTTGCGGACTTCCGCAAAACCTACCTTGACGATCTGACAGCGGGAAAGGGTATCTCCAGGAAGCTCAAGGTGGTGGCCGCCTGCGGCAACGGCACCGCCGGGGCTTTCGCTCCCGAGGCACTGGAAAGGATCGGCTGCGAGGTGATCCCGCTCGACGTCGAGCTCGATCATACGTTTCCCAATTACAATCCCAACCCCGAAGACATGCAGATGCTGCACGCCATTCGCGACAAGGTGCTGGAAACGGGCGCCGATGTCGGGCTAGGCTTCGACGGCGACGGCGATCGCTGCGGCGTGGTGGACAATGAAGGCAACGAGATTTTCGCCGACAAGGTCGGCGTCATGCTGGCGCGCGACATTTCGCACCTCTATCCCGGCTCGACTTTCGTCGTCGACGTCAAGTCGACCGGATTGTTCATGACTGACAAGGTGTTGCGGGAAAATGGCGCGGTCACCGACTATTGGAAAACCGGTCACTCCTATATCAAGCGGCGCGTCGCCGAACTCGGCGCCGCCGCCGGTTTCGAAAAATCGGGCCATTTCTTCTTCAATCCGCCGATCGGCCGCGGCTATGACGATGGCCTGGTGACGGCCATCGCCATATGCCAGATGCTGGATCGCAGCCCGCAAAGCAGCATGGCCGACCTCTATCGCGATCTGCCGCTGACCTTCGGCACGCCGACCATGTCGCCACACTGCGCCGACGAGCTCAAATACGGCGTCGTCGAGCGCGTCGTAGGCGACTTTCGCAAGATGAAGGACGAGGGCACGGTGTTCGCCGGCCAGAAGATCGCCGAACTGATCACCGTCAACGGCGTCAGGGTCGTGGCGGAGGATGGTACCTGGGGGTTGGTGCGCGCATCATCGAACAAGCCGGAGCTTGTGGTGGTGGTGGAGAGCCCGGTATCGTCCGAGCGGCGCCGGCAGATGTTCGAAGCCGTCGATGCGGTGCTGCGCCGCAGCCCCGAAGTCGGCGCCTACAATCAGACCTTTTGAGCACGAGGCTTGTTTTCATGACCGAACGGATCGTCAGTTTTGTGATGAGCGGCGGCGTCGGCTCGCGGCTGTGGCCGTTGTCGCGCGAGGACAATCCCAAGCAGTTCCATGATTTCTCCGGCGATGGCTCAATGCTGGCCAAGACGCTGCGCCGGCTGACCGCGCGGCTGGAAGGCGAAACGCCGGTTTTCCTGATTGCCTCGGAAAGGCATGCCGACCGCGTTCATGCCGACATTGCCGGTCACGAGCTTTCCGGCGGCGGCCCGCTGTTCGAGCCGACCGGACGCAACACCGCCGCGGCCGTCGCCTTGGCAAGCCTGCGCACGCTGTCGGAATTCGGCGACAGCCTGGTGCTGGTGGTGCCGTCCGATCATGAGATCGCGACGCCACAGCAATTCTGGCGGAGCATCGAGGCTGGCACTGCGGCCGCGCGCCAAGGCAGGCTGGTGGTGTTCGGCATCAAGCCCGCCCAACCCGAGACCGGTTACGGCTACATCGAGGTGGCCGGCGAGCGCGATGGCATCTGCGATGTCTCGCGTTTCGTCGAAAAACCCGATCTCGCCACGGCGCAGAGCTATCTCGAGGCCGGCAATTTCTACTGGAACACCGGCATCTTCCTGTTTCGCGCCAGTGCCATGCGCGACGCGTTCATGGCCTTCCAGCCCGACATCTGGAGCGCCACAGAGGCTGCCTACCAGGCTGCGACATCGGATCTTTCCGGCCTCTACATGCCTCTGGAGCTCTATGCCGCCATCCCATCGACATCGATCGACTATGCGATCATGGAGCGCGCCAGCGGCATCGCCATGGTGCCGGCCGGCTTTCGCTGGAATGATCTCGGCTCCTGGCAATCGCTGCTCGACGTCGGCCCCTCCGACACGCAGGGCAATGTCATTGTCGGCGATGTCGTTGCCATCGATTGCGAGAACTCCTATATCCGCAGCGACGGCCGCCTGCTGTCGGCCATAGGCCTGAAGGACGTCGCCATCGTGTCGACCGCCGACGCCACTTTCGTTGCTCCGGTCAGCCACAGCCAGAACGTCAAGAAGATAGTCGAGCAGCTCGAAAAAAGCGGCCGCCTTGAGACCAGGTTCACGCCCGCCGACGACCGCGTCATCGAAAGCGGCGCCTGGCAGCGCCGCGTGCACCATTGGCTGTTCGAGGAGACGGTGCCGTTGTGGTCGACGGTCGGCGTCGATGAGCGCCATGGCGGTTTCCACGAAGCGCTCGGCTTCGATGCCGCCCCGCTGATGAAACCCAAGCGCATGCGCACGCAGGCCAGGCAGATCTACGCCTTCGCCGTCGCCAAGGCGCGCGGCTGGAACGGCCCGGCCGATCGGCTGATCAGCCACGGCCTCGAATTCATGGCCAGGCACGGACGTACCGACAATGGCGGCTGGGTACGCACGCTCAACGTCGACGGCACCGTCGCCGACGCCGCCGAGGATGCCTATGACCATTCCTGCGTGCTCCTGGCGCTGGCGCATGCCCATATGTGCGGCAATCCCGATGCGTTGCGGCTTGGCCAGGAGACCTTTGCGTTCATCGACGCGCATCTCGAGGACGAACGCCTGACCGGCTTCCGCGAGACCTCGAGCGGCGAGGGCGAGCGCCGCTCCAACCCGCACATGCATCTGCTCGAGGCATTCCTGGCCTGGCATCAGGCGACGGGCGAGCGCGCCTATCTTCGTCGCGCCGCGCGCATCGTCGATCTGTTTCGCAGCCATTTCTTCGACCCGGAAAGCTGGACGCTGGGTGAGTATTTCGACCATGAATGGCGGCCGGCCCCTGGCGAGAAGGGCACGTGGACCGAACCTGGCCATCATTTCGAATGGGCCTCGCTGCTGGTCGACTTCGCCGGGCGCAGCGGCCAGAGCGGCTTGACCGGTCTTGCCCGGAAGCTTTACGCGTCGGCGATTGCCAATGGCCTGAACCGCGCCACGGGCCTCGCCTACGGCGCCGTCTCGCGGCAAGGACTGCCGCTCGACCGCGTCTCGCGCAGCTGGCCGCAGGCCGAAGCGATCAAGGCGGCGATCGCGCTGGACGGTTCGGGCGGTCCCGACCTGAAGCCGGAAATCGAGGCGCGTGTCGGCCGGCTGTTCCGCTGGCACATCAATCCGGCACCGCTCGGCCTGTGGATCGACCGCATTGACGAGCGTGGCCGCTCCTTGGCGAGCGAGGTGCCGGCCAGCATCTTCTATCATCTCGTCTGCGCGCTGACGCAGTATCTGGACGGCACTGCGCCCAAGGATCAGTACGGGCTGGCGACATCACCCGTCTCGACGTAGACCGACTTCAGCTGCGAATAGAGCGCCAGTGCCGCGAGCGAATTCTCGCGGCCGATGCCGGACTGCTTGAAGCCGCCGAACGGGATTTCGACCGGCGTCAGATTGTAGGCGTTGATCCAGCAGGTGCCGGCCTGCAGTTCGGCGATGACACGATGGGCGCGCGCCAGGTCGCGCGTGAACACGCCGGCGGCGAGGCCGAATTCGGTATCGTTGGCGCGCTCGATCACCTCGTCCTCGCTGTCGAATTTCAGCACACTCATCACCGGCCCGAAAATCTCCTCGCGCGCGATGCGCATCGTGTCGGTGACACCGGTGAACACCGTCGGCTCGACGAAGAAGCCGCCCTGGAAGCCCTGCAGCGAAGGCACGTTTCCGCCGCAGGCGAGCACCGCGCCATCCTGCTTGCCGGCCTCGATGTAAGAGACCACCTTGTCGTGCTGCGCCTTCGAGACCAGCGGCCCCATCTGCGTGTCCAGATCGAGCGGATCGCCGATGCGGATTTTCTTCGTCCGTTCGGTCAGCCTCTCGACGAAACGGTCATGGATGCTGCTCTGCACGAAGACCCGCGTGCCGTTGGAGCAGATCTGGCCGGTCGAATAGAAATTGCCGAGCATCGCGCCGCCGATGGCATTTTCGAGGTTGGCGTCTTCGAAGACGATCAGCGGCGACTTGCCGCCGAGCTCCATCGTCGCGTGCTTCATCTTCGAGCCGGCGAGCGACAGCACCTTGCGGCCGGTCGGCACCGAGCCGGTCACCGAGACCTTTGCGACGACATCATGTCCGACAAGACCGGCGCCGACATCGCCAAAACCCTGCACGACGTTGAACAGCCCGTCGGGCAGCCCGGCCTCGGTGTAGATCTCGGCGAGCGCCAGCGCTGAAAGCGGCGTGTTCTCCGAGGGCTTGAACACCATCGCATTGCCCATGGCGAGGGCCGGCGCCGACTTCCAGCCGGCGATCTGGATCGGGTAATTCCAGGCGCCGATGCCGACGCAGACGCCGAGCGCCTCGCGCCTGGTATAGGCAAAGGGTCCGCCGAGATCGACGGCCTCGCCATTAAAGGCGGCGACGGCGCCGCCGAAATATTCCAGGCAGTCGGCCGCCGACGGGGCATCGGCGACCAGCGTCTCCTGGATCGGCTTACCGGTATCCAGCGTCTCGATGCGCGCCAGATCGGCATTGCGCGCGCGCAAAATGTCGGCGGCGCGGCGCAGGATGCGGCCGCGTTCGACCGCCTTCAGCCGCGCCCAGGCCGGTTGTGCTGCACGCGCCGCCTCGATCGCGAGCTCCAGCACGTTCGGCGTCGCCGAGCGCAGGATGGCGATGGTCTCGCCGGTTGCCGGATAGATAACCGGCAGCGCTGCGCCGCGCTCGTCGTCGATATAGCGGCCGTTGACATAATGCGATGCCGTTGGCTGGGCGCGCATGACTGTTCTCCAAATCGTCTTGTCGCGGCATGCGGAATATGCGTCCGCCGGATCATGGCCTATCTGTCCGACACCTGCCAGCGCGGATTGATCCATGGTTCCTGGTTGGACGGTGGCAGCGGCGTACGCCCGAGAATGTGGTCGGCGGCCTTCTCGCCGGTCATGATCGACGGCGCGTTGAGATTGCCGTTGGTGACGCGTGGAAAGATCGAGGAATCGGCGACCCGAAGCCCTTCGACGCCAATGACGCGGCATTCCGGATCGACGACGCTCATCGCATCATCGGCACGGCCCAACTTGCAGGTGCCGCAAGGGTGGTAGGCGCTTTCGGCGTGGTCGCGAATGAAGGCGTCGAGCTCTTCATCCGATTGTACATGCGAGCCCGGCGACAGTTCCTTGCCTCGGTACGGATCGAAGGCCGCTTGCCCGAAGATCTCGCGGGTCAGCCGGATGCAGTGGCGGAACTCCATCCAGTCGTCCGGATGCGACATGTAGTTGAAGCGGATCACCGGGTTCGATTTGGGATCGGGCGAGCGCAGCGTGACTGAACCGCGCGACTTCGACCGCATCGGCCCGACATGCGCCTGGAAACCATGCGCCTTGGCCGCCGCCTTGCCGTCATAGCGGACCGCGGCCGGGATGAAGTGATACTGGATATCGGGATAGTCGACGCCGGCGCGCGAGCGCACGAAGGCGGCCGCCTCGAAATGATTGGTGGCACCGAGGCCGGATTTGAAGAACAGCCATTGTGCCCCGATCAGCGCCTTCGAGAACGGGTTCAAGACGGAGTTCAGCGTGATCGGCTTTGTCGATTCCTGCTGGATGTAAAGTTCCATATGGTCCTGCAGATTGCGGCCGACTCCGGGCCGGTCGGCGATCACCGGGATGCCGTTCTCCCTAAGGTGCTGGCCGGGGCCGATGCCGGACAGCATCAGGATCTTGGGCGAGTTGATCGAGGACGCGGCAACGATCACCTCGCGTCGCGCTCTGACCACCTGAATCCGTTTGCGCACTTCGATCTCGACGCCGGTGGCGCGTTGATTCTCGATGATTACCCGCCGGGCGAAACCCTTGACCAGGCTGACATTTTTCCGCCTCAGCGCCGGCCTCAGATAGGCGCTCGCGGCCGACCAGCGACGGCCGCCGCGGATGGTCTGCTCCATCGGCCCAAAGCCTTCCTGCTTCGCGCCGTTATAGTCGTCGGTCAGCTCGAAACCGGCCTGACGGCCTGCCTCGACGAAGGCGCCGTAGAGTGGGTTCGTCCTCGAGCCGCGCTGCACAGTCAGCGGGCCGCCATGGCCGCGCCAGCCATTCTCGCCGCCATTGCTGTCCTCCATGCGCTTGAAGTACGGGAGCACATCGGCAAAGCCCCAGCCGGTCGCGCCCTGTTCGGCCCAATGGTCGAAGTCGCGGGCATGGCCGCGCACATAGACCATGCCGTTGATCGACGACGAGCCGCCGATGACCTTGCCGCGCGGCGTCGCCAGCACGCGGCCGCCGAGGTGCGGCTCCGGCTCGCTGGCAAAGCCCCAGTCGTAGAGGCTCATATTGAGCGGGATCGACAGTGCCGACGGCATCTGGATCAGCGGGCCGATATCGCTGCCGCCATATTCGATGACGATCACCGAATGCTTGCCGTCCTCCGAGAGCCGGTAGGCCATGGCCGAACCGGCCGAGCCGGAGCCGATGATGACGAAATCCGCTTCAAGCATGGTTCATGCGCGCCCGTGGTTCATATGCGCAATGAAATCGGCCAGCGAGACGTTGCCGCCGGTTGCCATTACGAGAACGGTCTTGCCGGTGACGTCGACCTTGCCGCCGAGCAACGCCGCCAGCGAAGCAGCGCCGGATGGCTCGAGCACCAGCTTCAGCCGCTCGAAGGCGAGGCGCATGGCGCGCCGCACCGAAGCATCGTCGACGGTGACGCCGCGAACGCCGGCGGCCTTCACCGCTGCGAACGGCGCGTCGCCGGGCCGCCGCGACATCAGCCCGTCGCAGATCGATTTCGGCCCGATCGGCATGGTTTCGATGGCGCCATGCGCCAGCGACGAGCCCATGCCGTCAAAACCTTCCGGCTCGACGCCGATGATCTTCGTGGCTGGCGACAGGTAGTGAAAGGCCAGTGAAACACCGCCGATCAGGCCGCCGCCGCCGACCGAGCAGAACAAGAGATCGGCCTCCGCTTGCCTGGCGGCGATCTGGTCGAGTGCCTCCAGCCCGGCACCGGCCTGGCCGGCGACGATCTCCGGATCGTCGAACGGGTGCAGCAGCGCCAGGCCTTCGCTCGCAGCGATCTCGCGCGCCTTGGCGGCGGCGACTTCCTCACGCGCGCGCTCGCCATGGTCAGTCAGCACCACGCGCGCGCCGTAACCCAATGTGGCGTCGCGCTTGGCGGCCGGCGCGTCGATCGGCATGACGATGGTGACGGGAATGCCAAGCGCTTGGCCAGCCGCCGCTAGCCCCTGCGCAAAATTGCCGGAGGAGTAGGCGACGACGCCCTTTTTGGCTTCGTCAGGCGAGAGCTTCTTCAGCCGCCAGTAGGCGCCGCGCACCTTGAACGATCCTGCCCATTGCAGCGATTCGGCCTTGACGAAGACGCGGGCGGCGCCGGTCTCGCGCGCGAGTGCCGCCGATTCCAGCAGCGGCGTGACCTGCGTCGCCTTGGAGGTGACGGCATAGGCCTGCCTGAGATGGTCGAGCGAGGGGACGAGACTATCTGCCATCATTCGCCTCGCGGAAAGCGCTTCTGCTCTTCGAGCAGGTCGAGGTTCATGTGGTTGCGCATGTAGCGCTCCGATGCCTTCTGCAGCGGCTGGAATTCCCAGGGATAATGGGTGCCGTTGCGCAGCGCCGGGTAGACCATCCAGCGGCGTGCCTGGCTGGCACGCACCGCCGCGTCGAAGGCCGCCATGTCCCAGCGCGCCCGCACCTTGTCGGTGAAAGCGGCCACCAATGCCGCATTGGCCGGATCGGCGGCGAGATTGGTCAATTCCTGCGAATCCGATTCAAGATCAAACAGTTGCGGCGGATCGATCTCGCAATGGATGAATTTGTAGCGGCCCTCGCGCATCGCCACCATCGGCGCGTTGGAGCCTTCGGCGGCATATTCCATCAGCACCGGCGCGGAGCGTTTCTTTCCGTTCAGCAACAGCAGCAGCGACTGGCCGTCAGTCCACGGCGCAATCGCGCTGATGTCGATGCCGGCGAGGTCGCAAAGCGTCGGCGTCACGTCGAGATTGGAGACCGGCGTGTCGATCAGGCCGGCGGCGATGCCCTTGCCGGCGACCATCAGCGGCACCCGCGCCGAACCTTCGAAGAAGCACATCTTGAACCACAGGCCGCGCTCGCCGAGCATGTCGCCGTGATCCGAGCAGAACAGGATGACCGTGTCGTCGAGCATGTGTGTGTGCTCGAGCACCGACATCAATTCGCCGAGCTTGTCGTCGAGATAGGAGATGTTGGCGAAATAGCCGCGCCGTGCGCGGCGTATCTGCTCAGCGGTGATGTCGAACCTGTCATAGTCGCTGGCGCGGTAGAGCCGCTGCGAATGCGGGTCCTGCCTGTCGTAAGGAATGAAGCCGACCTCGGGCTCGAGCGCCGGGCAATCCTCGTAAAGGTCCCAGTATTGCCGCCGTGCGACGTAAGGATCGTGCGGATGGGTGAAGGAAACCGTCAAGCACCAGGGCCGATGTGCGGCATCGTCGGAGACGCGGGCAAAATCATAGAGCTTCTGCACCGCATGGAAGGCGACCTCGTCGTCATATTCCAGCTGGTTGGTGATCTCGGCAGTACCGGCGCCGCTGACGGAGCCGAGATTGTGATACCACCAGTCGATGCGCTCGCCGGGTTTGCGATAGTCGGGTGTCCAGCCGAAATCGGCCGGATAGATGTCGGTGGTCAGCCGCTCTTCGAAGCCGTGCAACTGGTCCGGACCGACGAAATGCATCTTGCCGGAAAGGCAGGTGTGATAGCCGGCGGCACGCAGATGATGAGCAAAGGTCGGGATCGACGAGGTGAATTCGGCGGCATTGTCATAGACCCCGGTGCGTGACGGCAATTGGCCGCTCATGAATGCGGCCCGGCCTGGCGCGCAGAGCGGTGACGCGGTGTAATTGTTGCAAAAACGCGCCGAACGCGCGGCGAGCGCCTTTAGATGCGGCGCGTGCAGGAAGTCTGCCGGCCCGTCTGGAAATAGCGTTCCGTTGAGCTGATCGACCATGACGATCAGGATGTTGGGTCGCTTGGATGTCACTGCTTCTGCCGTCCGCTGAGCTTCGTTTCGAGATAGTCCTCGACCAGTGCAATCGCGGTCGCGGCATCGGGAACACCGTCCTTCAGCGCGCGCCTGATATAGAGCCCGTCGATCAGCGCCGCGGTCGCTTCGGCGACCCGGTCGGCCTCGCTTCTCGGCAGGATGCCGGCCAGCCCGCTGAGCAGATTGGAATGCAGCCGGCGCGCATAGACCTTGAGCAGCCGGCGGAGTGCTGCCGATTTCTGCGCCTCGACATAGAAGGCGAGCCAGGCGGCGATCGTTTCGGGCTGGAACTGGATGTCGGAGAAGTTGACCGCGACCACCGCCGAGACGCGCTGGCGCGCCGTGCCGGCCGCGCGAAGTGCACGGCGCGTATCGGCGGTGAGCTCGCTCAGGATGTGCCGCATCGTCGCCAACAGCAATTCGTCCTTGGCGCCGAAATAATGGTGGGCAAGCGCCGAGGACACGCCGGCGCGGCCGGCGATTTCCGACATCGTCACATCAAGCGAACCGCGCTCGCCGATCGCCGAGATCGTTGCGTCGATGAGCGCCCTGCGGCGCAACGGCTCCATTCCGAGTTTCGGCATTCCTGCTCCGGCCTGTTGCGACAAGATTATTTTTTATTGACGCATCAATCAACAAAAATCCGGCCTGATTTGCTGGCAAAAGCCAGGCACTATGACCAGATGATCAAGATCAAGCGATTGTGCGGTTCTGGCCCCTTCACGAGGCCGGCGAAACGGTTCATGCTTGAACAATGCGGATGCGCGCGCTGTATCGCGTAGCCCGGGTCCACAGGATGGAGATCGCCATGACAGCATGCATCGTCGGTTGGGCGCATTCGCGCTTCGGCAAGCTCGAAGGCGAGACGCTGGAGAGCCTGATCACCAAGGTGGCAGTCGAGGCGCTTGATCATGCCGGCATCGGTCCGGATGACGTCGACGAGATCGTGCTAGGCCACTTCAACGCCGGGTTTTCCGCCCAGGATTTCACCGCGAGCCTGGTACTCCAGGCCGACGACCGGCTGCGCTTCAAGCCGGCGACCCGCGTCGAGAACGCCTGCGCCACCGGCTCGGCGGCGGTCAGGCAAGGCATCCGCGCCATCGACGCCAATGCCGCCCGTATCGTGCTGGTGGTCGGCGCCGAGCAGATGACGACGACGCCCGGTCCCGAGATCGGCAAGAACCTGCTCAAGGCCTCGTATCTGCCGGAGGACGGTGACACGCCGGCAGGCTTCGCCGGCGTCTTCGGCAAGATCGCCCAAGCCTATTTTCAACGCTACGGCGACCAGTCGGATGCGCTGGCGATGATCGCCGCCAAGAACCACAAGAACGGCGTCGACAATCCCTACGCGCAGATGCGCAAGGATTTCGGCTACGAGTTCTGCCGGCAGGAAAGCGAAAAAAACCCCTTCGTCGCCGGTCCGCTGAAGCGCACAGACTGCTCGCTGGTGTCGGACGGTGCCGCCGCGCTTGTCCTTGCCGACACGGCCACGGCGCTGAAGATGCGCCGCGCCGTCGCCTTCCGCGCCAATGAGCATGTTCAGGATTTCCTGCCGATGTCGAAGCGCGACATTCTCGCCTTCGAAGGCTGCGAGCAGGCCTGGAACCAGGCGCTGAAGCAGGCGGGCGTGACGCTCGGCGACCTGTCCTTCGTCGAGACGCATGACTGTTTCACCATCGCCGAACTGATCGAGTATGAGGCGATGGGCTTGGCCAAGCCGGGCGAGGGTGCCAAGCTGGCCTTGGATGGCGAGACGGCGAAAAATGGAAGGCTGCCGGTCAATCCGTCCGGTGGACTGAAGGCCAAGGGCCACCCGATCGGTGCCACCGGCGTATCGATGCATGTGCTGAGCGCCATGCAGCTTGTCGGCGAGGCGGGCGGCATCCAGGTGCCGGGAGCAAAACTCGGCGGCATCTTCAACATGGGTGGTGCCGCGGTCGCCAACTACGTTTCCATTCTCGACCGGATCAGATAAACCCGCCCGCATTTGCGGGAGGTGACATGACAAATCCGGTTCTGGTCGAAGTTTTGCGCGACGCTCTCGTCGAGAGCGCCCATCGCGGCGCTGTTGCCGTATTCGACGCCGACGGCAAGCCCGTCTGGGAGATCGGCGACACGGCACAGCCGGTGTTCCCGCGCTCGGCGGTCAAGGCGATCCAGGCGTTGCCGCTGGTCGAGAGCGGCGCTGCCGATGCCTACGGCTTCGGTGACCGGGAGCTGGCGCTGGCCTGCGCCTCCCATTCCGGCGAGCCGCCGCATGTCGAGCTGGCGCGCGCCATGCTGGCGAAAGCCGGCCTCGACGAGACGGCACTCGAATGCGGCGCGCATTGGCCGTCGAGCCACGGGGCGACGCTGGCGCTTGCCCGCGCCGGCCGTGCGCCGAACACCTTGCACAACAATTGTTCCGGCAAGCACTCAGGCTTCCTATGCACCTGCGTTCACAGCGGCATCGCCCATCGTGGTTACGTCAAGGCTGGCCATGCTTCGCAGGAGATGGTGCGCGAAGCGATGCAGGCGGTGACCGGTGCTGCCCATGACGCCGATCACCGCGGCACCGACGGCTGCTCGATTCCGACCTATGCCGTGCCGCTGCGCAGCTTTGCCCTTGGCTTTGCCCGCATGGCGACAGGTGCCGGCTTCGAGCCGGTGCGCGCCCGGGCGGCGAAGCGGCTGCTTTCCGCCTGCATGGCCGAGCCGTTTTTCGTCGCCGGCACGGGCAGGTCCGATGTAGCGATGATGGAGGCCGCGCCGGGCCGGATTTTCGTCAAGGGAGGCGCCGAAGGTGTTTTTTGCGCCGCCCTTCCGGAGCTCGGCCTTGGCATTGCGCTGAAATGCGACGATGGCGCCGGCCGCGCCGCTGAAGTGATGGTCGCGGCCGTGCTGGCAAAGCTGCTGCACGCCGACCAGGCGCTCGCTGCGAAATTGATCGAACAGGCAAATCCGCCCATCGAAAGCCGGATCGGTGCCAAAGTCGGCGCGCTCCGGCCGACGGCCACCTTCAACTGACGTGGTTGCGCTCGACGGTCAAATGCGCGTAGCCGGCATTGCCTGATGCGGCGAGGTCGCCGGTCACCGGCTCGGCCCAGCGTTGGCCGACGATCGCGCCGTTCTGGACTCCGTCGATGACATTGTCGGAGATGATTGCCGTCCCGGCACCTTCGACCACGGTCACGACGATGCCGGTCCCCGCCTTGCGGATGACGTTTCCCGTGGCGACCACATTGCGCATGAACGGTCCCCAGCCGATCTGCATGCCGTAGAGCGGTGCATTCTCGACGACATTGCCGGAAACTGTGGTGTCTGCCTCGACGCTGATGCCGACGCCGAAGCCGGGCGCGTCCGCAGGGTAGGGGCCGCTGGTCGCCAGATTGCGGACTACGTTGCCGGAGCAGACGCCCATGCGGCCGCCTTCGTTGAAATTGACGATCGAAATACCGTTCGCAGCACCATCGACGATGTTGTTGCCGATGATCGCCCCTTCGAACGAGAATTCGGAATACACGGCCGTCTCGCCCGAACGCGAGCAGGTGTTGCCGGTGATCTGCAAATTGCTGGAACTGTTGGCGCGGACCGCCGAGAACGCGCAATCCGAGACAATATTGCCGGAGATAATGACGTTGCCGGCGCGGAAGGCATTGATGCCGTTGCCGTTCTGGCCGGTTCCGCCGCCGCGCGCCTGGATGCGTTCGATCCGGTTGCCGCTGACGATGGTGCCGTCTTCCGCTGCCCGCCAGCGGTGCACGAGGATGCCGCCATTGGCGCAGTCGGAGACGCTATTGCCTGATATTTCCAGGCCATCGGCCTCGACCGAATAGATGCCGGCATCGGCCGCACCGGATATCTCCGAGCGCTGGATGCGGCCCGAGGTTTGTTCGAGCGCCAGACCGTTCTTGCCGCTGCCGGTCATCTGGCAGTTGTCGACGACCAGATGGGCGATGCGGCGCAGATCGAGCAGGCCTTGCGTGTAGTCGCCCATCCAGCGGTTGCTGCCATCGAACACCAGCCCGCTGAGTTCGATATGCTCGGCCCGTTCGGCCATGATGAGATGGCCATTGCCGCCATAGACGATCCGCGATGCGCCCGGCACGCCGGACAGGCGCACCCGGCCGGGCAGTGACAGGTTGGAAACGATATAGATCCCCGGCGGCAGGAACACCGGCATGTCGCGGTCGTGCGCGTCGCGCAGCAGCTTGGTGAAAGCCTTGCTCTGATCGTCTAGCGCGCCGGGCCGGACGCCGCGCTCGGTCGCGTTGATCGCGCCACGCATCGCGGCTTTCTCGATGCCGGGCAGGTTCTTCGCCGCTGCCTTGCCAAGCGAAAGCCCCATGATGGCAAAGCCGGTGGTCTGCGCAAGCAGCGTTCTTCTGTTCAACATCGGCACAGATCCCTTGCGGCCAACGCTCACGCCGCAGGATTCGTGCCAGACTAGCCCGGTCGAACCCGTGGTGAAAATCTGAAGCTTGCCAGCCAGGACGGAATATCGCTTTCGGCCCTTCTGTGGGCGATCAAACGAAGCCCCTCTTGAGCCTCTCTTCGATCCTCGTTGGCTCAGCGATCACCGCATTTACCCCGTTGAAGGCAAGTTGCAGGAATGTCTGGTCGATCTCCGCGGGGGACAGCTTCGTATCCCTCTCAAGCCACCAGTGCATCACTTCAAAGAACGCGCCAACGATGAAGCGTGTGGCGATCTCAAGTCTGGCCCCGCCTTGATCACCTTGGATATTCGCCAATTCATGGCGAACCTGCCTGCTTATCCAGCCGCGGATCTCTTCTGGCATTTCGCGCTTTTTCCCGCCCATCAGCGCACGGTGCATCTCCCGCGTGGCAAGAGCATGCTCGAACACCGGACCGCTGAAGGAAAAGCCCTTGGCGTTTCGCTGCGAATAGCGTTCGGCACCGTGCGCCTGCAAGGTCTTCAGATGGTCGTCGATCGTCGCTTTCCTCAAGCGGTCCTTGTCGGGATAGTGTGTGTAGAAAGTCGAGCGGCCGACATCGGCTTCCCTGCAGATATCCTCGACCGTGATCGCCGTATACCCCTTCTCGGCGGTCAGTCTGAAAAGCGCCTGCTGCAGTCGGCTGCGGGTTCTGGCGACCCGCCGATCGATCGATCCGGCTGGCATCGGCAACGTCCTTTTCCGGTCATAGGACACCAAACCGTCCAGTATTGGGCGCGCCGGTGCGACGTGGCCAGTAAAACTGATACTGGACACACTGTCCAGTATCCTATGCTCTTGCGGAAGGCCCAGCGCGATGCCCGGCTGGCCGGAGATAAAGCAATGCACCAACGTCTTTTCGGAACAATAGTCGGAGGGCATGCGTTAGTCGCGCTCGTCAAAGTGGCCGTGGTGCTCGCGGCATTTTTCTCGTTGGGACAGGCAAATGCGGTCTTTTCCTTGGGAGTTCCCGTCCTCCTGCTTCATGCTGGTGCACTCGTCGTAGTCGCGAGCTTGTTGATATGGCAAAGCGCTCACGGGCGGCTGTCCGCCAAGGACCGCAGACCGGCCGCCGGCGAGGAGAAGGCGCCGCATGTCGGCATCACGCTTCATTCCGCCGCCCTGTACGATATGCTGGCGTGGCTTCTGACCTTCGGTCGCGAACGTGCTTTTCGCGAAAGGATATTAAGCTTTGCGGAGCTGAAACCGGGAGAAGTGGTCCTGGATGTCGGGTGCGGCACCGGCACCACCGCGCTCCTCGTCAGACAGAAGGTGGGGCCGGAGGGGCGTGTGGACGGCGTCGACGCCTCAGCCGAAATGGTTGCGCGCGCGACGGCAAAGGCCCGGCGAGCCGGGCTACAAGTCGGGTTCTCGACCGCCACCGCTCAGGAACTGCCTTTCAAGGATGGGGAATTTGATGTCGTCCTCAGCACGCTGATGTTCCACCATCTTCCAAAGAAGGGCCGCGAGGAATTCGGCAGAGAGGCCTTCCGCGTCCTGAGGCCGGGCGGTCGTGTGCTTATCGTCGATTTTGCGAAACCGCCGCGCCGGAAGAGCACCTTTCGGCTCCACCGGCATGGTTACGTCGATTTGGACAAAGTTGCAGCGGATCTCGGCCGGCACGGCTTCAATATCGTTGAGCAAGGCGACGTCGGAACCAAGGGGCTCCGCTACCTAGTTGCGCAACCGGACCTTAGCCTTGCGGCCCTCGAAGCGCGATAGTGCGCCAAGTTGAGGCATTCGCATGGTCAGCTTTACACCCCAAGCAGCTGTCTAATCTCGGGTACTGAACCCAGATCTTCACCATTAGCCTCTTCATCAGCAATGGCTTGTGAAGTCGCCATTCCAAGCCTAAGTTCGTCAGATGAGCAGGGCCTTCACCCGCGAGGAAGACAGCGAAAACGCCATTGCCGGCATCGGCGAGCGGCCGATCAGCCATCACCGCAATCTGGTCACGGAACGCGGCATGGCGCTGATCGATGCCGAGGTGGCCGCTCTGCGCGACGAACTGGGCAGAGCCGAGAAGAGGGCCGACCGCGAGCGCATCGCGCTGGTCTCGCGCGATCTCCGCTATTGGACTGCACGGCGGGAAAGCGCCGAGCTTTCGGTGCCGGAACCGGGCAGCGACCTGGTTCGTTTCGGCATGGGTGTCACCCTGGAAAGCGACGATGGCAAGAAGGTGCACTGGAAGATCGTCGGCGAGGACGAAGCCAATCCGGGCAAAGGGACAATTTCCCATATGTCGCCGATGGCGATGGCGCTGTTCGGCAAGAAGATCGGCGAAATTGCCGTGGTCAACGGCAAGGAATGGGAGATCGTCAAGCTCTCCGACAGTTAGTCTTCGAGCTTGACGACATGATCGCGGAAGAACGCCGCGGCACCAGCTTCGTCGATTTCGCCGGCGGCGACGCCCATGACGAATTCGTAAAGCATGCCGTTATTGGCCGTCAGGGCATAACTATTCACAATCAGAAATGCGCCGGCAGCGACAATGGCCGTGCGTTTGTTACCGTCGACAAAGGCATGATTTCTGGCAATGCCGAAGACATAGGCGGCTGCGAGTTCCTCAACCGACGGGTCTCCGTAGTTGGCCTTGTTTTCGGCGCGAGCGAGCGCCGATTCGAGCGCATTTTCATCCCTCAAGCCTTGTGCTCCGCCGTGTCGGCGCAACTGCTCCGCGTGCATGGCTTCGACTGCACGCCGCGTCAGAAACTCCCAGCTCATTCGGCGAGCTTCTGAAGCGCGACCTTGTATTTGTCCATGACCTCGCGGGCAGCTTTCATTTGCCGCTCGAAGCTGTCGTCCACCGGCTTCAGCGCAAGACCGTCACCTGTTTCAACGATTTGAAGCTGGTCGCCGGCCTTCAGGTTCAGACGATCGAGAAGCTCCCTCGGCAGGATCACGCCTTCGGAATTGCCGATCTTGCGAATGGTCGTGTTCATCGTGAGGCATCCTGTTGCAACGCTGATTATAACTCAGCGTGTTTCTCGTTACAACAGCGTCAGCCGGCCTGCAGCAGCCGATCCATCAGTCGGTCCGCCGCTTCCGGGATGACCGTGCCAGGCGGGAAGATTTCAGTGGCGCCTGCCTGCCGGACGGCGTCGTAATCCTGCGGCGGGATGACGCCGCCGGCGACGATCAGCATGTCGTCGCGGCCGAGCTTCTTCAGCGCATGCTTGAGTTCGGGAATAAGCGTCAAATGGCCCGCAGCCAGCGACGAGGCGCCGACGATGTGCACGTCATGCTCGACGGCCAGCCTGGCGATCTCGTCCGGCGTCTGGAACATCGGCCCGACGGTGACGTCGAAGCCTAGGTCGGCAAAGGCGGTGGCGATCACTTTCTGGCCGCGATCATGGCCGTCTTGGCCCATCTTGGCGACCAGAATGCGCGGCTTGCCGCCGGACTTTTCCTCGAACGCGACGATCTTGTCCTGCAGCCGGTCGACCACTGGATTGTCGCCGAGCGCGTTGCGATAGACGCCGGAGATCGTCTGCACCGAGGCGACATGGCGGCCGAAAACCTTTTCCAGCGCCAGCGAAATCTCGCCGACCGTGGCGTTGGCGCGTGCGGCCCGGATGGCGAATTCCAGCAGGTTTGCGTTACTCCCGGCAGCACGGGTCAGCGCATCGAGCGCGCTCTCGACGGCGGCGACGTCACGCGTGCCTTTCAGCCGCTGCAGCTTCGACAATTGCCGCGCCCTGACTTCGGCATTGTCGATCTTCAGCACGTCGACTTCGATGTCCGTGCCGGGACGGTGAGCATTGACACCGACCACGATCTGTTTGCCGGAATCGATGCACGCCTGGGTGCGCGCGGCAGCCTCTTCGATGCGCAGCTTCGGTAGGCCCTTTTCGATCGCCGCGGCCATGCCGCCGAGGCTCTCGACCTCCTCGATATGCGCAAGCGCACGCGCCGCCAGATCATGTGTCAGCCGTTCGACATAGGCGGAGCCGCCCCACGGGTCGATGATGCGCGTCGTGCCGGATTCCTTCTGCAGGATGAGCTGTGTGTTGCGGGCGATGCGGGCCGAATGGTCGGTCGGCAGCGCCATTGCCTCGTCGAAGGAATTGGTGTGCAGCGACTGCGTATGGCCTTGAGTGGCGGCCATCGCCTCGATCATGGTGCGGATGATGTTGTTGTAGGGGTCCTGCGCCGTCAGCGACCAGCCCGAAGTCTGGCAATGGGTGCGCAGCGACAGCGAGCGCTCGTCTTTCGGCGAAAAGTTCTTCAGCATCAGGCTGGCCCACAAAAGGCGCGCTGCTCTCAGCTTCGCGACTTCCATGAAGAAATTCATACCGATCGCCCAGAAGAAGGAAAGGCGCGGCGCGAAACGGTCGATGTCGAGGCCGGCCGCGACGCCGGCGCGGGCATATTCGATACCGTCGGCAATCGTGTAGGCGAGCTCGAGGTCCGCCGTCGCTCCCGCCTCCTGCATGTGGTAGCCGGAGATCGAGATCGAATTGAACTTCGGCATGTGCTTCGACGTGTAGGAAAAAATGTCCGACACGATCCGCATCGAAGGTTTTGGCGGATAGATGTAGGTGTTGCGCACCATGAACTCTTTCAGGATGTCGTTCTGAATGGTCCCAGTGAGATCCTTCTGCGCGACGCCCTGTTCCTCCGCTGCGACGATATAGAGCGCCATGATCGGCAGCACCGCGCCGTTCATCGTCATCGATACCGTCATCTCGTTAAGCGGGATGCCGTCGAACAGCTGGCGCATGTCGAGAATGGAATCGATGGCGACGCCGGCCATGCCGACATCGCCGGCGACGCGCGGATGGTCGCTGTCGTAGCCGCGGTGCGTGGCGAGATCGAAGGCGACCGACAGGCCCTTCTGGCCGGCGGCAAGGTTGCGACGGTAGAAGGCGTTGGACTCTTCGGCAGTCGAGAAGCCGGCATATTGCCGGATCGTCCAGGGTTGCTGGACATACATCGTCGGATAGGGGCCGCGCACGAAAGGCGGCAGGCCTGGATAGGTATCGAGGTGCGGCAAGCCCTTGAGATCGCCCTGGTTGTAGAGATGCTTGACGGCGATGCCTTCCGGCGTCATCCGCTGGCCTTTGATCTCGACCGGCGCCCGCCGTGGCGGCGACCAGGCGATCTGGCTGAAATCCGGGATCATGGCGCGGCTCCGATCGACTGATCGATGCGGATCGGAAATAGCGGCTCGCACACCGCAACGCCTTCGGTGAAGGCAGGCCGCCGCTCCGCCGCCAGCGTCTCGACCGGACGCTCGGTCTTCGACGGGTGCAGCGTCGTGCCGACGATCGCCCGTTCGCCCGCCTGGTAGGCTGCGTTGCGGCGGGCGGAAGCTGTCTGGACGCGCCTCTGGATGTGGCCTTGCTCAAGGCTGGTCAGCACGCCGCCTTCCGCCTCGATCTGCTGGAACTCCTGCCAGGCCGCCGCGCAGAGCTCCGCAGTCAGCGCTTCGACGGCGCCCGAACCGCAAACCGGATCGGCGACGTGGTCGACGTGGCTTTCGCTGGCCATGATCAGTTGCGCGTTGCGGGCAACGCGGCGGGCAAAGCCCGCGGGTAGGCCGTGCGCGATCGTGTGCGGCAGGATGGCGATCGAATCCGCGCCGCCGGCGGCAGCCGCGAAAGCGGCGATGGTGGTGCGCAGGATGTTGGTTTCCGGGTCGGCCGTCGTCATCATCCGGAAGGAGGTTTCGGCATGGATGCTGGCGGTGGAGGGCGGTATCGAGCAGGCCTCCTGGACACGCGCCCACAGCCTGCGCAACGCCCTGACCTTGGCCGTCGACACGAACTGGTCCTGGTCGACGCTCAGCGCAAAACCGATATGCGGCGCCGCGTAGACGAGCGGCTGGCGCGCCTTCTCGAACAGCCTCAAATAGGAGACGGCCGAGGCGAGCATGGTGCCAAGCTCCTGCGCCTCGGTGGCGCCGGCATTGTGGAACACCCGCCCGTCGGCTTCCAGCAGCACGCCGGGCACACCCATCGAAAAGAAATGCGCCAGCGATTGCGGCATCGAAGCCTGTAAAGCCTCGATCGACATGCGCAGCCTGCCGGTCCCGGCAAATATCGCCGCCGGATCGATGCCGAAGGAGAGGTTGAGCTTTGCCGGGTCGGAGCGGCGCTTGGTCAAAAACGCCACCAGCCAGTCGGCCACGGCACGGCTCCAGGGATGGGCGTCGATGCGGATCTGGATGCGGTTGAGCGGCACGCCGTCGAGCACGCCCTCCAGCGCCTCCGCCGTCCTCGGCAAGCCATAGCCGAAGGCGTTCGGCGCACCCTCGAAGACAAGCGACAGTCCGGTGGCACCCTGCGCGACGTCTTCCAGCGCCTGCGCACTGGCCCGGCCTATGTCCGGATCGTCGATGCGCTGGCTGACGATCCACGGTGATCCCGGGTTGGCGCGCACGACAGGCTCGGCGGTTACCGAACGCTCGTAGAGCGGCTCGATGCGGATGGCGTCGTCCGTATGCGAGACGAGCTTTTCCTCGAAGGACCCGCCGGCCAGCGCCTTCTCCGCCAGCGCCAGCCATCGTTGCCGGTCGACGTTCGGAAGTTCGGCATCCTGGGTCAAGGCACCGGCGCCCATCGGTTCTCCTCGTTCTAGCGGCCGCAGCGGCCGACTATGTCAGTCTACGGTCCCCGGCCCGATATCACAATGCAGCACACGCCCGTGCAACGCGCCTTCCGTGATTGTGACCGTCAACCGATTGCCAAACATGGGCAGGTTCCGCAAGCTCCAAAAGCCATTTTCGACAACGCCCATTGTCGCTGCGCAATGGCCTCACTATACCTGCGGCGGGGCTCCCTTTTCTTCAAGGGATCAGGGCATTCAACCCTATAGGTTTGCGGAGACCGGACACATGGCCGACGATACCAGTATCTTCATAGGGGCCAGCCGCAAGCCGGACGACAGCTATCAGCGGCCCGAACAGCTTTTGCTGCAATATGGCAATCGTCACGGCCTGGTCACCGGCGCGACCGGCACCGGCAAGACGGTGACCCTGCAGATATTGGCCGAGGGTTTCTCCAATGCCGGCGTGCCGGTATTCTGCGCCGACATCAAGGGCGACCTGTCGGGTATCGCCATGATGGGCACAGCGCAGGATTTCCTGGTCAAGCGGGCCGAGCAGGTCAAGCTCGATCCGTATGAATTCCAGGAATTCCCGGTCATCTTCTGGGATCTGTTCGGCGAGCAGGGCCACCCGATCCGCGCAACCATCTCGGAGATGGGCCCACTGCTTCTGTCGCGCTTGATGAACCTCTCCGAGGCGCAGGAAGGCATCATGAACATCGCCTTCCGCATCGCCGACGAGGAAGGCCTTCTGCTGCTCGATTTGAAGGACCTGCAGTCACTGCTTGCCAATATCGCCGACCGCGCCGAAGAGATCGGCGCCCGCTACGGCAATGTGACGAAACCTTCGGTCGGCGCGATCCAGCGCACGCTGCTGGTTCTGGAGCAGCAGGGCGCCGCCAATTTCTTCGGCGAGCCGGCATTGCGGATCGCCGACATCATGCGCACCACGCGCGATGGACGCGGCGCCATCAGCGTGCTCGCCGCCGACAAGCTGATGATGAATCCGCGACTCTATGCGACGTTCCTTCTATGGCTGATGTCGGAGCTGTTCGAGGAACTGCCCGAGGTCGGCGACCCGGACAAGCCGAAGCTGGTCTTCTTCTTCGACGAGGCGCACCTTCTGTTCGACGACGCCCCGAAGGTGCTGATCGACCGCGTCGAACAGGTGGTCCGGCTGATCCGTTCGAAGGGCGTCGGCGTTTATTTCGTCACGCAAAATCCGCTGGATATCCCTGAAACGGTGCTGGCCCAGCTCGGCAACCGCGTGCAGCACGCACTTCGTGCCTACACGCCGCGCGAACAGAAGGCCGTCAAGACGGCGGCCGAGACGTTCAGGCCCAATCCCGATTTCGACTGCGCAACCGTGATCACGCAGCTCGGCACCGGCGAGGCGCTTGTCTCGACGCTGGAAGCCAAGGGCGTGCCCTCCATGGTGCAGCGAACGCTGATCCGCCCGCCGTCCTCGCGGCTTGGCCCGATCACGCCCGACGAGCGCCGCAAGCTGATCACCGAGAGCCCGGTTGCCGGACAGTACGATCAGACCATCGACCGCGAATCGGCCTTCGAGATGCTGCAGAAGAAGGCCAAGGACGCCCAGGAGGCACAGGCGCAGCAACAGGACGCAGGCCGTTCGCGCTGGACCATTCCCGGCTTCGGCAATGACGATCCTCAGCCGACCGGCGGCCGCCGCGCGCCGCGCCCCTCCAACCGTCAGACCGTGGCGGAGGCGGCGATCAAATCCATCGTGCGCTCGGTCGGTTCGTCGGTCGGACGGGCGATCGTCCGCGGGATACTGGGCAGTCTGTCCAGAGGGCGGTGAGGGGCATCGGACCGAAGGGCGGGCATCGGTGTTGGCAATTCTGTCTTGGCATCAAGCGCCAGTAGCCAGATCTGGAGGACAGCGGACGGCGGCTATGCGGAAAGAGCGGCCGCTTGGCGGCGATGCGCCGAACGTCTGATCTGGGCCGCAAGCGGAAAGGCAGCTTCCGGGAATACCGGGCTAGAAAACTGAACTTTGGCCCGCGGGCTTGCTCGAGGCGCGGATCTGAGTTCTCAGTGATCGATGTGCCGCGTTATCAACTCGGCTTGCGCTGGGCCTTTCGATCAAGGATGTGATTTCGGAAGCAGTTCTGCATTTCTTTAAAAGACCTGAAGCCAAGGCGCGGAGCGAGGCGAGATAAGGTTGTCGTTGACACGTTGCACCGGCGAGCGATCGAGGCGGAATTTTCGAAGGCAACGCAGTCTGGCTCTGCAAACATCACGCGAGCGAGAGTTTCCAACTTCGCCGGAAGGATCAGCTCCCTCTTGGCAATCAGCATTTTGAGTTCAGCAAGCGTTGGCGCCTTCGTGTTGCGGACTTCGACTTGACTAACACCCGCTCCTGAGGAATCGGATAGCCCCGCACGCATGGTTGTCACCCTTTGGCTGCTCGCATGAAGCTGTCGAAGTCAGCGCCCCCAATCGGAACTGTGTGCTCGTAACCGGGGTATCGCCCGGAATCGACGTCGGCTTTGTATTCCCTGAACGCCGCCACGCGCTCGTCCTGGATCTTCTGCAGCTCAGGGCCGAGGTTGCGGTAAATCTTTCCGTGCCGCGGCTTATGATTCTTGCCATAGCCGCAGACATCCTCTGTGAAGAGGTATTGCGCATCTGCATGCTTGCCGGCGCCCATGCCAAGCATGACCAGCGACGAGTTTTCGGTCAGGAATTTCGCCACCCGGTCGGGGACGACTTCCAGTTCCGCCCCGAAGACACCAATCTCCTCGAGTTTCTGGGTGTGCCGCCAGAGGCGTATCGCTTCTTCCGCGCTCTTTCCGACTGCGCGCCAACCGGTCCAGGTGATGTACGAAGGGATCAGGCCGATATGCCCGACGACAGGGAGGTGGTTGTCGCAGAGCGCCTTCTGGATGTCGTAGGACGCGGAGCAGTAGAAGGCGTCGCCACCAATGCCGGCAAAGTGGAAAGCCGCACGCAGATAGTCTTCTGCCGTAGCCAGCGGACGGCCAGCAAAGCTGCCCCAGCCGCCGTAAGGCAGACCGACTTGAACGAAACAGTCGCCGGCTGCCTGTCGCATTTCCTGGTCAAAGTATCGGCCCTCGATGGAAAGCATGTGAATGCCTGCCGCGGCAGCGGCGGCTGCCTCGTCGGGCGTGCTGACGAAGAGCATGGATATCTTCTGTCCATTCCTCTTCATCTTTCGGATATCCTCGACATGAGGACGGTTGTGATACATGGCCATAATCAGCCTCCACTGCAGGTCAGGTGGACTTGAAAGGAATCTGCGAGCAGCGCTCGATCGGAAAGCATGGTCGGACAGGGCCGCCCTTGATCATGACGCCCGCCCCGCATCGCGCCGATGAGCATCCCCGCATGGCTCACACCGTAAAAGCCCGCCGGAAAGCGACCAGCGCTGCCTCCGGATCGTTTTGGGCAAAGGCTTCCAGACCCACCGGCCCGCGATACCCCATGTCGAACAGAGCTCTCGCGATGTTGGGCCAGTTCATCTCGCCTGTTCCCGGCTCGCAACGACCCGGATTATCGGCCACCTGCACCTCGCCGATGAAGGGCAGGCATTTCTGACACCAGCGCACGATATCGCCCTCGCCGATCTGAGTGTGATAGAGGTCGAGATTGATCCGCAGTTGGGGTCTATTGATCGATGACACCAATGCCAGCACCGCTGCCGTCGAGCCGAAGGGGCAGCCCGGGTGGTCAAGCAGGTTCAGGTTTTCAAGCGTGAAGACGACATGTTCGGCCTCGGCCATGTCGCAGATACAGTTCAAGGTGTCCCGCGCCTTCAGCCACATGAGGCCGGTCTCGAGTTCGGACTTCACAATAGGAATACCGCCTTCGCCGAGACCGGTGCCGTGCAGGTTGAGCCTGGCAATGCCGAGGCGCTTTCCGACTCTTGCGGTCTCCAGGGCGGACTTCAAGAGCATGTCGGCGCCCTCGTCGTCGGCGAGCCTTCCTTCGAGGTAGCCGTTCATGATCGTGAAGGTCGCCCCCGACTTCTCGAGCGCTGCGAGGTCATGGTCCGGCCAATTCCACAATCCGACGCCGAAACCCATCTCATGCAGACGTGCGACGCGCCAAGCCATCGGACGATCAAGCCAAAGCATCTCGGCGCAGGCGGCCAACTGGAAGGGTTGGCTCATGATGGCTCAAACCTCGACCATGACGCGGCCGTTCTCGACCTTCGTCTTGTAAGTTTTGAGGTTCTCGCAGGCCGGGGGCGTCTCTACTTCGCCAGTCGTGAAGTCGAAAACGGAAGCATGCTTGGGGCACTCAACCGTATTACCCATGACAAGACCGTCGGCGAGGTGGATCTTCTCATGCGTGCAAAGCCCGTCTGTACAATAGTATTCATCCGCGTCGTTGCGGAAGATCGCGAAGGTACGGCCGCCATTCTCGAAGCGCTTGGCTTCCTCGGCTTCGATTTCGTCAGCGGCACAAGCGTCAACCCAGGGCATTGAATCCCTCCTCAGATATCTTGCGGTTTGAAGTCTGCGGGAGCTGACGGCATCACGCTCTGGAGGAGCGCGACGGATTTTTCGAGCCCCTCCAGCGAGTTCAGAAATACGTCCTCGTGCTCGATGGAAAGCCAGCCGTCGTAGCCAGCCATCTTGAGCCGATAACAGAATTGCCGCCACCACTCCTCACCATGGCCGAACCCGAGCGTGATGTAGCTCCACGAGCGGGCCGGAATGTCCATCAGGTTGCCATTCTCAAGCAGCGAGGTCGTTGCCTGGACTGGCCGGTTCAGCATCGTGTCCTTGGCATGGACATGATAAACGGCCGCGCCCAGCGCTTCGGCAGCAGCGAGGGGATCAGCACCCATCCAGAACAGGTGCGACGGGTCCAGATTGGCGCCCACGACAGGTCCTACCGCTGCTCGAAGCTTCAGGAGCGAGGGCACGTTGTACACGCACTGATTGCCATGCAGCTCGAGCGCAATGCGCTCGACGCGGTTTTCTTTCGCCAGCGCCACGATCCCGGTCCAGAACGGGATCAGCTTCTCTTCCCACTGATATTTCAGGACGGTCTGCGTTTCCGGCGGCCAGGACGAGACGACCCAGTTCGGCATGCTGTCGCTAGCGCTGCCGGCCGGCAGACCGCTCATGGTGCAGACGGTGCGAATGCCCATCTCGCCGGCCACGCGGATCGTGTCTTTCAACCCTTGGCCCTGGGCCGGATCAGTTGGGTGCAGCGGATTGCCGTTGGCGTTGAGGCTTATGATCTCCAGGCCGCGTTCCTCGAAGGCTGCAGCAATCCGCTTCTGCGCTTCCCTGTTACCCAGCATGGACGAAAGCCGGAAATGCGGGGCGGTCGACCAGCCGCAAGTGTTCACCTCGATGCCGGATACCCCCATGCGCTGCGCATGATCAAGCACCGCGTCGAACGGCAGATTGCCGAGACTGTCTGAAACGAAACCCAGCTTCACGCGTAGAACTCCGGCTTTGCAATCATCTGGACAGGCGTACGACGGGCTTCCTTCAGCGCTACCACGCCGGCCTCGGCAACGACGGCGGCGCAGTAGCCGTCCCAGCAGTCCGAGGCGGTCGCGGGGAACTCACCAGTCATGACGAAGCGAAGGAAGTCGCGGTTCTGGCGGCGATAGGCATCGTAATAGCGGGTGCGCCAGTCGGCGTCGTAGCTTGTGCTTTGGGTAAGCGCTGCCTCCGTGCGGGTGTAGGCAACGTTGTTGGTTGCCACGGCGCCGTTCTCGCCAATCAGCTCGGCGCGAACGTCATAGCCATAGGCGGCGTTGTTGTTGATCTCAATGTTGACGAGCTGCCCATCCACCGTTTCCAGCACCATGACGACAGGTGCCACACGCGCGTCCGAGCGGCTTGGCTGGAATGCAGAGATGGCAGCATATTCGGTGCCGAGCACGTAACGCACGACGTCGAATTCGTGCGGGGCCGAATTGGTGATAGCCATCGCGCCGGTGAAGTCGGCCGCAGGCGTTTCAACATTGCGGTGAAAATTGTGCATCATCAGCGCCCGACCGAGATGACCATTATCGAGCGCCTGCTTCATTTCCTGATAGGAGCGGTCGTAACGCCGCATGAAGCCGAGCTGGACGAATTTCGCCCCCGCTTTCTGTTCGGCTTCCATCACCGCGATGCAGTCAGCCGATGCTTGTGACAGCGGTTTTTCGCATAGGACGCGCTTGCCGGCGGCTATGCAGGCCATCGAAAGCGGCGCATGCGTGAAATCGGGACTCGCAATGATCACGGCGTCCACGTCTTGCCGCGTGATGGCGCACTGGGGGTCAGTGGCAATGTCGATAGCGCCATACGCGCCGGCAACAGAACGAGCGCGCTGCTCATCCATGTCGCAGACCAATTGCAGGGTTGCGCCGGGCAGTTCCTCGGCAACTATCTTGGCATGATCCGCGCCCATCAAACCGGCGCCGATCACTGCAATGCGGATTGTCATTTGTGTCCTGCTTTTGCTCTTCGGATTAGGGCAACGGCCAACTCAGCGGCATGGAGCCACGCCTGGTTGGCGCCTTTTAAGAAATCTACTGAGCGGCTGGGCCTCCCAACACCTGGAGGGACGGCGGATGGCCTTCATGCTCGGCCATGTAACCCTCGACCTGGGCTTCGAGGTCGGCCATGGTCTCGCCGCCTGCCATCAGATCTGTGATCTCCTCGCGGGACCGTTGGCCTTTGCGGAAATCGGCGGCGATGGCGCCGCGGATCAGCACCGCGAAATGATCGCCGACGGCCATGGCGTGCATGACCTGGTGGGTGATGAAGACCACGGCCAGGCCGCGCCTCTTCGCCTCGTTGACGATACGCAGCACGTGCGAGGCCTGCTTGACGCCGAGCGCTGCGGTCGGTTCGTCCAGGATCAGTAAGCGCGCTCCAAAATACACAGCACGGGCAATGGCGAGCGACTGGCGCTCGCCGCCGGACAGTCCCCCAACCAGGCGGTCACCGTCATCGATGCGGGTGATTCCGAAATCGCGTACCGCTTTCACTGCGATTTCGTTGGCGCGCTTGCGGTCGTAGATCTTGAACGGTCCCCAGCCTTTGGTCGGCTCTACGCCGACGAAGAAGGACCGCCCGATGCTCATCAGCGGGAAGGTGCCGCCGAACTGGTGCACTGTGGCGATTCCTTGTGCCTGGGCCTCCCGAGGTCCAGAGAAGGTAACCGGCTGACCGTCCATCAGTATCTGGCCGCTGGTGGGTTTGTGGACACCGGCGAGCGTTTTGATGAGAGTTGATTTGCCGGCGCCGTTGTCACCGAGCAGACAAAGCACTTCGCCGGCGCGTACCCTCAGCGAAATATCGTGCAGGACGTCGATTGGTCCGAAGGACTTGTTGACGTTCCTCAGTTCTAGAATGGCAGGTTTGTCGTTCATGGCGGGCACATCTCCCATCTGCGATCCGGCTGGCCTGACACTGTTGATCGGCGAGGAAATTGAAGGTCGATGCTCGTTAATCGATGCGAGCCCATTGCTTAGCTGCTGTAGCAGATCATTTTTCATGGGTTTGCTGGCTCCCGCGGCACGCTTCGCTCGCGCCGCGGCCTGAAATACAGAGCCAGGTCGCGGAAGGACTGGTTCATCATCACCGCCACCAGAAGCATCACGCCGATGATCAGATTCGACCAGTTTCGGTCAATCTGGGTGAAATAGATGCCCTGGCTGACGATGGCGAAGGTGATGGTGCCGACGAAGATACCCACGACCGACCCGAAACCGCCGGTCAGCAGCACGCCGCCCACGACCACGGACACGATGGCGTTGAAGATAAAGCTCATGCCACCGGAGACCTGGGCGGAATTGAACAGGATCGCCTGACAGATCCCGACAAAGGTGGCGCTGACCGCGGACAACACAAACAACGCAATGGTCACGCGGTCTGTCGGAATGCCGGCGTTGCGGGCGCTGACGCGGTCGCCGCCCATTGCAAATAGCCAGTTCCCGTAACGGGTCTTGTGCAGAACGAAGCCTGTGACAACAGCGAAGGCGACCCACCAGATTATGATGACCTGGTGACTGCCGCCGATCAACTGGCCGAAGAGGAATTTGGCCCAATCCGGTGCGGTCAGGGCAACGCTGGCATTACCGGTCAGAAGCACCGAAGCACTGAGCACCACCCCCTGCATGGCGACCAGGGTGGCCAGAGTAATGATGAGCGAGGGCACGGAGGTACGGATCGTCAGCAGACCGTTGACCAGGCCTACCGCCACGCCGACTGCCAGCGCTCCAGCTATCCCTACCCCTATTGGCAGTCCGTAGTAACCGGTGAGTATGGCAGTTGTCATCGAACCAACTGGGATCAGAGCGCCGATGGAAATGTCTAGTTCACCTGAGATCATCAGCAGCCCGACGGGAATGGCGACGATGCCGAGATTGGCCGCGAAATTGACCCAACTCGCCGCGCCAACGAGCGTACCCAGGTGGGCGCCGCCGAATAGAACGAAGAACAACACCACGCCAATAAGACTGAGGATCGAGCCGGCTTCGGGACGACGCAGTACGGATTTGATCACGTCCATCATGGCTGCTTTCCTCTCTTCGAAGAATAGCTGAGTGCCAATTGCCGGAAGGTGTCGTTTGTCAGCACCGCGATCAAAAGAAGCGCGCCGATTATGATGCTTCCGATGTTGGGATCCAGGCTGGTGAAGTAGATGCCCTGGTTCACGATCGAGAAGGTAATCGTGCCAAACACGATGCCAACGATCGAGCCAAAGCCACCCGTGAGCAGAACGCCCCCGATGACCACACACATGATGGAATTGAAGATAAAGGACTGACCAGCCAGAACCTGCGCACTCTGATAGACCATCACCTCGCTGACCCCGACGAAAGCGGCATTGAAGCCGGATAGCATGAACAGGCCGATGGTCAGCCGTTTGGTCGGAATGCCAACGTTGCGCGCACTTTCCTTGTCGCCACCGAGTGCATAGATCCAGTTGCCCAGTGGGGAGATGTGCAACAGCCAGAACAGGCCAATCACGAACAGCACCCACCACAGGATCGTGACTTGGAACATGCCGCCGAGATAGTCGCCGAAGATTGCCTTGGTAAGCGGGTCTGGCACCAGTGACACGCCGGTGCTGCCGGCGATCTTGACGGTGAGACCTAGCGTCAGGCCCATCGTGAGGAACATGGTGCCGATTGTGATTATGAGTGACGGGATGGTCGTTCTCGTCACGAAGAGCCCGTTGAGGAGGCCGACAGCGAGGCCGAGGCCAAGCGCGGCCGTTATGCCAAGCCAGTCGGGCAGCCCATAGTGACCCGAGATGATGGCAGCGGTAAGCGACGCTGCGGGGATCACGGCGCCGACCGAGATGTCGAGTTCCCCGGCGATCATCAGCAACCCTATCGGCATTGCGATGATCCCAATCTCGGACGCGATGTTCAACCAGCTGGCCGTGCCGGCTGCCGATAGGAAGCCGCTTCCGCCGAACAGGCCAAAGAAAAGCAGAACCGCGACCAGGCCGAGGAATGAGCCCGACTCTGGTCGACGCGCCAGCCGGCCGAGGGCGAGTCCGGACCGCGTGGGGTCCGCCGCCGGGATCGATGTGGAAGTCACGGGATGTGCCATTGGGTAATCCGCGAGCGGGCGGCCAGCCACGATGAGGCCGCCGCAGGGAGATGGAATGGCCGCCCCCGCTCCATGCGAGGGCGGCACTGAACAAAGGGCTATCGCGTCCCGGCTTTCACACCAGCGATGGTAGCATCTACGGAAGCCTTATCGATGATGCCGGGTCCAGTCAGGATCTCACGAGTGGGCACGGTGAGGCCGTAGTTTACATTGCCGTTCAGGATCGCCACGGCGAGGTAGCCCTGCAGGTAGCCTTGCTGATCAATCGCGCAGGCCTGTTTCCCATCCTTGATGTTGTTCAGGATGGTCTCGTCGAAGTTGATGCCGCAGAGATGAACCTTATCACTTTTTCCGGCCTGGGTGAGGCCGTTCATGGCGGAGTTGGCGTCAACGTTACCGATGGTGAACACGGCGGTCACGTCCGAGTGCTGCAGCAAATAGGCCTTCACAGCCTGCGCAACAGCTGTAGCTGAACCGAACGACGTGGCGGGCAAGGGCAACACGTCGGCCTCGCCGCCGCCATTCTTCATCCCCTCTTTGAAGCCACCACAATAAGCTTCGATATTGGCGGCACCCGGGAGGGTGTTGATGCAGACGCCTTTCTTGCTGCCGGCTTTGGCCAGGTACTCGCCGCCCGCGACGCCACCCTTGTAGTCGTCAGAGCCGACGTAGTTCAGCGCGCCGAGGCGATCGGCCGCCTTCAACCCGCCAGCATTGTAGATGACCAGTGGAATGCCGGCATCCTTGACGGCCTTGAACGCAGGATCCATTGCTTCTGGCACCCAGTCCGGACCGACAATGGCATCGGCTTTCTGGTCGATGGCCTGCCGGATCAGCTCGGCAGCATCCACACCCAGATTGTCATAGTTCTGGGGACCGAGCCAAGTGACCTTACCGCCCTGGGCCTCGACCACTTTGCCGGCGTCTTCGGCGCCCCGCTTGACGATCGACCAAAACGGATCGTCCGGCTTGCCGCCGATCACGAAGATGTTGGCGGCAAGTGTCACCCCGGTGCTGAATGCAGTCAGAACCGTTGCCGATATGAGTGTCTTTAAAAGCTTCACAGTAGTCCTCCCAGGTTTCACCCGCTCTGCAGTTGTTCAAATTAAGTTCTGCTGCCCCGCGCCCTCTCCTCATAGGCGCTGATGCCTTTCGTCACTCCGCCGGCATACCCGAGCCTGCCCCAGGGGCTTGCTGCTTGGCGCGTAGCTTCTCTTTCTTTTTGAGGAAGCGCGCCTTCATCGCGTCGTCGGCCTCCTTGCTGCCGTCGTGCCAGGTACCGAACAGCCTATCGAGCGGCACGAGACCGTCTCCGCCATAGTTCACCTCGAAGTACTTGTGGTGCAGGTAATGCACATAAGAGTGGCTATCGAGATTCAACTTGTCGGTCAGTTCAAACGTTTCGAAGCCAAGATGACCGTTGACCGCGCCAAAGCCGGCGCCGTGCAGCGTGAAATAGGCGCAGACCGGGTTGGACGGGATCAGCAGGTGCAGCCACGCCTCGGCGTGATACAGGAAGCCTTCCACGGGGTGCATGGAAAGAGACGACCATGGGCTGGGGTTGATCGAATTGTGGTGAACCGAATGGACCCACTTATAGACAGGTGGCCAGTGGATCGCGCGGTGCAGCAGAAAGAAATAAACCTCGTGAACAAACGGCGCGAGCAACACCAGGAAAGACAAGTAGAGCCAATTGGTCGTCCAGGGCAGCCAGACCGCCCAGCTGTTGGCGTAGACCCACAGCATCACGATTTCGACCACCGTCCACAGCGGAATGGTGACAAAGAAGGACCGCAGGAAATTGTCTAGGTTCTGGCGCTGGAACCAGAAAACATCGGACGGCACATCAGACGGAAATTTGGCATTGTATTTGAAGCGCGTGCCCTGCCGGCGATGAACGTAGAAGCGCAGCTCGAAGAAGCCATAAAACAGGAAAATGCCGGCGGCGTTCAGACCGTAAAGCCAAAAATAGTTGAGCACCGACAAGCTTGCCAGGCTCTGCCAGTTCGGGATGAGAAAATTCACCCAGAGGAGCGATGTGGCGATGTGGAAAGCATTCCACGGCCAAAAAAAATCAGGGAGCCAGGCGATGACCTTTCTTGCATTGAACGGACGATGCCACAACGGCGCCGGTTCGGCGCGGCGGTGCGGCGCCCAATTGCCGCGCTTGTCGCGTGTCCCATACTGAAGGTCATCCATCGTAACAGCACCTCCGTGCCCGGATCAGTCTTGAGCGTGTGGGTCTAGCCGCCGGGAGCCATCATCAGATCATATCCCTAGCTGGCACATTTCATATCGGAGGGTTGATATTTGTAGTAGTCGAAAATAATATCAAAATGACATTTGTATCATTTCGGCTCAATCATCATGATACAAACGAAGGTGAGGTTCATGACTCGGCCGACAATTCGCGATCTCGCTATTGCCGCAGGCGTATCCACAGCGACCGTAAACAGAATTCTGAGTGGCTCGGTTTCCGTACGTCCGAAAACCATCCAGCGCGTTCAAAGCGCGGCTGAAGAAATAGGGTTCTACGGCATCGGCGCGATTGATAACCGAGCCCGTCAGATATCGCCGCATTATCGGTTGGGTTTCCTACTTCAGCAGTCCACTCGCGATCTCTACCAGCTGTTCGGCAAGAAAATCGTTGCCGCCTGTCGCGATCGCCGGGACGAGGTGATCGAGCCGGTTATCGACTTTGTGGATCTGCTGACACCGGAGACGATCTCGAGCCGCCTCGTCGCGCTCGGCGAGTCGTGCGACGCTGTCGCTGTGGTCGCCGCAGATCATCCGATCATTGGCCAGGCCATCCGTTCTCTGAAGGAGATCGGGAAACCCGTCGTCTCTTACATTACCGACCAATCAGCGCCGGAACGGGCGGCGTATGTAGGCACCGATAACTGGAAGCTGGGGCGCACCGCAGCCTTCCTGATCACCCAGACCACACATGGCCCTGGTCGCATTGCGGTGTTCATAGGGAACCACCGCTATCAATGCCAGGACGTCGCAGACGCCAGCTTCCGGTCCTATTTGCGCGAGCATGCTCCGCGGCTAACAGTGGAGGAAAGTCGTCCGACCCATGAGGAATCGAGTGAGGCGTACCGCATGGTGGCCGAGTTGCTGAAGGCGACTGACGACCTTGTGGGCATTCTGATCGTCGGCGGCGGAATAACCGGCGTCCTCCGTGCGCTAAGGGAGGCAACTCTCGAGAAGCGTTCGGGGATCAAGCTGGTTTGCCGTGATATTGGACCCGAAACCCGAAAGGGACTGTCTGAAGGGTTGATCACTGCAGCTCTCTGTCATCCGCTCGACGCAACCTCGGCCTTTCTTGTCCAAACCATGATTGATGTCATTGGACCACAAGCACCGTTCGCCACCCTTCAGCGGTCAATTCCTTTCGAAATAGTCACGCCGGAAAATATCTGAGGCAAATGTCAGCTAGGGGTCGCCCTTCGGGCGTTCTTCGACCCCATCAGAATGTCCGCTTTCAGCTCACGCACAAGCCAACCTCAACGTCCGACATCGGGCGCAAAGCGGTCATCCGACCGCTTGGCCTTCGGAAGACGGATTTGGGTCATGATCTGTCCACCGGCGGCGTCTGCACAGAGCGCGGCAAAATCCGCTGCTTGGCTTAAACACCGCACCTGAAGGCGGGCACCGGAACGGGCAAGCCGACGCTCGGCAAAACCAGCAGGAGCCGTGAGCAATTCCGCCCCCGCGCTTTTCGCCCAGCTCAGAAGATCGAGTTGGTCACCGATTTTATCGGGCCGAGCAGGATCGATCCTTCCGGCACGCCGGCGTCGATCGGGATGGCTTTGCGGTTTGCTGTCGCCACCATCGGCTGGCCGATGTCGGCCGTCACCACGACCGGGGTCTTGTTCGGCACTCGGTCGTAGAGATCGATAATGTCCTGGTTCATCAGGCGAACACAGCCCGACGACACCGATTTGCCGATCGACCGCCATTCCGGCGAACCGTGCAAGCGGTAGAGCGTGTCCTGGTTGCCCTGGAAGAGATAAAGCGCCCGTGCGCCAAGCGGGTTCTTGAGCCCACCGGGCATGCCGCCATTGTCGGCGCTGTACGGCTTCAACTCCGGCTGCCGGGCGATCATGTCGTCCGGCGGCGTCCATTTCGGCCATTTCTGCTTCCATTGGACCACCGCATCGCCCGACCATTCGAAGCCGGCGCGGCCGAGGCCGACGCCATAGCGGATCGCCTGGCCGCCCGGGCGCACCAGATAGAGGAAGTGATTGGTGGTGTCGACGACGATGGTACCCGGCTGCTGCCCGGTCGGATCGTCCACGATCTGGCGCAGGAACTGCGGGTCGATCTTGTCGACCGGTATGGCCGGCAGCTCGAAGCCGCCATCCGACATCGGCCCATACATCGTCACATAGTCGCCGAGCGCCGGCTCGACATAGGTCGGCGGCGGCGGCTCGACCGGTTGTTGCGACAGCGTGGTGCAACTGGAGACCGCGACCGAGGCGGCGCCAAGGGCTGCTGCGTTGAGAAAACCGCGACGGCTCAGGCGAAAAGAGGACGATGGGGGTGTGAACATGATTGCCTTTTTTAAGTCTCAAATCGCAACAAAGCATAAATGCGTCCGGTTGCGCGCGGTTGCCCGAGCAATGCTCGGCGCGATAGGCGGTTCCAATTCTGGCCGCAGGGTGGACAAACAAAGGCAAAGCTGTGACTGGATCGTCACTGTTGCGCCGACGCAACATTTCCGGTGTCACCCCCCGGCGACCAGACCTTCAAGGGACGGCAGGATCAGGGCCGGTGGAAAATCCCGGTATTCCTCTGGCTGATTGGCGCGGTTGATCCACACCGTCCTGAAGCCGAATTTGGTGGCGCCGGCGACGTCCCAGCGGTTGGATGACTGGAAAGAGACAGCGCCCGGATAGAGGCGCCATCCCGTGGTGACCATGTCGTAGACCGACGGATCGGTCTTGAAGCGCCTGACGCTGTCGACGGAAAAGACGTCGTCCAGGACCTGGTCGAGCGCGGCGGATTTGACGGCCGCTTGCAGCATCTCAGGCGAACCGTTGGACAGGATCGCCAGCCTTGCCCCCGATGCCTTGAGCGCCTTGAGCACGGCCGGCACCTCCGGATAGCAGTCCAGCCGCCAATAGGCCTCGAGCAGCTTCGCCCTCAGCCCGGCATCCGCGGATGGAACCTTGCGCAGGGCGAAGTCGAGGGCCTGCTCGGTGAGCTGCCAGAAATCGGCATAGGCCCCCATCAGCGTCCTGACCCAGGAATATTCCAGCTGCTTGGCGCGCCAGATATCGGACAGCAACTGGCCGTCCGGCCCGATCTGGTCGGCGTGACGGCGCACGGCCGCATGCACGTCGAACAGCGTGCCATAGGCGTCGAAAACGTAAGCCGCGAACTGCATTCGACAGTTTTGAGGCCGCGTAAGGCATGGCGCAAGCGCTGATTGCAGTCCGCCAGCCCGCTGGCCTCAACAAATCTCAGCCAAGCCGGTTGACGGCGGCCGCCAAAGCATCTTCCAATGCGCCGCAACAAGCATCGAACGGAACCTGGCAATGACACTGGCGACTGCGGCGCAATCCGCGACATGGACCTTCGTCGACGGCGACTGGTACGAGGGCAACGTTGCCATTCTAGGGCCGCGCAGCCACGCCATGTGGCTCGGCACCAGCGTGTTCGACGGCGCCCGCTGGTTCGAGGGCGTCGCTCCCGATCTCGATCGCCATGCAGCGCGGGTAAATGCCTCGGCGATCGCGCTCGGCCTGAAACCGACGATGAGCACCGACAAGATCGTCGGCCTGACCTGGGACGGGCTGAAGAAGTTCGACGGCAACACGGCGGTCTATATCAGGCCGATGTATTGGGCCGAGCATGGCGGCTATATGGGCGTGCCGGCCGACCC
Source organism: Mesorhizobium sp. M0106 (assembly GCF_040322715.1). Classification (NCBI taxonomy): domain Bacteria; kingdom Pseudomonadati; phylum Pseudomonadota; class Alphaproteobacteria; order Hyphomicrobiales; family Phyllobacteriaceae; genus Mesorhizobium; species Mesorhizobium sp. M0106. The sequence continues at coordinate 131,420 of NZ_JAMYUA010000004.1, read as the reverse complement.
GGCCTCGACGCGTTTCTGCCTTTGCCTCTACGAATCGCCGATGATCTCGCCGGCGGGGTTTTCGGTGACGGTTTCGCCGTTCCGGCGCCCGACCATCGAGACCATGCCGACCAACGCCAAGGCTGGCTGCCTTTATCCCAACAACGGCCGTTCCATCCTCGAAGCCAAGATGCGCGGCTTCGACAATGCGCTCGTGCTCGACATGCTGGGCAATGTCGCCGAGACCGGCACCTCGAATATTTTTCTGGTCAAGGACGGCCATGTCCTGACGCCGGCGCCGAACGGCACCTTCCTGTCCGGCATTACCCGCGCGCGCACCATGGCCCTGCTAGGCGAATACGGTTTCACGACGACGGAAAAGACGCTGTCGATCCGCGATTTCCTGGAGGCGGACGAAATCTTCTCGACCGGAAACCACTCGAAAGTCGTGCCGGTCACCCGTATCGAGGATCGCAATCTGCAGCCCGGACCGGTGGCCAAGAAGGCGCGCGAACTCTATTGGGAATGGGCGCATTCGACTTCGCCCGGCTGACCCGCTAAAAAGCGGCCGGCGCTTCGTTTCCGGAGTTGTTCCAGACCAATCCAGTCCTATGTTAGTCCGGTATCGACACCGGATTTTTCCACGAGGGAGTACGACCGATGGCTTTTGAATTGCCCGCCTTGCCCTATGATTACGAGGCCTTGCAGCCTTACATGTCCAAGGAAACGCTGGAATATCATCACGACAAGCACCACAAGGCCTATGTCGACAACGGCAACAAGCTGGCCGCCGAGGCGGGCATGGGCGATTTGTCGGTCGAAGAGGCCGTCAAACAGTCCTTCGGCAAGAATGCGGGCCTCTTCAACAATGCCGCCCAGCACTACAATCACATCCATTTCTGGAAATGGATGAAGAAGGGCGGCGGTGGCAACAAGCTGCCGGGCGCATTGCAAAAGGCGGTCGACAGCGATCTTGGTGGCTACGACAAGTTCAAAGCCGACTTCATCGCCGCCGGCACCACCCAGTTCGGTTCGGGTTGGGCCTGGGTCTCGGTCAAGGACGGCAAGCTGGCGATCTCGAAGACGCCGAACGGCGAGAACCCGCTCGTCCATGGCGCGACCCCGATCCTCGGCGTCGATGTCTGGGAACATTCCTACTACATCGATTACCGCAACGCCCGGCCGAAATACCTCGAAGCCTTCGTCGACAGTCTCATCAACTGGGACTATGTGCTCGAGCTCTACGAAAAGGCCTGATCCGTTCCAGAAAGCCCCGGCAGAACCGGGGCTTTTCTTTTTCAGCATCAGAACGACAGCTGCAAAAATTTCACGCAAGCGTGAGGCGAAGCGTCGGAATTTTTAAGCCATCCTTGCCGTTTGTCATCGGAGTGGGGCCGCATCCTGAATTGCCTTCAACATGGAGCCAAGTGAATGAGAAAGCTTATCCTCGCCATCTCGATGCTCGCCTTCGCCGGCTCGGCGGCATTTGCCGACCCGGTAGCCGACCGGCAGGCCCTGATGAAGGAACGTGGCAAGATCGCCGCCGGCTTGTCGAAAGTGGTCAAGGGCGAGACGCCCTACGACGCAGCTTCGGTGCTGACGGCGTTGCAGGCACTGCAGGTCAATGCCGAGAAATTCCATGCCGGCGTCGACACGCTTTTCCCGGCGGGCAGCGACACCGGCGACACCACGGCGTCCCCAAAAATCTGGCAGGACATGGCCGGCTTCAAGACGGCTGAAGGCAAGTACCTCGCCGACGTCAAGGCGGCGGTCGCCGCAGCACCTGCGGATGCCGACGCGTTGAAGGCGCAGTTCAACACCATCGGCGGCGGCTGCGGCAACTGTCATCAAAACTACAGGGTGAAAAAAGGCTGATAGCGGGCAATGCGCTTGCTGAAGAAACTTGTCGGCGGCGCCCTCGTTCTGGGCGGGGCGGCCGCGATTGCCGGCTGGTTCCTGTCGGCTCCGGTCAGGCTCGATGCCGCAACGCTGGCTGAGCTTGGTCCCGGCGACGCCGCCAGGGGCAAGCGCATCTTCTACGCCGGCGGCTGCACATCCTGTCATGCCAAGCCTGGCTCGCAAGGCGACGCCCGCCTTCAGCTGGCGGGCGGCCTTGAACTCAAGACGCCATTCGGCACCTTTGTGCCGCCGAACATATCGCAGGATACCAGGGACGGCATCGGCGCCTGGTCGGTCGAGGATCTTGCCAACGCCATGCTGAAGGGCGTGTCACCGTCGGGCGAGCATCTCTATCCGGCATTTCCCTATACTTCCTACGCGCGCATGAAGCCGGCCGACATTGCCGATCTCTATGCATTCCTGAAGACGTTACCCGCGGTCGCCGGCAAGGCGCCCGCCAATTCGCTGGGGTTTCCCTTCAACGTCCGACGCGGTCTTGGCTTGTGGAAGCTGCTCTATTTGAGTGACCAGCCGGTCGTTTCCTTTCCCGACGGCACACCGGATCCGGTGGTGACAGGCCGCTATCTGGTCGAAGGCCCCGGCCATTGCGGCGAATGCCACACGCCGCGGGATCTTGCCGGCGGCACCAGGAAGCGCCAATGGCTGGCAGGGGCGGCCGCCGCCGAAGGCAGCGGCATCGTGCCGAACATCACGTCGGGCGAGGGCGGCATCGCGAACTGGTCCGAGGCCGACATCGCCAACTATCTCGAAACCGGCTTCACGCCGGATTTCGATACGGTCGGCGGCGCAATGGTCGACGTGCAGCGGAACATGGCCGTGCTGACCCCGGAGGACCGCGCAGCGATCGCCGCCTACCTGAAAGCCGTGCCGCCGCACCCCAACGGCTATCCGGCGCGCAAGAAGCCGTCGAGCTGACGGCCGTTGCGTCAGCGGTCGCCGAGAAAGTCGAAGCCGGTTTCGAAGAAGTGATTGTAGTCGCAGGTCATTTCCTCGCCGGGCGCAATGTCGCGCAAGGCATAGGTCTCCTCCGGCTGCGAGACGTCGCAATTCGGGCTGTCGGCATGGTTCATGTAACGCGCATCGTCGGCTTCGAAGACGATGTAGTTCGGGTCGCGCCGGTCCGGATAGGCGTAGCGGTCGAGATAGGTTCTGACCGGCCCGGTTTCCCGCTCGTAGGCCGCTACCTCGATGCGCCGGTCGTATTTCGGGTCGAGCTTCCAGACCAGCGTGCCGCGGGCAATGTGGTTCTTGGCAAAGACGCCGATGCCCTGGATGGGCGATTTGTCGAGATAGACATCGACGAGCAACATGGCAGATCCTTGGGTGATTGTGTGTTGGCGCGGCTGTGAAAAGGCCGCGCACTGGGTAGCGCGCGGCCTTTGCAATTGCGAGCGGAAAATCAGCTGTGCCTGCCCATTATCCGAAGCCTCGTACGGCTCGTCGCCTGTCGAGACCCTAGCGCTGTTGCAGCGCCAGCCGGATGCCTAAGGCGCAATAGATACCGCCGACAGCTTTGCCTTGCCATCTCAGCACCGTCGGGTTTCGGCGCAGGAATGCACCGAGGCCGCCCGCAGCCACGGCGAAAACCACCGTGCTGACGAGGCCCAACAGAACAAAGATGACGCCCAATATCGCCAGTTGAAGCATCACCGATCCGTTTTCAGGCCGCACGAACTGCGGAAGAAATGCGAGGAAGAAAAGCGCGGTCTTGGGATTGAGAACCTCGGTCAAAACAGCCTGCCGAAATGCTTTGGCAGCGGGGATCGCAAGTGCGCCGGCGGCCGGATAGGCCGGCGTTTTCTCGATGATCGCGCGAATGCCGAGATAAATGAGGTAGGCTGCGCCGATGTACTTCACGATGCTGAAAAGCGCCGCCGACGTGGCAATGATCGCCGAAATGCCGACGATCGCCATGAAGGTGTGAACCACGTCGCCGGCCGCGATCCCGGCGCCGGTCGCAATGCCCACCCTGGTTCCGGAACTGGTTGCCCGCGCCACCGTCAGAAGAGTGGCGGGACCCGGGATGAAGACAAAGCCAAGCACAACCGCGACATAAGCTATCAACGTGGCGAGATCGATCATTGGTGGGCTCCGCAACTCTCACCGCCAATGAAGCCACGTCGCGGAACGGAAGACAATGACCGCTCATCCGCCGATGTTCACGCCGCAAGCTCGGCCTTGCCCGTCACCTTGAGCGCGAAGGCATAGGTGAAGGCGATTTCCTCCAGTCTTGAAAACCGGCCGGAGGCGCCGGCATGGCCTGAATCCAGGTTGATCTTGAACAGCACCGGATTTTCACCCGTCTTGCGGTCGCGCAGCCGCGCCACCCATTTGGCCGGCTCCCAATAGGTGACGCGCGGGTCGGTCAGGCCGGCCAGTGCCAGGATCGGCGGATAGTCGAGTGCGGCGACATTGTCGTAGGGCGAGTAGGCGGCGATGGTCCGGTAATCCTCCGCCGACGCGATCGGATTGCCCCATTCCGGCCATTCCGGCGGCGTCAGCGGCAAGCTGGCGTCGAGCATGGTGGAGAGCACGTCGACGAAGGGAACCTCGGCGACGACGGCGCCGAAGCATTGCGGCGCCATGTTGGCGACCGTGCCCATCAGCATGCCGCCGGCCGAACCGCCCTGCGCAACGATGCGGTCATGCTGTGTATAGCGTTCGGCGACGAGGTGTTGGGCGACCGCGATGAAATCGGTGAACGTGTTCATCTTGTTCGCCCGCTTGCCGTCGTCGTACCAGCCATAGCCCTTGTCCTTGCCGCCGCGAACATGGGCTATCGCGTAGACAAAGCCGCGGTCGACCAGCGAAAACAGATTGGTGTTGAACGCGGCGGGTACGGCTATGCCGTAAGATCCGTAGCCGTAAAGCAGGCAAGGGGCGGACCCGTCGAGCGGTGTGTCGCGGTGATGGAGGAGCGAGATCGGCACCAGTTCGCCGTCGGCGGCAGGCGCCATCAGCCGGCGCGTGACGTAGTGCTCCGGGTCGTGGCCGGACGGCACTTCCTGGGTCTTGAGCAGCACCCGCTCGCGGGTGCGCATGTTGTAATCGAAGACCTGCGCGGGGGTCGTCATCGACGAATAGGAAAAGCGCATGATCTCGGTGTCGTATTCGTAGGAGCCGGACAGGCCGAGCGAGAAGGCTTCCTCGTCGAAGGAGATCAGGTGCTCCTCGCCGCTCTTGCGGTCGCGCACGACGATGCGCGGCAGGCCTTCCTTGCGCTCGAGCCGGACCATGTGGTCCTTGAAGCCGATCACCGAAAGGATCAGCCGGCCCGCTTCGTGCGGCACTAGTTCCTGCCAATTGGCGCGCACCGGATCATGGGCCGGCGCAGTCATGATCTTGAAGTCCTTGGCGCCATCGGCATTGGTGAGGATGAAGAAGATGTCGCCGCCTTCCTCGAGTTCGTACTGCAGGCCCGTCTGGCGCGCCGCAACCAGCTTCGGCTCTGCGAACGGATCGTTGGCGCTCATGATACGGTATTCCGAGGTCTCATGGTCGTTGATGCCGATCATGATCCACTCGTTGGAGCGCGTGCCGCCGACATCCATGAAAAAGCCGGGATCGGTCTCCTCGTAGATCAGCCGGTCGTTTTCAGGACCGTCGCCAAGCGCATGGAACAGCACTTTGGAAGGACGGTGGTTGGGGTCGAGGCGGGTGTAGAAAAAACCGTCATTGCCGGCATCCCACACACCGCCGCCGCCGGTGTCCGGGACCCTGTCCGCCAGATCGTTGCCGCCGGCCAGATCGCGGACGCGCAGCGTGTAGAATTCGGAACCCTTGTCGTCGAAGGCCCAGAGCAGCTTGCTGTGGTCGTCCGAATGATCGACGCCGCCCAGGCGGAAATAGGGCTTGCCCTCGGCCTCGGCATCGCCGTCGAGCAATATCTGCTTGTCGCCGCCGTCACGCGCCGTGCGGAAATAACGCGGCTGCTGGCCGCCAAGCTTGAAGGAGGAGCCGTAGGCGTAAGGTCCGTCCTTCATCGGCACGGAAGAATCGTCTTCCTTGATGCGTCCCTTCATTTCCGCGAAAAGCTGCTTCTGCAGTTGGACCGTATCGGCCATCAGCGCCGCCTGGTAAGCATTCTCGGCTTCGAGGTGGGCGCGGATTTGGCCGTCGAGCAGGGACGGATCCCTGAACATCTCTTGCCAATTGGCGGCCCTCAGCCAGCCATAATCGTCCGTCCGCGTTATGCCGTGATGCGTGTCGAAGATCGGCCGCTTCTCCGGCTGCGGCGGCGTGGCGGTCGGAAACACTGGGGTTCTGGTCATTGCGTCTCGCTGTGGAAGCTACTTGAATGGCGAATGAACACGCCGAGCAGCGCGGGTTCAAGGGCTATGATCTATTGTCGTGGTGGCTCGAGAGGACGGGCTGGAGGAGCGGATAACGAATATTTCTTCTCGGACTGCCGCGGTTCTCGCCGTCGCTGCGATGACCCTGCCAGTGCCGGTCAATCTCATGCAACTGCCTTCGCGGCTTGGCAAGTGGCCGATATGGCTGGGTCTACGGAAATACATTACCCCATTTCAATAACACAGCGCACCGCTCCGGCGACGGCTCGCGAGCAACAGTAACGCTTCGCAACCTATGATTTTACTGAATCCACCGATCATCCAGGCTGTAATGCCGCCGGCAGGGTCAAGCATCGAACTCTATTTACCTGCTGCCGTTTGTGTAATGGCTGCTTGCCGCCGCGTCAGTCGATGCTGGTCTGACCAGAAAAAACGGCAAGGTTACACTTTGCACGAAAGAGTGAAGCTGAATGAGGAATATTTGACTTGTATCGCTGAATAGACCGCAAGAAGCGAATTGACTTACTTGGCGCTCAGGCTCATTAAGATGCCGCGACGCGAATCGCGGAGGCTTTTTCCTGCACAAGTTCGCGCGATGCCCTGCCTGCCAAAAATAGGGCGTAGACAGAAACAATTCTCGTTGGGACCTGAACGCCATGGATATTACCGAAACACCTTCCAGAAACAGTGACGCGCTGATCGAGCTCACCGCCGACGTGGTGGCTGCCTATGTCAGCAACAATCCCGTACCGGTCGGCGAACTGCCGAACCTTATCGCCGATGTCCATGCCGCTCTCGGGCGTGTCGGCGGGGCCGCCGAGCAGCCGCCTGCCGACAAGCAGAAGCCGGCGGTAAATCCGAAGCGGTCGGTGCATGACGACTACATCATCTGTCTCGAGGACGGCAAGAAGTTCAAGTCGCTCAAGCGTCACTTGATGACCCACTATGATCTGACGCCCGACCAGTATCGTGAAAAGTGGAACCTGGACCCGAGCTATCCGATGGTTGCGCCCAATTACGCGGCCGCCCGTTCGCAGCTCGCCAAGAAGATGGGTCTCGGCCGCAAGCGCAAGGGACGCTGACAAGCGGCTCTTCCGGTTTGATACTCAAACGGCGCCTGCAGGCGCCGTTTTCGCATTGTGGGGAGACCAAGCTCAGGCCGCTAGTTCTTCATGCCGCCAGCAACTGCCGTGCGGTCAGGCGGTCTGCTTCAGCGCTGCCTCGGCGTCACGCTTGATGCGCTTGACCATCGAGCGAAGACCATTGGCGCGCTGCGGCGACAGGTGCTCGTCAAGTCCGAGCGCCTTCAATGTGGCCTCTGCGTCGGTCCTCTGGATTTCGCTGGCCGGCCGTCCCGAAAACAGCGCCAGCATGATGGCGACCAGGCCGCGCACGATATGCGCGTCGGAATCGCCCTTGAAGGTGATAACGGGGTCGACACCCCCGCCTTGCTCAGTGGTCAGCCAGACCTGGCTGACGCAGCCGGGCACCTTGTTGGCTTGTATGCGTTGCTCGTCGGGAAACGGCGGCAGCGCTTCACCCAGTTCAATCACATAGCGATAGCGGTCTTCCCACTCGTCGAGCAGGGAAAAGTCGTCGCGGATGGTCTGGATCGTCGTCGTCATTCCCCCGGATATAGTCATCCGGCGCTGCCACGTCACGGAAAAAGAGGAGAAACGCCGCAGGTGCCGAGAGCGAGAGCCTTGCGGTTTAGCGATGAATTCGGCCGAAACAGTCTCAGTTCTTCGCCGGCAAGTGCACTTTCGCCGGCAGATCGACTTTCGCCGGCAAGACGATTTCCCCGGGCACGCCGCCGGTGGTCGTCACCGTATCGGGTTCAGCGGCCTTGTCGTCCAGCATGGCGGCCGCGATCTTGGCGGTCTCCCTGGCCCGGGCGGTGATGGTGTGCATTGCCGATTTGCCGGTCTCGCACACGTCCGGCTTGCGCTCGCAGATGCCGGCGATATCGCCGACGGCTTCGCGCGCCGCAAACAGCGCCTGGAGCGGCCCGACGCTTTCGCGGCCCGCATCATCGGCGCCGACACCCAGCGGCAGCGCCAGAAGCACCAGCGAAAACCAGAAAGCAGCTCTTATCAGAAAGCCCATCTGTCTGTCCTTCATGACGTCATGCATCCGAACCGCACGCCCTTGTACCGCGATACTGACACAGACGGGCAAAGGACGGCTTGTCCCGAAAGCAACAGTTTTCCTCAAATTTTAGGCAGATTCGAAACGAAGCGTTTGAAGTTCATTTGCCTCGAATGGTTCAGATTTTATTCAGCAAATAATAACCATCCAACCTATTGTTTTTCATGATCATTTTCTTAATCGGCGACAGGTTGATGCCATCGGTCGTAGGTGCAGGCGCGGGCGGTGTGGATAACGCTCCGTTTACTATGGCGGCAATTGCCCCGGTTTTTCCCCGCCGGTATCCCGATATTTGCAGCCTGCCGGGGGGACGATCGGCCCAGCCTTATCCATTCCTTAAACGCTGGATGCGAGTTTCGGATCGACAAAAGCCGCCTGCAAAGCAGGGCCGTTCACGACCGGGTGCGTTGAGTTGAGTGCGATCAAGGCCAGATACGCCGAGTTGCCGGGCGCGATAGCCGCCGGTTGCGAACGGATGGTTCATCCGTCCGTGCTCGGCCAGAGCGATCGTCGCCGCCACAGCCGGTTCATTGGCGTCATGCTGGCGGCGCCTTTCTTCAGCGCGGGTGCAGCGGTGACGCTGGTCACGTCGGGCATGGGCGCCGCCTTGACTGTGGCTGCGATTTTTGCGGCGTTTGGCCTTTGCTGGTTCGCCGCCCTGCTGGTGGCGGCATCGGGCAAGATGACCCTGGCCGGCCAACTCGCCTTGGTCGTCGGCAGCGTTGCCCTCGGTGCCCTTATCGCTGCCGCCGGCGGTGTGGCCTCGCCGGTTGCCTTGCTTGCGGTGGCGCTGCCGTTTGAAGCCTGGTGGATCGGCCAGTCGCGCCGTGCCGTGATCTGGGGCGCCATATCGGCCCTGGTCGCAGTCTTGCTGCAGCCTTTCGCCGGTTCGGTCTTGCCGCTCGGCCAGACCGAAATCGCCGCATGGCACTGGCTGGTACCGCTGGCCTGGGCACTCACGCTCATTCCGCGTGTCGCTCCACTTCGCGGCGCCGCCAACGCACAGCTCGATCCGGCCGGCAGCCACCGGCTCGAAGACCTGATCGACGCCGTCGTGCTGCGAATCGCTGCGCATGGCGAGGTTCTGGACGTCTCGGCTAAGGCACGCACTATGCTGAGGCTGCCGCCGGAGCTGCTTTTCGGCACCGGACTTTTCGATCGCATCCATCTGTCCGACCGCGTCCCGTATCTCAGTGCGCTGGCCGATATGCGCGATGGCACCCTGTCGCGCCGGCTCGACCTTCGCGTCCGGCTGCCGCAGAGCAGCGGCGTGACGGCCGACAATTACCGGCCGTTCTCGCTCGAGATGATGCGCGCGCCGGGGCAGGAGACTGTCTTCACGCTTCTTCTGCGCGAGAACGACGAACTGGCCGGACTGCGCCAGGAGCTTGCCGCTGCCAATGAGGCGGCTGCCTCCGCCGAGGTGGCGAAAGGACGCTTCCTTGCCGTCGTCAGCCATGAGTTGCGCACCCCGCTCAATGCCATCATCGGCTTTTCCGACATGTTGCTGCACGAGATGTTCGGCAGCTTCAAGGATCCGCGCCAGAAGGAATATGTCGGGCTGGTCAGGGATTCTGGCCAGCACCTGCTTGCCGTCGTCACTTCGATACTCGACGTATCGCGGATCGAATCGGGCGCTTACGCGACCGAACCGGAACCGTTCCGCTTCCGCGAAGCGGTCGAGATGTGCCAATCGATGATGCGCCTGCAAGCCGAGGCAAAGGCCATCGATCTGCAGGCCCAGATCGCGCCGGACGCAGGCGAAATAAATGCCGACCGTCGCGCCGTGCAGCAGATCCTGATCAATCTCGTCTCCAACGCGATCAAGTTCACGCCCGAAGGCGGCAATGTTGTCATCGGCGCCAAGCGGATCGGCTCGCGGCTGCATTTCTGGGTCCGGGACACCGGCATCGGCATCGCCGAGGAAGATTTCGCCAATCTCGGCAAGCCGTTCATGCAGATCCAGAACGACTATACCCGCCGTTTCGAAGGCACCGGGCTCGGGCTTTCGCTGGTGAAGGGGCTGGTGGCGCTGCACGAGGGCACCATGTCGATCGAAAGCATGCCGGGCGAGGGCACCACGGTGACGATCAGCCTTCCCGTGAACGGCCCGACGGGCCGCTCGGCGGAGAAGGCCGGCGTGGTGCCGATGTCCGCAGTCAAAGCCAAGGCGGACGGTGGCAAAGGGGAGAGCAATGGGTCGCTCCGCAAAACAGCCTAGGGCGGTCAAACGCCGCGGCAATGCCTTCGAGCACGGAGCGATGGCGCTGGGCAGCCTGATCTCGCGCAATCCTGTTGTGGTCGGCGGCTCCACCGCGTTCCTGGTGACGCTGTTCTACGTCTCGGCGAACGCGCTTTGGTACCAGCCCTTTCCGCATGCCGGCGCGTTTTTCGCCACCAGGAGCATCGAGCGCTTTCCGCGGGCGGACAGCGACGAGCCCGAAACCACCATCAATATCGTGCGTCCGGCCGCTGCGCCGATCAAGAGCGACCCGGTCGTCGAGCAGGTCCAGGGCATATTGAAGGATCTCGATTTCTATTCCGGCACCGTCGACGGGATTCCCGGACCGAATACGCGCAAGGCCATCCAGGCCTATCAGCAGAAGGTCGGATTGAATGCCTCCGGCGAGATCGACAGCGTCCTGCTGGATCAACTGGGCGCCACGCCAAAGACCGCGGCCGTAGTGCCGCATCCGGTGCCGCGGCCGGTCGAAACGGCCGTTGTTCCGGCCGCCATTCCAGCGTCCGCACCGGCAAATGCGGTGGCGCAAACGCCTGATCCCCGCATCGTCAAGATCCAGGCCGGACTGAAGGCGTTCGGCAATGACGACATGCAATTGGACGGCGTCGTCGGCACGCGCACCAAGGCCGCGATCAAAGAATTCCAGGCGCTGTTCGGCTTGCCGGAGACCGGCGAGCCCGACGAGATCGTCTACGTCAAGATGCGCGAGATCGGCCTGACCAACTGAGGGTCGAACCCCAGTCTCCCGGTCTATTTAAGCCATTGCTCCGGGTCACGCATTCCGTGGACTATCGCCACGGCTAACACGCCGTAGGGCACAGGCTCATAAATCACGATGTAGCGTCCCTCGACTAGAATGCGGGCGGTGGCGCTCAATTCCGGTCGAGCTGCGCCCATTTTGGCGTGCTCGCAAACCAATTCCAGCCTGTCGAAAATGCGTCCGATCAGCTTGTCAGCCGCCTTCTCGTTATCGACGGCAATGTGGTGCCAAATATCTCGCAAATCCTGAGAAGCTCGGGGGGTGAGCCGGTATTCAGCCACGGGCTGTGCGTTCGGCTTTCAGAGCGCGTAAGAAAGCCGTGCGATCCACGTGCTGGCCCTCGCCGCTTGCCATCCCTTCGTCATACGCCCTTTTGAGACGTTCCAGTTCAAGAGTGCGGAATTCCTCGCGCTGCTCCCATAGACGTAGTGCTTCCCTGACAATTTCACTGTTGGAAGCATAGTCTCCGCTGTTCACGGCGTCTTGTAGACGGGCGGCCTGCTTGGGCGTAAGCGACACAGTAAGAGTGCGCATGGGCTGGGCTTTCATACCGGACGCTATAGCATTTTTCATAGGGGCTAACAAGATTTGTTAGGTCTTGGCGTAGATCGTCGCATTCCGGGACTCGCTATGATAGCCAACCGTTGCTCGCGAATAAGTGACAATCTCGACGCCACAAAACCGAAATCGTGCAGGGTCGCGCCATGCGGGTAACCACCGATCTGTGGGTGTCGGCGCTGTTGCGCCGGGTTTTCAGCGCCGGCGGCTTTGCCGCCGTGGTCAAGCGCGGCGCGACGGAAGCCGGCGCGGTTTTCGTGCTGGCGCGGGGCAGGCAAGGGGAGATGGCGCTGTTCGGGCCGGCGCCGCAGACGAGTTACGATTCAGCCAGGCCGGACGACCGTTTTTTCAGCCTGCTTGGCGAAGGCGACGATGCCGCCATCTTCGACGCGCGGCTGGAGCGCGAGAAGAGATTCGATCCGGATATCTGGGTGGTCGAGATCGAGGCGGGCGCCATTCCCGTCGAGGAGCTTATCTCGGTCAAGGCGTCGTAACGGCAAGCCTCAGATGCGACGCGCCTTTGGGCTGGCGGTCATATCGGCGCTGTTCGGCTTGCGCAGGTCGGCGTTTGCGGCGACGCGCCCAGGCTTGCGAACGATTTTCGACACGGTGTCGGCCTTCCAGCCGCGGAGCCTGTCCAACGCCGCGTCGCGGTGCAGCAGGCGGTAGCGGTCGAGGAAGATGCGGATCGCCTGCGGGTGCGGAAACTCGGTCGGATAGATGGCGGCCGTGATCAGGAACGCCTTGTCTTCGCTGAGGTCGAGCGCGCGCAAGGCGGCCAGCAGCGGTGTGTAATTGTGGCTCGCGGTGAGCGTCCGCGCCGTTGAAAAATCGACTTCGAGCGCATCGGCGAGCGCTGTCTGGAAGAATGCCGCATTGCCGGTCAGCGCGGTCTCGCGCAGCTTGACATAGGTTTGTGGCTCGACGAACGGACCGATAGCGCCGCCGCTCTCGGCGCGCATCATGAATCGCAACCGGCGGCGTACAGTTTCAGCGGCATCGAAAGCCTCTTGCCTGTTGACCTCGCCCGCAACCACTTCGGCGTTTTCGGACGCGGCTTTGGCGGTTGTTTCCGGCTGCTGCTGCGACCGCACCAGCGTCGGCCTTTCGAGCACTTTGATGAGATCCGCGATCGTTTGATTGAGATCCTTGCGGCGGGCAATGGCACGGGCATGCGGCAGGCCGTGACGTCCGATCAGCGCGATCAGGTCGACGTCGCTGAGGGCGCGCGAGCGGATGAGCAGCGGAGCGGCGATGTCGACCCGCTCCTGGCAAAGCCGCCGCACCAGCGCGGCGGGTGCATATTCGCATTCGGAAAGGGCTGCCGCGACGTAGCGGCGCGATTCGACCGAGACATTCTCGAAAAGCGGCAGCGTCAGGTCTTCGAGCTGCGCGATTTCCCGGCGCGAAGGCCGGGTGAGCGAGCAGAACGCCGATACCGCGGCGCGAAACAGCCTTTCGGCCTTTCCCGATTCAGCTCCTGCTGCGATTTGCCTGAAATCCGAAGCTGACACGAAGGATACGCCCGACACTCGACACGATCTGGACAGCGCTCTGCCGGGCTGTACCGGTTTCGCGTTTCCCAAGAACAAAGATCAATTTAGCGGCGATCCGTTAGCGCTCCGTTAACCTACTGCCTTCTTAATCGACTATGGAGGCGTTGCGTTGTGCTCCGGGGCAACCGAGAGGAATACGCGAACCATGGGCATGGTACTGTCTTTCGTGCCGCGAACGGCGGCAACCAATCGAGCACAACAAGCCGCGCCGGCGGCAGTGATCATCTTTCCCGGGGTGCGCTACGAGCAGCGGCCGCTGACGGGCGAAACGCGGCCGGCCGGCCCCGACAAGCCGGGACCTTCGGGAACATTGCCGGTACCGCATCACTGAGCATCGGAACCGGCTTAAAAATCCTGCAGTTCGCAGGAACTCTGTTCGAGAAACCGCGAGACGATCGGCTTCCAGCTGTCGTCGGGCACGAACGAACGGATGACGAATACGCCTTCCTCTATCGGCGCCTCGACGAAGATGGCCCCTTGCAGTTCCTCGGGAATATCCTTGCGGACCTCGATCATCTGGGCCGGCGTCAGTACAACGGTGTCGAGCACGCCTGCGGTCGCGCTGTGGTCGTTGAACGAGTAGATGTTGTGGCCGCCGCGGTCGTAGACCGATATCGACCAGAACGGCACCTTTCCCGGTGCCTTGACCCGCACCATCCCCTCGGCAAGATCGAAGCGGCATGCCGCCGCATAAAACAGCGGATCGACCGATTTCACCACCGGCGCGCCGCCGGCTTCCGCGTCGAGCCGGGTCATCTTGTAGAGATCCGAAGCCATGGCCAATCGCGACCAGGCGTCGCGTTCGGAAAACTCGGGGACGAGCAGCAGCACGATGATGTGCACGATGCCGGCGCCGAGCAGGCCGAGCAGCACGGCATGCAGCAGGCTACGCATTGCAGCCGACCTTCTGGATCTGCGGCAGCGTGACGTCCGAGAGACCGGTGCTGCTGGCGATCGGCGTGTCGTAGAACGTAAGCACCAAGTACATCTTGCCGGCGCCGCTGGTCAGCAGCCAGTTGCCGGGCGCAGGGCGGCTGCCGACGGAAATGACCACCGAATTGTCGGCCTGGCGCAGCACTTGATAGGACTGCAGCGCAGCCGGCCTCGGCTTGCCGGTCTCGACCACGCCAAGCGACTGGTCGGCGGCATAAAGCGTCCAGAACCGGGCGGTGGGAAAGCCGCCCGCAATCTTGTAGGCACATTGCCGCTTGAGCTGTTCGCCGCCGGAATCGCGCTCGGCTATGAAGGACAGTCCTTCCGCCTGTCCGAGCGCCAGCACGCCTTCGCGAGCCACGCGGGCCTTCGAATAGGGATCTGCCGTCGGCGTGCCGATATCGGGGAAGGCGGTCCATTGGCCGATCCTGATGGCGCCGACGCCATCCTGCAGCTTCAGTGCATACCAGACGCTGCCGCCACCGCCGACGACGGCGATGGCAAGCGAAAGCAGTGTCAGGAAGGCGTTCTTGAGCATGAGGAGGCAGGGAACCGAAGGCCGGGACTGAAAGATTGCCGCTCGGGGATATCGCGGCGCAGGGCCTTGTGGCAAGCGGCCCCGCGCAATTGGCCGTCACAGCGCCGACAGGGTCTCCGGCGCAGCGGGCGCGTCGAGCACGGGTGCCGCCTGGAACAGCCTGGTCAGTTCCTTCAGGGTCTGGGTGGTCCGGCTGGACAGCACCGGCGGACGCTCGGCGGCGGCATCGGCTGCTGCCTGTTCGGCGTTCTTCTTTTCCGCTTCCTCGGCCTTGGCGGCAATTTCGGCATCGACGAAGGGGTGATCGAGGCCGGGGATCGGTCTGAGGTCGATATTCTGGTGCGCATAGACCATCAGCCGCTGCCACACCATGGCCGGCAGCGTGCCGCCGGTCATCTTGTTGGTCGCGGTGAAGTCGTCATTGCCGAGCCAGACGGCGGCCGTGTAGTTGCCGGTAAAGCCGACAAACCAGGCATCGCGGTAGGACTGGGTCGTGCCGGTCTTGCCGGCGACGACGATGTTTGGAAGGGCTGCGCGCCGGGCAGTGCCGATCACCGGCACCGCCGCCAGCATGGTGTTCATGTATTTGAGCGCCAGCTCCGACAGCACCCGATGCGGCGGCGGCGCATCCTTGGCGAAGTCGTAGACCACCTCGCCGGTACGGGTGAAGAGTTGGCTGACGCCGTGCCGGGTTCCGGCAAGGCCGTTCTGGGCAAATACGCTGTAACCCGTCGCCTGGTCCATCACGGTCATGCCCGACGTGCCGAGCACCATGGTCTTGTGCGATTCCAGCGGCGACTCGATGCCCATCGCCTCGGCCATCGCCTTGATCGGCTTGATGCCGAGATAATCCTTGGCCAGCCGCACCGGCACCGTATTGATCGATTTGGCCATCGCCGTGATCAGCGTGACGTTGCCGGCCGACCCGCCATTGTAATTGTGGGGCGACCAGCTGCCCCAGGAGATGGGTCCGCCGGAAACCACCGAATCCGGCGTGAAGCCATGCTCCATCGCCGTCGCATAGACATAGGGCTTGAACGAGGAGCCGGTCTGGCGAAGCGCTTTGGTGGCGCGATTGAACTGGCTGGCGCCGTAGTCGCGGCCGCCGACGATCGCCCTGACCGCGCCATTGGTCTCGATGACGACGATGGCGCCCTCGGTGACGTTGTATTCCTTGCCGAACTGGCGGAGGTGGAACTCCATCGATTCTTCGGCCGCCTTCTGGATGTTGGCATCGAAGGTGGTGTGGGCGACAAGCGAGTGCGGGCCGCCTTTGGCGGCGATCTTCTTGACCTCGTCGAAGGCCCAGTCGAGGTAATAGTCGGGGCTCTTCTGCTCGCCGCGGTCGACGATTTCGGCCGGGTGCAGCCTTGCCTGCAGCACCTGGCCTTCGGTCATGAAGCCGGAATCGACCAGATTGGACAGCACCACGTTGGCCCGCGCCCGGGCGGCGGGCAGGTTTATGTGCGGCGCATATTTGGTCGGCGCCTTGAACAGGCCGGCCAGCATCGCCGCCTCGGCTAAGTTAAGGTCCTTGACGCTCTTGCCGAAATAGAAATCGGCCGCTGCCTCGATGCCGAAGGTGCCGCCGCCCATATAGGCGCGGTCGAGGTAAAGCTGCAGGATTTCCTTCTTCGACAGATTGGCTTCGAGCCATAGCGACAGGAACGCTTCCTTGATCTTGCGCTCGAATGTCCGCTCATTGGTCAGGAACAGGTTCTTGGCCAGCTGTTGGGTGATGCTCGAGCCACCCTGGACGACGGAATTTGCCCGCACATTCTCGAATATGGCGCGCGACAGGCCGAGCACATCGATGCCGTAATGGTCGAAGAAACGGCGGTCTTCGGTCGCCAGCACCGCCTTGATGACATGGTCGGGCATCTCGTCGACCGGCACCGAATCGCGCTGGATGATGCCGCGCTGGCCGATCTCGTTGCCGTAGCGGTCGAGGAAGGTGACGGCGAAGTCGCCTTGCGTGCGCCAGTCGCCGGCGGTTATCTGGAAGGCCGGCAAGGCTAGCGCTAAAAGGACGACGATGCCGCCGGCACCGAGCGTAAACCCTTCGCTCAACAGTTCGATCATGCCGCGGCGCCAGCCGACGACGCGGAAACGCCGCGAGAAGATGGTCGCCGCCTCCCAGAACTGGCGCGCCCTGAAGCCGATTTCGTAGACCGAGGAATCGATCCACGCATCCACCGCCAGCAGCCTTGCGGCGACCGGACCTCTTCTCTTGCGTGGTTCCAAAGGACTGGCCATTCCAGGATCCGGCTGCGGCGATGCCGCCAACTGAGAAACCGCACACCGGCAATCTCACGGCGGCGCGCCACTATGACTATTCGTCCATTTTGGCGCTGCCTACAAGGGCGATGAAGATAGGGGCGATGAAGATAAGGGCGATGAAGATAAGCGGGAGGTTTGTCGCGGGGAAGACGGCTCCCGTGCGGCGTCAGCGCAGGATGCTGACTGCCCTGCGCGAGTAGGTGGTGTCGTCGAGCTGGGCGAGCATGAACGCCGCTACGTCGGCCCGCGCCAGTGTCGGCAGCAACGACGCCGACCGGATGCCATTGCCGTGGCGGAATTCACCCGTTGCCGCTCCATTGCTCAGCTTGGGCGGCCGCACGATGGTCCAGTCGAGATTGGATTGAACGATCAGGCTTTCCTTCACTTCGTGGTCCGCCACCTCATTGCGCAGCACCAATGGGGCGATGATGTTGCCCAACAGGGGGCCCAGTTGTCGCCGGCTGTCGCGAACTCCAAGGAATGAAAGATAGATGAGCCGTTCGGGGCCGGCCTGCTGCATCGCCGCGACGATGAAGCCGATGCCGGCAACGACGGCCGGATCGCGTTTCAGCGGCACGCCCACCCCAAGACAGCTGAAAACCGCATCATACCTAACAACGGCGCGTTCGACTGCCTGCCGATCGGCGACGTTTCCGACGATCACCTTCAGATTTTCGTGGCTGATGGCAAGCTTGCCCGGCGTGCGGACGAAGGCGGTCACCGCATGGCCCTTCGCCAACGCCGCCGAGACAAGCAGTCGACCCGTCGCACCGGAAGCGCCGAAGATCAGCAGTTTCATCGTCCGCTCCTGGAAACCGTTAGCCCCGCTTACGCCCGGCGACGAAGGCGACAGGCGCCCCGGTCGGGCCGGGCAGCAACCGGCTGTCGGCATAGCCGCTCTGATCGACCAGGTCCTGGGCTGCGCCCTTTTCAAAGACCGTGCCGCCCCACATTGTGGTGCGGAAGCGGGCGAGGGCGTCTCCCAGTGCATCCGGTCCAGGATTGACCATTGCCAGCAGCAGCCAGCCGCCGCGCCGCAACGCGGCGTGGCTGCGCTTGACGATGGCCCTGACATCCGGCTCGGGGATGAAGGCGCTTGGTACGAAAACAAGGTCGAACGCGTCCGTGTCCGCGATATCCTGGCCCAGCCCGGTGCGCAGTTCGATGCGATGTTCGAGCGCGGCTGCCTTGACGTTGGCAGCGGCCTGCGCGATGGCCTCAGGCAGGGGATCGACACCGACCGCCTTCAGGCCGGGCCATTGCCGCAGCATCGACACCGACAGGGCGCCGACGCCGACGCCGATATCCAGGAAGGCTGCGCCCGGTGCGGCGAGCCTCTCCGGCAAACCGGCCAGTTGTGGCGCGATCAGCCGCTTCAGCAACGCCGGGAAGCCAGATGAAACGTCGCCGAAGGCCTGGCGTAAACGGGCTTCCAGGGCCTCGACGCTTTCGGAGGAGCGCGACAGCAGCTTGCCACCTGAAAGCAGGTCGACCCGGATGCTGGCCAGCACCGGCGTAAGTTCGATGACGCCAGCACTTGCCACGATGTCGGAGGCGCCGAGTTCGGCAAGCACGGCCCCTGTGCGCCGGGCCACACTGCCCTCGAGTGGCGTGCCGGAAATACGCGCCTCCATCGCCAAACCGAGCGCCACCAACGCATTGGCCGACGTCGCGTGCCGCGCCACCACCGTTCGCAAACCTTCGATATCCATCGATCGCTTCCCTGAATTGGATCAGGCCTATTCTCGCGCGGACGTCAAATTCAGGCGATTTGCAATTTCCGCGCATGCTTGTGCAAAACTGCACAGGTGCGCGGCGAGGAATTGATCTAGACTAGATTCGTGACCAAGACCGGCGAACCGGACTGGAACGATCTGCGCTACTTTCTCGCTGCCGCCCGCGCGGGAACGTTGTCGGGAGCAGCGCGCGTGCTCGGCGTGCGTCACACGACGATCAGCCGGCGCCTGGCTGCTCTTGAGGCGGCACTCGGGGTTTCGCTTGTCGTGCGCACGCGGCAAGGTATCGAGATCACGCCGCTTGGCCAGACATTGCTGCCGCTCGGTGATGAGCTTGAACGTACCATGCAAGCACTGACGGCGCTTGTGCGTTCGGGCAAGAATAGCGTTCGGCTGGCACTGCCGTCGGGCTTCAGCCCCCTTTTTGCCGAGCGTATGGCCGGGTTCCATAAGGCCCACCCAGATATCAACCTGGAACTGACGAGCGGCAGCAGGCCAGTGGACCTGCAGCACGGCGAGGCCGACCTTGCGGTCCGGATCGGCACCGTCGCCGCAGACGATTTGATCGCGCAGAAGCTTTGTGTTGCGGGCTGGTCGATCTATGCGTCCCAGCGCTATCTCGACCATCACCCAATGCCCATCGACCCTCGCCAGTTGGCCGGACACGAGATCATTGGATTTCACGCAAGCCTTGCCGGCGTCCCCGGCGCCAAATGGGTTGAGGCGCACGGCGCCGGCGCGACAATTGTCCTTCGCGTTGCCGAAATGACGGAAATGTTGGCGGCGGCTCTGAGTGGCGCCGGTCTGGCGGTAATGCCCTGCATGTTGGCCGAAGCTGAACCGCGGATGGTGCGCCTTGCCCCCGACATTCTCGGCAGTCATCCGGTGTCGCTCGTCTATCGCCGTGAAATCGGGGCGGAGGCGCCGGTGCGCGCCGTCATCCGCTTCGTTTCTACCATCATCAAGGACCATGCCGAGGTGATCAGCGGCGAGACGCAGTAGGGGCATGGTGCAGCCGCTTGCGCGAGGTGCCGAGGATTGGCAGTCGTCACACGGGACGCTTGTCCCGCTCTTTGCGGGTCGCACCGTATCGTCCGGCGTTGGTTCTCTCGGAAGACTCGCTGGATACTCGATTTGCGGGAGCGCCAGAGAATCTTGCGTGATAATATTAACAGGTATTATTTCCGCCAGGTCTCTCACCACAGTTGGGTCATGCCAAATGCCTGAGAATTGAATTTCCGCTGTGAAACACCTATCTTACAGTGAAATTCACGTTTTCGACTTTAGCTGCAAGGAGATTTTACGGATGGCCCAAGGCAATCAGAACATCATGGGAAAATCTGAGGCTCGCTTCATGGAAAATCAAAAGAAGACGGCGGAGCGGAACAAAGCAACTGCCGAATATCTCTCGGAGGCGAAGGCCAGGACCATCAAGACGGCAAGGCTGAGGGAATTGCGACTGGCCAAGGAAGAGGCGGACCGCGCGGCGGCAGCTCTGAATCCGGTCGCCCCGAAGAAGAAGCGGGCGTCGCGGGCACTCAAGCAGGCCGTCTCCGCATCGACGCAGGCGAAATCATGAGCCTGACACTTCCCAACCCTAGCCGCAGCTAGGAAGCAAACGCATCCGCTTCGTCTGCCGCGGTGTCGCGCATCCCAGGAGCAGGGCTTATTGCCGAGATCATGAAGGTTCATAATCCGCATGAGACGCGCTGATTCGCGCTTTGCCGGGATGTCTTCATGCAACGCAGCTACGCAGCCGGGAGGTCGACGCGACGGGCGAGGGGAAAGGCGATGACCGCGCCGGCCGTCGAATTGCAGAAGGCCATATTCGATGCTGTGAATGGCGATCCCGATTTATCGGCGGCATTGGGCGACGCAAGATTGTTCGACCGTGCGCCGGAAAATGTTGCGTTCCCCCACATGACCTTCGGCCGCACCAGCGTCTACGATTGGGCAACGGGGATGGAGAACGACGCAGAACAGTTGCTGACGTTGCATGTCTGGTCGAAATCAGAGGCCAGCAAGGAAACCAATGACATCATGGACCTTGTTAGCACCCGCCTGCGCGATACGGCTCTCTCGCTCGGCGAACATCGCCGCGCCTACCTCAAGCTCGAATTCGCCGAAGCCCGCTACGACGAGGACCTTTCGGCCCATCACGGGCTGCTGCGCTTCCGTGCCGTGATCAAGGAAGAGGGCTGACCACCGGGCACTTTTTGCAAATCGGGCAATTTTGTTCTTGCTTTGTGCCGGCAGCTATGCTACTAATTCCCTATGGTGCTGATGGCGCCAGCGACCCGCCGCAGAGGCGGGTTTTTATTTCCGGTCGGTTCGCCTGAATCTGCCTTCGGTTGCCGGATCGATTGTCGAAGTCGGGGCAAACCTGAAGCGATTGCCTTTCACCGCCAAACGATGCCCGGTTGTCGGCGAAGGATTGGAGGGCTAGGTTAAACATTGGCGATTTCGCGGAGCCGGGCGGCGAAATGGCAATCCGGTAATCTCGCGCTTCAGGGGTGTGGCGGGCATGCATTCGAGCGTTCACCGTTCATATCACGTTCAGCACCGGCGCGTTAGAACGCTGACCATGAAAACCCTTCGCTCCCACTTCCGGACCGCGGCACTGGCGCTGTCAGCCGCCGGTCTGCTTGCGTCGCAGGCGATGGCGATCCCCGCTGTCGTGCCCGAGTGGACTCAGCCGGTCGTCCTCGCCGCGTCCGACTGCTACGCGATCGGCCAGCAGGTGGCCGAGCAGAATGGCGGCACCCTGGCCAAGGCCTCGCAGTCGACACGCGGCGGCCAGCCGGTCTGCGTCATCGTCGTGCTCGTTCCGGGCAAGGACGGGCAGCGTCCCCGTCGCTCGGAGATCGTCGTTCCGCTGAACTGAACCGTGCCGTTTCCCAGTCTGCCGGAATCGGCCTATATCTGAACAGCTTCAACAGGCCTTCCGCATGCGCGTACTCGTCGTCGAAGATGACAAGGATCTCAACCGGCAGATCGGCGACGCGCTGGTCGATGCCGGCTATGTCGTCGACCGCGCTTTCGACGGCGAGGAAGGGCACTTTCTCGGCGACACCGAGCCCTACGATGCCGTGGTGCTCGACATCGGCCTGCCGCAGATGGACGGCATCAGCGTGGTCGAGCGCTGGCGGCGCGGCGGCCGCAAGATGCCGGTGCTGATCCTGACGGCACGCGACCGCTGGAGCGACAAGGTTGCCGGCATCGACGCCGGCGCCGACGACTACGTCACCAAACCCTTCCACATCGAGGAAATCCTGGCCAGGGTGCGGGCCTTGATCCGGCGTGCTGCCGGGCACGCTTCGTCCGAACTGACCTGCGGGCCGCTCCGCCTCGACACCAAGGCCTCCAAGGCCGACGTCGACGGCGTGCCGCTGAAGCTGACCTCGCACGAATTCCGCTTGCTTGCCTATTTGATGCACCACATGGGCGAGGTGGTGTCCCGGACCGAGCTGGTCGAGCATCTCTACGACCAGGATTTCGACCGCGATTCCAACACGATCGAGGTCTTTGTCGGACGGCTTCGCAAGAAGATGGGCATCGACATGATCGAAACCGTTCGCGGCATGGGCTACCGCATGCGTAAGCCGGAGGCGTAACGCGGAACCGCTGCCTACAAAACCCGCCGTCTCGAACAC
This sequence comes from Mesorhizobium sp. M0106, assembly GCF_040322715.1. Taxonomy (NCBI): domain Bacteria; kingdom Pseudomonadati; phylum Pseudomonadota; class Alphaproteobacteria; order Hyphomicrobiales; family Phyllobacteriaceae; genus Mesorhizobium; species Mesorhizobium sp. M0106. The sequence goes on along the minus strand of NZ_JAMYUA010000004.1, from coordinate 108,825 downwards.
GCCGTCGCTGCGGTCATGGCCGCGTTCGGTGGCGTTTCGCGTCATCGCCTTTTCCACGGTCTGGGCGATCCTCACTCTGGTCGTCATCTTCACCTTGATCACCACGCTCTATCGCCAGGCCAGCGAGCGCGGTTTCGACAGCCTGCTTTCGGCGCATCTGTTCAACCTGATCGGCTCGGTCGGCGTTTCTGAAAGCGGCCAATTGACCGGCGCCCCCGACCTTGGTGATTTGAGGTTCTCGGAACCGAATTCCGGCTGGTACTGGTCGGTCGAGCCTGCCTCGGAAGGCGTGCACGGCGATCTCCATTCGTCGTCGATGACCAAGGCGATCCCGTCGCCAAGCGTTGCCGAGGTGCCCTTCAATGCCAGCTTCCAGCGCAGCTATTCAGCGGACGGCATCGAAGGCGAGCAGTTGGAGGTGTTCGAGAGCGAGTTCGTGCTCGATGCGAAAAACCGCGCCGCGCGCTTCCGCGTCATGGGCAACCAGACCGAGCTCGAGCAGGAAATCGCCACCTTCCAGCGGCGCCTTTTGACCTATCTGTCGCTGTTCGGCGTCGGCATGATCGCCATCAATGCGATTGCCATCCTGCTCGGCCTGCAGCCGCTGCGCCGGGTCAGGAATGCGCTTGCCATGGTGCGCGAAGGAACCGCGCAGCGCCTAGACGGCCGTTTCCCGGCCGAGATCGAGCCGCTCGCCAACGAGACCAATGCGCTGATCGAGAACAACAGGCGTATCGTCGAGCGGTCGCGCACGCAGGTCGGCAACCTGGCTCACTCGCTGAAGACGCCGCTTGCCGTGCTGCTCAACGAGGGACGGGCGCTGGGTGGCGCCAAGGGCCAGCTGATCGCCGAGCAGGCCGCTTCCATGCAAAAGCAAGTGGACCATTATCTGCAACGTGCCCGCGTCGCCGCGCAGCGCGACAGCCTCGTCTACCGTACGCCGGTGGCGCCGCTGGTCCAGCGCATGGTTCGGGTGCTGCAGAAGCTCAACCCGCAGACGGCGCTGTCGCTCTCACTGCCGGCCACCGACATCGTCTTTGCCGGCGAACGCGAGGACCTGGAGGAGCTGCTCGGCAATCTGCTCGACAATGCGATGAAATGGGCAAGGAGCGCGGTCGCCGTTTCGGTCAAGCCAATCTCCAGCAAGGGTGGCGCTGGCACGGAAGGCGCAGCCAGCCTGTTCGAGATCAGCATCGAGGATGACGGCCCCGGCATTCCCGACGACAAGGCGCGCGAGGTGTTGCAGCGCGGCCGGCGTCTCGACGAGACAAAACCGGGCAGCGGGCTCGGACTTGCCATTGTCGCCGACCTTGTCAACGAGTATGGAGGCTCTCTGGCGCTGGAACGATCCGTCATGGGTGGATTGAAGGCGATGGTTCGATTGCGGAGCCTTCAGTAATGCTTTTCCAGATTGCTTTTCCAGGTGGCCGGCTGCGGCCAAATTTCCGACAAACATCGACATTATGGCCGCGCCAGCTGCTGACAGCGCGGCGGTCCAGCTCAAGAAAGCCGGTATTGGCATGAAGATTCGCGTCGCGCTCGTTTCCGCCCTGCTCGCCGTCTCCGGCTGCACAACGCTCGGCAAGGGCCCGGCCGTTACGGTGACGCCGGCCGCGACGCCCCCCAGCGGCGCCAAGGTGGCGACGACGATCATCTCCGCCATGGGCGGCGGCCTCGTCGGCGGCTCTATCGGCGCCGGCCTGAGCGAGACCGAGAAGCGCAGCGCGCTCGAGGCGGAATACAAGGCGCTTGAATACACGGCGAGCGGCCAGAAAGTGGCTTGGAAGAGCGACGGTTCGGCCCATCGCGGCGAAGTGGTCGCCGCCCAGCCCTATCGCGTCGGCTCGCAGGACTGCCGGCAATACACCCATACGGTGTTTACCGGCACCGCCGGCGCCACCGCGCGCGGAACCGCCTGCCGCAATGCCGACGGCAGCTGGACGCCTCTGACGTAGCTGGCCGGTCGTCGATCCGCCGATTCCGGTCCGGCACCAAAGCGCGTCGCGTTCGACCGGCCTCATGCGACGCGCTTTAGGTTCTTGTTTTGATGCATGGTCGTTGTCGCAAAACCGCTGCACACTTTTGCGCGACATGCATTATCGATCGGAGCGGCCCCGCCAAAGCGTCGCAGCACGCTTGTGTTGGCAGGGCAAGGGTCTCGTTCTATTGGAAGAGCCATGCTGTTCTGGGTCATAGCCGCAATCCTGACGCTGGGCGCAAGCCTGGCGGTGCTGCTGCCGTTGGCCGGCGGATCGAAGAACGCGTCCGCTGCTGGCGATCACGACCTTGAAGTCTATCGCGACCAGCTGGCCGAGCTTGACCGCGATATGGCGCGTGGCCTGATCCAGCCAATGGAGGCCGAAGAGGCACGCGCCGAAATCGCCCGCCGCATCCTTCGCCTGAGCAATGCCGGCCACGCCGACGACACGGCGACGCCGCCGTCGCGGTCGACAAGGCTGGTGGCGACAGCGGCCGTGCTGCTGGTTCCGCTGGTCAGCTGGGGCCTCTATGGCCAGCTCGGCTCACCCGACCTGCCGTCGCAGCCGCTCAGCGAACGCCTGGCCAAGAACCCCGCCGACAGCTCGGTCGACGAGCTGATAGCCCGCGCCGAGGCGCACCTGGCGGCCAACCCATCCGATGGCCGCGGCTGGGACGTGCTGGCGCCGGTCTATCTGCGCATGCAGCGATACGCCGATGCGGTGACCGCCTATCGCAACGCCATCCGCCTCGACGGCGACAGCGCCGCCCGCCAGGCGGGTCTTGGCGAGGCGATCGCCAATGCGGCCGGCGGCATTGTCTCCGCCGAAGCGCAGGCGGCTTTCGAGGCGGCGTTGAAGCTCGATCCGGCCAATCCGAAGGCCTCGTTCTATCTCGCCATGGGCATGGCACAGGAAGGCCGCATAGCTGAAGCCACGGCGGCCTGGCAAAAGATGCTTGCCGCCTTGCCGCAGGGCTCGCCGTGGCGCGGCGCCGTCGAGCAGGCGCTGGCCGAATCCGCCGCCCGCAGCGTCGCTTCGGAGGCGCCCGCGAAAGGGCCGACCGCCGAGGATATCGATGCTGCCTCCTCGATGTCGCCGCAGGACCGGCAAGCCATGATCAGCACCATGGTTGCCGGCCTCGACGAAAGGCTTCGGCAAAATCCGCGCGACGAGGAAGGGTGGATGCAGCTCGTTCGTTCCTATGCCGTGCTGGGCAAGACAGATCAGGCGCGTGATGCGCTCAATCGCGGTATCGCCGTCTTTGGCGCGGACAGCGACCAGGCCAGGAAATTCACCGCCTTTGCCGCCTCGCTTGGCGTGACGGCGACGGAGTAGACGATGACGCGCAAGCAGAAACGACTGTCGGTGATCGCAGCGGGGCTGGGGTTTCTCGGTGTTGCCACGGGGCTGACCTTCTATGCGCTTGGCCAGAAGGCCTCCTATTTCTACATGCCGGCCGATCTGGCCACCGCCAGCCTTCAGCCGGGCCAGCGCATCAGGCTCGGCGGTCTCGTCGAAAAAGGCACGGTCGAGCGTAGCCAAGGCGCCACCGTCGCCTTTTCGGTGACCGACAACCAGAAGGACGTCAAGGTCACCTATACCGGCATTCTTCCCGACCTCTTCCGGGAAGGACAGGGCGTGATCACCGAAGGCTCGTTTGGCCCTGACGGAATCTTTGTCGCCGACAGCGTGCTGGCCAAGCATGACGAGACCTATATGCCCAAGGAAGTGGCCGACGGCCTCAAGGCCAAGGGCGTATGGCAGGAGAGCAAGAGTGACTAGCGGGTGCGGTGACAATGGTTGAAACCGGACATTTCGCCCTGATCCTGGCGTTTGCGCTGGCCCTGGTGCAGACGATGGTGCCGCTGTTCGGTGCGCGCACCGGCAACCACAAGATGATGGCCGTCGGCGCACCGGCCGCGCTGACCGGCTTTGCCTTGACGGCGCTGTCTTTCGTGGCGCTGACAACCGCCTACGCCGGCTCCGACTTCTCGGTTGAGAGCGTCTGGGAGAACTCGCATTCGCTGCAGCCGCTGATCTACAAGATCACCGGAACCTGGGGCAATCACGAAGGTTCGATGCTGCTCTGGGTGCTGATCCTGACCTTCTTCGGCGCGCTCGTCGCCGTCTTCGGCGGCAATCTTCCGGCGACGCTCCGGGCCAATGTGCTTGCCGTGCAGGGAGCGATCGGCGCCACTTTCTTCCTGTTCATCCTGACGACGTCGAACCCGTTCGTCAGGCTCAATCCGGCGCCTATCGAGGGCCGCGATCTCAACCCGATCCTGCAGGACCTCGGCCTCGCCATCCATCCGCCGCTGCTTTATCTCGGCTATGTCGGTTTCTCGATCTGCTTTTCCTTCTCTGTCGCTGCCCTCATCGAGGGCCGCATTGACGCTTCGTGGGCGCGCTGGGTAAGGCCGTGGACATTGGTTGCCTGGATGTTCCTCACCGGCGGCATCGCCATGGGCTCCTACTGGGCTTATTACGAGCTCGGCTGGGGCGGCTTCTGGTTCTGGGATCCGGTCGAGAACGCATCCTTCATGCCGTGGCTGGCGGGCACGGCGCTGCTGCATTCGGCGATCGTCATGGAAAAGCGCTCGGCGCTGAAGATCTGGACGCTGCTTCTGGCGATCCTGACCTTCTCACTGTCGCTGCTCGGCACCTTCCTGGTGCGTTCCGGCGTGCTGACCTCGGTGCACGCATTCGCCACCGATCCGACGCGTGGCGTGTTCATCCTCTGCATCCTGACGCTGTTCATCGGCGGCTCGCTGGCGCTATTTGCCTTGCGCGCCTCCCGGCTGACGGCCGGCGGCCTGTTTCACCCGATCTCGCGCGAAGGCGCGCTGGTCCTGAACAATCTGTTCCTGACCACCGCCACCGCCACCGTGCTGGTCGGCACGCTCTACCCGCTCGTCGTCGAAGCCCTGTCTGCCGACAAGATTTCGGTCGGCGCGCCGTTCTTCAACCTGACATTCGGCCCGCTGATGGTGCCGTTGCTGGTCGTCGTGCCGTTCGGGCCGCTCCTCGCCTGGAAGCGCGGCGACATTTTCGCCGTCGCCCAGCGCCTGATGGCGGCTTTCGCGGCGGCGCTGCTCGCCGTGCTGGTGACGGCCCTGTTCATCGATGGCGCTTCGGTGTTGGCGGCACTCGGTGTCGGCCTTGCCTTCTGGCTGATCTGCGGCGCGCTCACCGATCTCGCCGTCAAATCCGGCTTCGGCACCGTCGTGCCCGCCACCATGCTCAGGCGCTTCGCCGGCCTGCCGCGCTCGGTCTTCGGCACAGCGCTTGCGCATCTCGGCCTCGGGCTGACAACGCTCGGCATTGTCGGCACGCTTTGCTTCGGCACCGAAAAAATCTTGGCGATGCATGCCGGCGAGACCGTCGAACTGTCCGGCCACAAGCTGCGCTTCGAGGGGCTCTATCCGGCCCAGGGGCCTAACTACAGTGAGGATCGCGGCCGCTTCGCCCTGCTAGGCGCCGACGGCAGCGTCGCAGGCGAGATCACCTCGGCCAAGCGCTCATATCCGGTGCGCCAGATGACCACAACCGAATCCGGCATCAGGACGATCGGCTTCAGCCAGCTCTATCTTTCGCTTGGCGACGAGGGCAGCGATGGCTCTGTGGTCGTTCGTCTGTGGTGGAAGCCGCTGGTGACGCTGATCTGGGGCGGCGGACTGGTGATGATGGCGGGCGCGGCGATGTCGCTGCTCGACCGCCGCCTGCGCGTCGGCGCACCGTCGCGCCGCAAGGCTGCGGCCGGCGTGCCATCGGCGAGCCCGCAATGAAAAGGGTCACGCTGGCCTCGCTGGTCCTGCTGCTGGCGCTGTTGTTCGCCGGCGCCGCGCAGGCGGTCAAGCCCGACGAGGTGCTCGCCGACCCGGCACTCGAGGCGAGGGCGCGCGCTTTGTCGGAAGGCCTGCGCTGCATGGTCTGCCAGAACCAGTCGATCGACGAGTCCGATGCCGACCTCGCCCGCGACCTGCGCATCCTTGTGCGCCAGCGCCTGGTCGCCGGCGATACCGACCGGCAGGTGATGGACTATGTCGTTTCGCGCTACGGCGAATTCGTGCTGCTGAAGCCACGCTTCAATCTGCGCAATGTTTTGCTCTGGGGGACGCCAGTTCTTCTGCTGCTCGTTGGCGGGACATTCATCCTGCTGGCCGCCCGTTCGCGCCGTTCGACGGTGACCGCTGCATTAACTGCCGAGGAACAGGCGGCGCTGGACAAGATGCTCCGCCGCGATTGATCGATACATTACGAAAGTTTCATGTACCGGAAATGGCGCCGTAATGTGCGGCCCTCTATTTCCTTTGTCGAGGATGCCAATCAAGGGGCGTCCCTTGAAAAGAGGATACGAGAACCATGAATGTTGCCCCCAATTCATATCTACGCACCCGCAAACGCCTTCTGGCCGCAGCCGCATCCCTGGCCATTGCCGGCGCGATCGGCTTTGGTGCTGTTGCCACCGGGACAGCCCCGGTGCTGGCCGACGCCGTGCGTGTCGAGGCACCGCAGGTCCCGAGCTTCGCCGATGTGGTCGATCGCGTTTCGCCGGCGGTCGTCAGCGTGCGCGTCAAGGCCAAGATCCAGTCGACGGCCGATGACGGTTCCGGCCAGATGGACGACGAGGACGGCTTAGGCAATCTTCCCGACAACCCGCAGCTGCGCCGGTTCTTCCGCGAATTCCGCGGCTTTGGCGATCAAGGCGGCGATCAAGGCCCGAACGGAATGCGCCGTTTTGGACACCGTGACCGCAACAACGACCAGCCGCGGCCGGTGGCGCAGGGATCCGGTTTCTTCATCTCCGATGACGGCTATCTCGTCACCAACAACCATGTCGTCGAGGAGGGCACCGCCTTCACCGTGGTGACCAATGACGGCAAGGAACTCGACGCCAAGCTGATCGGCACGGACCCGCGCACCGATCTTGCCGTGCTCAAGGTCGATGACGGCAGCAAGTTCACCTATGTCGACTTCGCCGACGATTCCAAGGTTCGCGTCGGCGACTGGGTGGTGGCTGTCGGCAATCCGTTCGGCCTCGGCGGCACGGTTACCGCAGGCATCGTTTCGGCCCGCGGCCGCGATATCGGCGCCGGTCCCTATGACGACTTCATCCAGATCGACGCCTCGGTGAACCGCGGCAATTCGGGCGGCCCGACCTTTAACCTCAACGGCCAGGTTGTCGGCATCAACACCGCGATCTTCTCGCCCTCGGGCGGCAGCGTCGGCATTGCCTTCGACATTCCCGCTTCGACCGCCAAGCAGGTCGTGCAGGATCTGATGAAGAACGGCACCGTGCAGCGCGGCTGGCTCGGTGTCGAGATCCAGCCGGTCACCCCCGAAATCGCCGAGTCGCTTGGCCTTGGGTCCGGCAAGGGCGCGCTCGTTGCCAGCGCGCAGGACAACGGTCCCGGCAAGAAGGCCGGCATCACCGCCGGTGACGTGATCACCCAGGTGGACGGCAAGGACGTTGCTTCGCCCAAGGAACTCGCCCGCCTGATTGGCGCTTACCCGCCCGGCAAATCTGTCGACGTCACGGTGTGGCGCAACGGCAAGAGCGAGGCGGTTAAGGTCGATCTCGGCAAGCTGCCGTCGAGCGACAAGCAGGCCTCGGCCGACCAGCAGCCTGCCCCCGCGCCGAAGACCGACACGCTCGCCGATCTCGGCCTGACCGTCACCAAGTCTGACAATGGCAAGGGCCTTGTGGTGACCGATGTCGACCCCGACAGCGATGCCGCCGATCGCGGCATCCAGCCCGGCGACGTCATCACCTCCGTCAATTCGGCGGAAGTGACCGGCACCGGCGACGTCGACAAGGCGATGGCCGACGCGGTGAAGTCCGGCCGCAAGGCGGTGCTGATGCAGATCACCCGCGACGACAGCAACCGCTTCGTCGCACTGCCTGTCGCCAAGGGCTGAGCGCATGACCCCGAACACGTATTCCGTTTTCGGAAAGGCTCATGCGCCGATTCAAGGTGCTAGAGCGTCCTTTGCGCGTCCAAGAGGACGCGCGGCGCTCTAGTGGTCGACTTTTCCGGTGCGGCGGTTTTCAACACCCCCGAGCCGCCGCACGGGAAAGCACGGGGCCTGAATACGTTAGTCAGTCATCGTGTTCCGCCCCAGCGGCAGCGGGCTTCCCATCGCCGCTGCCGCTCGAACATGCCGCTCAAGGCGTGAAGCGGTTTTAGGCCAACGACATGCTAAAACAAAGACTTACCGCGTATCCCTGAATCACTTTGTTCGCGACATGCCATGGAGAAGGCCACGATGCATATGCCGGCCACTCAATCTTCCAGCGAAATCGCGTATAACGGTTCTATGAAGATTCTCGTCATAGAAGACGATCGCGAGGCGGCCGACTACCTGCAGAAGGCGTTCGCCGAGGCCGGCCATACCGCCCATGTCGCCGGCGACGGCGAAACCGGCTTCGCACTCGCTGATTCCGGCGACTATGACGTCATGGTCGTTGATCGCATGATGCCGCGCCGCGATGGCCTGTCCGTCATTGCCGGGCTCAGGTCCCGGGGCAATACGACGCCCGTGCTGATCCTGTCGGCGCTCGGCGAAGTCGACGACCGGGTCACCGGTCTGCGCGCCGGCGGCGACGACTATCTGACCAAACCCTACGCCTTTTCCGAACTGCTCGCCCGCGTCGAGGTGCTGAACCGCCGCGCCAGCGCCAGGGAAGCCGAAACCGTCTACCGGGTCGGTGATCTCGAACTCGACCGGCTGTCGCACTCGGTGCGCCGCGCCGGGCGCGAGATAACGCTGCAGCCGCGCGAGTTCCGCCTGCTCGAATATCTGATGCGCCATGCCGGCCAGGTGGTGACGCGCACCATGCTGCTCGAGAATGTCTGGGACTACCATTTCGATCCGCAGACCAACGTCATCGACGTTCATATCTCGCGGCTGCGGGGCAAGATCGAGAAGGGCTTCGACAAGCCGATCCTGCACACGGTTCGCGGCGCCGGCTACATGCTGAAAAGCGGCTAGAACCCCATGACTCTTTCCGTGCCGGCCATCATGAAGACGACGGCAGCGCGGCTTTCGGCGCTCTACCTCCTGCTGTTCGCCATCTGCGCGGTGCTGCTCGTGTTCTACATGACCTCGCTGTCGGCGCGCATGCTGACCGGCCAGACCCAGGACACGATCAACGACGAGGTGCTCGGCCTCGCCCGCGCCTATCAGCGCGGCGGCTTGCCGCTGCTGGTCCGTGTCGTCGAGCAGCGCTCCCGCCAGCCCGGCGCCAATCTCTATCTGATCGCCGATGCCAACGGCCAGATCCTGACCGGCAACGTGCAGAGCCTGGAGCCGGGCGTGATCGAGGCCGAGGGCTGGATCACCGAACCGTTCTCCTACCGCCGCTTCGGCGAGGGCGAGCTCGAGCGGCAGCGCAACCCGATCTCCGACCCGAACGAGCCCGCCCAGAGCGAAGTCCAGGCCGAAGGCGAGAAAGGCCACAACGCCATTGCCCTGGTGCTGCGCCTGCCCAACCAGATGATCATGCTGGTCGGCCGCGACCTCGGCGAGCCGGAGCGCTTCCGCGCCGTCATTCGCCGCGCCTTGATGCTGGCGCTCGGCATGATGGGCGTCGGTGGGCTGCTGATCTGGTTCTTCGTCGGGCGCGCGGCGCTGAAGCGCATCGACAGCGTGTCCGAGGCGAGCCGCCGTATCATGGGCGGCGATCTTTCCGGCCGGCTGCCGGTCACCGGCGCCGGCGACGAGTTCGACCGGCTGTCGGAAAACCTCAATTCCATGCTGGCCAGGATCGCCACGCTGAACGAGGGCCTGAAGCAGGTCTCCGACAACATCGCCCACGACCTGAAGACGCCGCTGACCAGGCTGCGCAATCGCGCCGAGGCGACGCTTTCCGGCAAGCACAACACCAGCGACTACCGGCAGGCGCTGGAAGGAACGATCGCCGAATCCGATCAGCTGATAAAGACCTTCAACGCCATCCTGATGATCTCGCGACTGGAAGCCGGCTATTCCTCGGAAAGCACCACCAGGGTTGATTTGGCCGCTGCCGTGCACGACGTCGTCGAACTCTACGAGCCGGTAGCGGAGGAGGCGGGCGTGACGCTCGAAACTTCGGTGCAAGGTTCCTTCGCCGTCAACGGCAATCGCGAGCTGATTGGCCAGGCGCTGTCCAACATCGTCGACAACGCGATCAAATATTCGACCGACTCGACCTCCAGGCCTATGGTTCGCGTGACGCTGGAGCGTGTCGGTAGCGAGATCAGACTCGCCGTCTCCGACAACGGCCAGGGCATTCCCGACGATGTCGACCGTGCCAGGGTGACCGAACGTTTCGTGCGGCTGGAAAAGAGCCGCTCGCAGCCGGGATCCGGCCTTGGCTTGAGTCTCGCCAAGGCCATCATGACATTCCACAATGGACGGCTTGAGCTTCTGCCCGGCAATCCCGGATTGTCGGTCGTCATGAGTTTTCCCGGGCGGGAGGATCGCTGATGGTAGCGAGGATGGCAGTGCGACGCCTCGAAACGGACTGGCTGTTGAAGCCGGCGGTAGAGCTCGTTCCGCTGGATGCAAGCCGCGCCAGGCAGGAATTGTCGGAGATCGCCGACGCCGCGCGGCAAAAGGAACTGCCGCGACTGGCGAAATTTCTCGCCGGCAAGGGGGTCGTCCAGGATTTCCTCGCCGCCGTGTTCGACCTGTCGCCGTTCCTGCGCGATACCGCGCGCCGCCGGCCGCGGATACTCGATGCGCTTTTCAACGAGACCATCGAGGCGCGGCTGTCATCGATCGGCGCCGTGGTCGACAAGGCATCACGCGCAGAGGCCGTCTCCGAAAGCAGCCTGATGATGGAGCTGCGCCAATGTAAGGCGGAGGCGCATTTCCTGATCGCCTTGGCCGATCTCGCCGGCGAAGCCGAGACCTCGCTGACGGTGCAGCGACTGAGCGACCTTGCCGACGCCTGCACGCGTGCGGCCGTCGATTTCCTGCTCCGCGACGCGCATGAGCAGGGCAAGCTCCGATTGCCGGATGCCAAAAATCCGGCGCGACGCTCGGGCTGGATTCTGCTCGGCATGGGCAAGCTCGGCGCGCATGAGCTGAACTTCTCCTCCGACATCGACCTCATCGCCTTCTTCGACCCCGATGCGCCTGCTGTCGTCGATCCGCTCGATGCAACCGAGCTGTTTTCGCGGCTGACACGCCGGCTGGTCCGCATTCTGCAGGACCGCACCGAGCACGGTTACGTCTTCCGCACCGATCTCAGGCTTCGTCCCGACCCCGGCTCGACGCCGCTGGCGATCCCGGTCGAGGCGGCGCTGCGCTACTATGAGGCGCGCGGCCAGAACTGGGAGCGCGCCGCCATGATCAAGGCGCGCCCGGTGGCCGGCGATGTTGCCGCCGGCGCCGCGTTCCTGAAGGAACTGCAGCCCTATATCTGGCGCAAATACATGGACTACGCGGCGATTGCCGACGTCCATTCGATCAAGCGCCAGATCCACGCCCACAAGGGCCATGGCGAGGTCGCGGTCAAAGGCCACAACGTCAAGCTCGGCCGCGGCGGCATCCGCGAGATCGAGTTCTTCGTCCAGACCCAGCAACTCATCGCCGGCGGCCGCTTTCCCGAACTGCGCGGCCGCGAGACCGTGCCGATGCTCGGCGAGCTCGCCGCGCGCGGCTGGATCACCGCCGACGCGCGCGATGCGCTCACCAGGCAATACTGGTTCCTGCGCCGCGTCGAACATGCCATCCAGATGGTTGCCGACCAGCAGACGCATATCCTGCCGGAGGACGAAGAGGGGCTGGAGCGCGTCGCCCGCATGCTGGGCTTTGCCGATGCGGCAGGCTTTGCCGAAACGTTCCGCGCGGCGCTGCACCAGGTCGAGCGCCACTATGCAGCGCTGTTCGAGACCGCGCCGGAGCTTTCGGCCGGCATCGGCAATCTGGTCTTTACCGGCGACGTCGACGATCCCGATACCTTGCAGACCTTGCAGCGGCTCGGCTTCCAGCGGCCGAGCGACATCTGCCGGGTTATCCGCGGCTGGCACTTCGGCCGCTACCGCGTCACCAGGTCGGCGGAAGCGCGCGAGCGGCTGACCGAACTGACGCCGGCGCTGCTGCAAGCGTTCGGCCAGACGCGGCGGGCGGACGAGGCAGTGATCCGCTTCGACGAATTCCTTGCCGGCCTGCCTGCCGGCATCCAGCTGTTTTCGCTGCTGCAGTCGAATCCGGCTTTGCTGAAGCTGATGGCGACTATCATGGGCGCGGCACCGCGGCTGGCCGCCATCATCACGCGCCGGCCGCATGTCTTCGATGGGCTGCTCGATCCGGCGCTGCTGAGCGAACTGCCAAACCGCGCCTATCTGTCGGCGCGCCTTGCCGCCTTCCTCGAAGGCGACAGAGCCTATGAAGACGTGCTCGACCGGCTGCGCATCTTTGCTTCGGAGCAAAAATTCCTGATCGGTGTCAGGCTGCTTGCCGGGTCGATCGACCCGCCGCGCGCCGGCCGCGCTTTTTCCGATCTCGCCGACCTGACCATCGAGGCGGCATCGCAGGCGGTGATGGCGGAATTCGCTTTGCGTCATGGCTATATTGCCTGCGGCCGGGTCGCGCTGCTCGGCATGGGCAAGCTCGGCAGCCGCGAACTGTCGGCGGGCTCCGACGTCGACCTCATCCTGCTCTACGATCACGACGCCGATGCGGAGGAGTCCGACGGCGACAAGCCGCTTGCCCCATCGCATTACTACAGCCGGCTGACACAGCGGCTGATCGCCGCCGTTTCCGCGCCGACCGCCGAGGGCGTGCTCTACGAGCTCGACCTTCGCCTGCGGCCGTCCGGCAACAAGGGGCCGGTGGCCACCCATGTCGACGCCTTCAAGAAGTATCAGCGCCAGGACGCCTGGACATGGGAGCACATGGCGCTGGCGCGCGCCCGCACGATCGGCGGCGATGCCGAGCTCTGCCGCGAGGTCGAGGGAGAGGTTGCCGCAGTGCTCGCTCTGCCGCGCGATCCAGCCAAGGTGATGGCCGAGGCATCCGAGATGCGCGCCATGGTCGACAAGGAGAAGCCGCCGCGCGATCCCTGGGACATCAAGCTGATCCCGGGCGGCCTCATCGATCTCGAATTCATTGCCCAGGTTGCGCTGATCACCGGAAAGATCGAGGCAGGCCGCAGGGCCACCGGCACGGCTGAGGTCCTGTCGCGCCTGGCGCCGGATTTCGCCAGCGCCCAGGTCAGGCAGGAACTGGTGGATGCCTATTCGCTCTATCTGGCGCTGACCCAGATGATACGGCTTTGCCTCACCGGCGCGTTCGAACGCGACGACGTTCCGCCAGGGCTTTCGGATCTGCTTCTGGCCGTCACCGACCTGCCGGATTTCGGGGTGCTTGAAGCGCACCTCAAGGAGACGTCGCAGAAGGTCAGAAAGGATTTCGACCTTCTGCTTCGTGCGAAACAACCGTGACGGCAACCAGCCGTACGGGCGAGAGCATCGGACCCAAAATTGCGACCTGCTTTGGGAGGTTCCGATGTTCAATCAAAGAGATAGAGCGGGGGATTGAAGGTCCGCCGCTCTAGCATCGGGGGTGACGATGCAACAGGAGAAGACCATGAGAAAGACAACCAGACTTGCACTCGTTTTCGCAGCCCTGGCCGGCGCCGTCGGCACCGCTGCCTATGCAGACGAGCACTCCGGGGCCGGGCCGCGCGACGGCATGATGATGCGCCTCGGCAAGGTCATGAACGACAATGACGGCATCATCACCTTCGACCAGTTCTCCGACGCCATGAACGCGCGGCTGAAGAAGATGGTCGCCGACAATGGCGGCAAGCTGACCGTGGCACAGCTCGCCGACGCGCTGGAGAAAGCACGCTTCGAGCAGATGGCCAGGCGCATCATCGCCCGTTACGACACCAAGGGCGACGGCACGCTGACCGCCGACGACATCACAAGCCGCCAGAAGAAGGTCTTCGCCATGCTCGACCGTGACAATGACGGGAAAATCGAGAAGAACGAACTGCCGAAGGGTCCCGGCGGTCACCGCCAATGGGACGGCGAGGGCAATGATGGCACTGACGGCATGCAGTGAGAATTGATAACGCTCCGGCGGTGCGAGCCGCCGGAGACTTATTTTGTCATTCAGGCAGCCGCCCTGACCGCCTGCGCGGCTTTCTTGATCGGGATGCGTACCGAGACGATCGTGCCGACGCTTTCGGTCGAGCGGATCTTCAACGCGCCACCCTGAAGCTCGGCCAGCGAGCGCGAGATGGCGAGGCCGAGCCCGGAGCCGGCATGGCTCTTGGAGAACTGGTTTTGCACCTGTTCGAATGGCCGCCCGAGCTTGCTCAGCGCCGCCTTCGGGATACCGCAGCCATTGTCCTCGATCGTCAGGATCAGCGCGCTGGAAATGCTGCGGGCTCTGACCGAGATGTGGCCGCCTTGCCCGGTGAACTTCACCGCATTGGACAGAAGGTTGATGAGGATCTGCTTGATCGCCCTGCGGTCGGCGAACAGCGTCAGCGAATCGGCGATGCGGGTTTCGACGGTGATCGACTTTTCCGCCGCCTGCAGAGAAACGACGCGAACCGTCTCCCTGATGAGCGGGCAGAGATCGATTTCTTCCTGATCCAGGGCGAACTGGCCGGCCTCGATCTTCGACATGTCGAGGATGTCATTGATCACACCGAGAAGATATTTGCCGCTGCCGTTGATGTCGGTGGCATACTCTTCGTAGCGCGGCGAACCCAGCGGCCCGAACAGCCCCCGTTCCATCAGTTCCGAGAAGCCGATGATCGCGTTGAGCGGGGTGCGCAACTCGTGCGACATGTTGGCCAGGAATTCGGATTTGGCCCGGTTCGCCGCTTCGGCGCGCTCGGTTTCCTTCATGTATTTGCGATTGAGTTCGACGAGCTCACGAGCCCGTTCTTCTTCCGCGCGGCGGGCAAGGCTGAGGTCATGGATTGTCGCCATCAGCCGGCGCTCGCTGTCGACCAGCTTCTCCTGGTGCAGCTTGATCTGGGTGATGTCGGAGCCGACGGAGACGGTACCGCCGTCCCTTGTCCGCAACTCGTTCACCTGCAGCCAGCGGCCGTCGGCAAGCTGGCGCTCGAAGGTCACGCCTCCCTGCGGTCCGTTGGTGTTGGCAAGCCGCCGCTCCGAGGCGAAGGCCAGCATGCGTTCCTCCAGAACGGCGCGCGGAGCGCCCGGCATCACGTCGCGATCCAACAGGCCGTTGTCCTGCTGGTATTTGGAATTGCACATGATCAGGCGCTCGGACGAATCCCACAGCACGAAAGATTCGTTGATGTTTTCGATGGCCGTCCTCAGGCGCAGGTCCGCCGCTTCGGAGCGCAGCGCCAGATGCCGCTGCTCGGTGACGTCGACGGCGATGCCGATCAGCTGGATCTCCGGCGCTTCCGGGTCGATAACGTGTGCTCTTGCGCGCATCCAAACCCATTGCCCGTCGGCATGGCGCATCCGGAACACCTGGTCGATATGGTCGATCTCGCGTGCGACGATCCTGTTGGCGAGTTCGAACAAATCGCCGTCCTCGGGATGAATGATTTCATCGACTTCGCCGAACGACAGCATCGTGTCACAAGGCTCGTAGCCCAGCATGTCGTACATCGAGCGCGACCAGTACATCTTGCCGCGCACCATGTCCCAATCCCACAGGCCGCAGCGGCCGCGCACCAGCGCCATGTCGATGCGCTGGTGGGCTTCGAGATAGATGCGATCGGCGGCCTGGGCGCGCGCCGCCTGGCCGAAATAGGCGTAGAGGATGATGATCAGCACGCCGGCCGTCAGCACGAACAGCGTGACGTTGAGTGAGACCGTCTTGCGCCAGGCGTCAAAAACTGCCTCCTGCGGCACGAACGCTGCCGCGGCACCCCTTCGGCCATTCGCCAGGCTCACTGCCGCGTACCAGTCCTGTCCGCCGATGTTGACCTCCATTACCCCGGCGCGGTCGCCGAACATGAACAGCGGCTGCCCGCCCTGCACGACGCCATCGAGCGATCGCCCCTCCCAGTGCATCGACTGCGGCGATACGGCAATGATCTTGAAGGCGCTATCGGTGATCGCCAGTACGTGGCTTCGGCCCATCGCGCCCTGACGACCGGTGCTCTCCAGCAGGTCCTGGATCGCGCCGGGCGCGGAAATCATGGTCGCGTCGGCGATCGAACTGGCCAGGTGGCCGGCGGCCAGCGCAAGGATCGCCTTGGCGTCGCGCTCGATCTCGTCGCGCTCGTTCATCAGCGACAGAAAGCGCAGTACTGCGATGATCAACAGAAACATGATGATGAGGGCCGGGATCGATCGCCGCAACAGCGGCTCGGCTGCCAGCAGCCGTCGGTAGGCAGGTTCGGCAATGAGCCGCGTATTGCCCGCGAGACCGTCGCTTCGCGCCTCGCGACGCTCAAACGCCGTCCCACCGGGCGCGCCCCACGCGTCCGCCTTCGCCATAAATGGCACTCCCCGATTTTCTGTCCCGCTTGACGATCCGGCAACGCCGCACTTCCGAATCGTCCCTAAAGAATCAAAGGTGATTCGCCTTGTCCAGAGGCGCGGCGAAAAAAGATTAAAAATCGACTAAAATAATGGGGTTTTCGGGTGGTCTTCCCTTTTTCCCACAAGGGGAGAACGGGAGGTCGCTTACGCCAGGGTGCGCTCGACGATGTCTCGCAAATCGGCCGACAGCTTCTCGGTATTGGCGATCGAAAGCAACGCCTCCCTTGCCTTGGCCTGCCGCACCGGTTCGAGCGAGCGCCACGACCTGAGCGCCGTCGCCAGCCTGGCGGCCACCTGCGGGTTGCGTTTTTCGACCTGCAGCACCGTTTCGACGAAAAGCCGGTAGCCTTGGCCGTCGGCGCGATGGAAGCCGGTCTGGTTGGCGCTGGAAAACGTACCGATGAGTGCCCGTACCCGGTTCGGGTTGGCCATCGAGAACGCCGGGTGGCTGGTCAAGGCGCGCACCGCGTCCACGGTTTGCGGGCCGGGCACGCTGGCCTGGGTCTGGAACCATTTGTCCATGACCAGCGGATCGGTTGCATATTTCGCCTCGAAATCGGCCAGTGCCTTGGTCGCCTCAGGTGAGCCATGGTGACGGTGCGCAAGAACGGTCAACGCCGCGGCACGATCCGTCATGTTGGTCGCCGATTGGAAGTGCCCGGCAGCGAGTCCCGCACCTCCCGGCAGCAAGGAGAGATAGTCCAGCAGGACATTGCGCAGAGCCCGCCGCCCGGCACTGGCCGCGTCCGGGCTGAACGGGCCATTGTCGGCGAGCCGATCGTAAAGGTTGGAGAATATCTCGCGGTTGGCCTCGGCGATCGCAACCGCCAGCGCCTCGCGCCCCGCGAAAATGGCGTCGGGGTCGATGTTCTTGCCGATGTCGCGGGCGATATCGGCCTCGCCGGGCAGCGCCAGCGCCAGCGCCCGATAGGCGGGTTCGAGCGCTTCGTCGCCGGCTGTCTTGCCGGCAAGCCCGGTCAGCCGGGCGCTGAACTCGGGTTGCCTGTGGTCCAGGATCTGGCGGAAGGCTGCAATCAGCGCATCGGTCAAAAGAGTGTTGAACGACTGCCAGCGCGAGAAGGCGTCGCTGTCGTGGCCAGCCAGAAAAAACTGGTCGTCGGGCCGCTGCTCGACCGAAAGCGTCACCGGCGCCGAAAAGCCGCGGTTGAGCGACATGGCTGGACGCTCGGCAATCCCGGAAAACCTGACGACATGGCGGCGTTTGCGGATATGGATGACACCGTCCTCGACATTCGCCCCTTCGGCGCCGCTGTGGGCTATTGCCTCGCCACCGGCGCCAACCAGGCCGAAGGCAAGCGGAATGTGCATCAGCCGCTTGCGGCTTTCTGACGGTGTTGGCGGCACCGACTGCTCGATTTCGAGCGTGAATTCCCGCGCCGCCGGATTATACGCCGAACTGACGGTCAGGTTCGGCGTACCGGCCTGATGATACCACAGCGAAAACTGCGACAGGTCGCGACCTGAGACGTCTTCGAACACTTTGATGAAGTCTTCGATCGTCGCCGCCTGGCCGTCGTGACGTTCGAAGTAGAGGTCCATGCCGGCGCGAAACGTCTCGGCGCCGAGGATGGTATGGATCATGCGCACGACTTCCGAGCCTTTTTCGTAGACCGTCGCCGTGTAGAAATTGTTGATCTCGCGGTAGCGGCGAGGCCGGACCGGATGCGCCAGCGGCCCTTGGTCCTCGGGAAACTGATGGGCGCGCAGCGTACGCACCTCGGCGATGCGCTTGACGGCGCGCGAGCGCTGATCGGCCGAGAATTCGTGGTCGCGGAAAACCGTCAGCCCTTCCTTCAGGCAAAGCTGGAACCAGTCGCGGCAAGTGATTCTGTTACCTGTCCAATTGTGGAAATACTCATGCGCGATGATGGCTTCGATATTGGCGAAATCGGCGTCGGTCGCAGTTTCCTGGTCGGCAAGAACGTACTTGTCGTTGAAGATGTTGAGGCCCTTGTTCTCCATTGCGCCCATATTGAAGTCGGACACGGCGACGATGTTGAAGACATCGAGGTCGTATTCGCGGCCGAATGCCTCCTCGTCCCATTTCATTGACCGTTTCAAAGCGTCCATGGCGTAGCCGGCGAGCCTCTCCTTGCCCGGTTCGACATAGATTCCGAGCTCGACCTTGCGGCCAGACAGGGTGACAAAACTGTCCGAGATCTTGCCGAGGTCGCCCGCCACCAGCGCAAACAAATAGGACGGCTTGGGGAAGGGGTCGTTCCAGACCGCATAGTGCCAGCCGCCGGCAAGCTCGCCGCCATCGGCCGGGTTGCCGTTGGACAAAAGCAGCGGCGCCTCACGGCGCTGAGCTTCGATGCGGACCGTGTAGACCGACAGGATGTCGGGACGGTCGAGGAAATAAGTGATGCGGCGAAAGCCTTCGGCCTCGCATTGTGTGCAATAGACGTCGCTCGAGCGATAGAGGCCCATTAGCGCTTCGTTCTGCGCCGGCGCCAACACGGTTTCAATTCTCAGCTGGAAGCACCTTGTCGCAGGGGGGCTGATGATTGTCAGTTGATCGGGCGTGGCGAGAAAATCCGCAGGGCTCGGTTCCTGGCCGTCGATGGCGATGCTGCGGAGCGTCAGCCCGTCGCCATCCAGCACCAGTGGCACCGACGCCGCAATCCCGTCGCGGCGTTCGACCGTCAGCACGGCGGTCACATGCGTTGCTTCAGGCGAAAGGCGGAAAGTCAGGCTGGTTTCCGGAATGAGATAATCACTGGGGCGATAGTCTTCGAGCTTGAAGACCTGGCCGGTATCTGTGCGCATTCCTTGATTTTTCCTGTCGATCCGGGAGCGGCGGGCGGTCCGCTGGTCCAAATAATTTGAAGTCTGCGCTCTTTACACGAAACGTTCCCTCGACAAAACTGCAGCGACGTCTATTTCAGGCGATCATTTCCCAAGCATTATCGCGAGGCTTCCATGACCGTCGTCACGCCGAAATTCGGAACGAGCGCCTCTGTGTTGCGTCGCGAGGATGTGGCCTTCATCAAGGGCGCGCGGGAGGCGGGTACGATCGGGTCGACGCCTGCCGCGCTCAATGCGGTGACCGACGCGCACTACCGCACCTACTGCATCAGGCATATCGACATGCCGGCAACGCCGGCGTGCATCTGGGCGGCGATCGAGGAAGCAAAAGGGGCGTGACAGCCAGACCGGATTTGCCAGTGCTTGCAGCTGGCGACCTTGCAGGCGAGCACAGCACGCTGACCGGGATCTTGCTCAAGATCGTATCGGTGGCGGTCTTCGTCGGCATGTCGTCCTGCATCAAGGCGGCAGGCACCGTGCCGGCGGGCCAGATCGTCTTCTTCCGCTCCTTCTTTGCCATTTTTCCGATCATCGCCTTCCTCGCCTTCCAGGGAAAACTCGGAACCGCCTTTTCGACAAAGCGCCCGCTCAACCACATTGCGCGCGGCGTCGTCGGTGTCTGTGCCATGGGGCTCGGCTTCTTCGCGCTGACGCGGCTGCCGCTGCCGGAGGCGATCACACTGAACTACGCGCAGCCGCTGCTGGTCGTGGTGTTCAGTTCGATCTTCCTCGGCGAAGCCATCCGCATCTATCGCTGGAGTGCGGTTGCCGTCGGCCTGGTCGGGGTGCTGATCATCTCGTGGCCGGAACTGACGCTGCTCAGTTCGGGCGCTGCCCTTGGCGATCAGGAGGTGCTTGGCGTCATCGCCGCCCTCATAGCCGCGGCGATCTCGGCCATCGCCATGCTCCTGGTTCGCAACCTCGTCCAGAGCGAGCGGACGGCGACCATCGTGCTGTGGTTTTCGGTAACCGCGAGCGTCATGGCGCTGCTTTCGTTGCCATTCGGCTGGCAGGCGCTGACGCCAGCACAGGCGGTGCTTCTGATTGCCGCGGGTTTTTGCGGCGGGCTTGGCCAGATCCTGATGACCTCGGCCTATCGCCATGCCGAGGCTTCCGTCGTAGCACCTTTCGAATACACTTCGATGATCCTCGGCGTCGTCGTCGGCTATCTGGTCTTTGGCGACGTCGCCAGGATCAACATGCTGGTCGGCGGCGTGATCGTGGTTGCGGCGGGGATTTTCATCATCTGGCGCGAGCGCCAGCTGGGTCTCGAACGCACCCGCGCCCGCAAGGCCGTCGCGCCGGAAGGGTGATCAGCCCGCTGCGTCGGTCCGCCCTTTCGCCAGCCGCATCAGCACCGCCCGCGTCTGCTCGTCGGCGGGGAAAAAAGATTCGATCGCCAGCTCCGACAGCGTCACGTCGAGCGGCGTGCCGAACACGGTGATGGTGCTGATGAACGACAGCACCGCGTCGCCATGGGCAAGCTTGAGCGGATGGACAATCGCGTTCGGTTCGACCGGCGCCGGCCGGCTGCTTTTAAGGCCGGACGGATAGGCCCGAAGCTCGCGCTCGAGCTCGACCAGAACCGGATCGGCGGCAGCGTCGTTCTGCCGCTTCAGCCGCTCCAGAAGATGCGTCCGCCATTCCGCAAGGTTGACGATGCGCGGCGCGATGCCGCCGGGATGCAGGCTGAGGCGCAACACGTTGACCGGCGGCTTCAGCAGGGAGGCGTCGGCGACATTGGCGAGGAACGGGCCGATGGCGGCGTTCGCCGACACCAGGTCCCAATGCCGGTCCACGGCAAGCGCCGGGAACGGCTCGTGCGCCTTGAGCACGGTCTCGACCGCCGCCATCGCCGGTGCCATCGAGGCATCGTCAAGTGGTCGTTCGCTGAAGCTCGGGGCAAAGCCGGCGGCCAGCAGCAGCTGGTTGCGCTGCCTGAGCGGGATCGAGAGCTGCTCTGCCAGATGCAACACCATATCACGCGAGGGTGCGGCGCGGCCGCTTTCCACGAAACTCAGATGCCGCTGCGAGATCTCGGCCTCCATAGCAAGGTCGAGTTGGCTCATGCGCCGGCGTGTACGCCATTCGCGAATGAGACTGCCGGCGGAAATCTGGGCTGCTGTCATGACGAGATGACTAGGCCGGAAGTGGGCGCATTTCAATTACCTGCTAGGTCATGATGCCGCCCTTCCTTCCTCGCAAGGAGAGGACGGAAGACGCGTTCTGCACCGTTACCCAAGTGCCCGCAACTTCGCCTTCACTTCGAGGAAATCCCGCCACGCCAGCTTCTTGTGCGCCGGCGTTCTCAACAAATAGGCCGGATGCAGGGTCGGCATGGCGGGAATGGCGACGCCAGACGGGGTCGTGTGGACGCGCCAGTTGCCGCGCAGCCGCAATATGCCTTCGGAGGTGTTGAGCAGGGTCTTTGCCGACGGGCCGCCGAGATTGACCAGCACCTTCGGATTGACCAGTTCGATCTGCCGCTCGATGAACGGCCGGCAGATCTCGGTCTCGTGCGGCGTCGGCGTGCGGTTGCCCGGTGGCCGCCAGGGAATCACGTTGGCGATGTAGGCAGATGTCCGGTCAAGACCGATCGCGGCCAGCATGCGGTCGAGCAGCCGGCCCGAGCGGCCGACGAACGGCAAGCCCTCTATGTCCTCGTCGCGGCCCGGTGCTTCGCCGACCAGCATCACCGCGGCAGTCGGATTGCCGTCGGCGAACACCAGGTTCTTGGCGGTGAATTTAAGATTGCAGCCGTCGAATGCCGCCATGTGCTGGCGAAGCTCGTCGAGGCTTGCCGCCGATCTCGCCAGTTGCCGCGCCAATGCCGCCTGCGCCTCGTCGGGCACCGTTGACATGGCCGGGGACGTTCGCACTGCCGGTGCCGTATTCGGTCTCTCGCCCATTTCGGCGCGCGACACGCTCGTCGAGCGATGAGGCGATGCATTTTCACCGGCCGGCAGAGCGGCCGCCGCAGGCACCCGCTCCGGCGGCCTGGCTTCTGCAAACCTGTTTACCGGCTGTTCTTCAAGTGCCTCGTCGACGCCGGCGCTGGCGTAGAAGGCCAGCAGCTCGGCGAGATCGGCTCGGCTAGTGTGGGGGGCGGCAGTCATGGTTTCACATTCGGCCGCGGAGCTTGAATTTGCAAGTTCAGCTCGACGGTATGCGCGGATCCTGCACCAGATAGAACGTCCAGCGCGGCGTGTAGTCGGTGATCAGGAAATAGAAGCTGGCGGTCTTCAGCGGGTCGATCTTGCCGTTCTTGAACAGCAGGCGGTCGTACGGTTCGAAATTGCGGTCGAAATCGGCGTAGCTGCTCGACCAGATATTTTCGGGCGTTTTGTTGCGCTGGTCGAACGACAGGCCGTCGCCGAACACGCTCGGCTGGTCGAGGATCTCCTGGAGTTCGAACTGGAACTCGACCCAGGCTTGGCCGCTATTGTTGAGCACGTCGATGCGCATATACATCAGACCATTGGCGAAGTCTCCCGCCTTGCCGAACGGCTGGATCGGCCTTGTCGTGCGAATGGCCAGCGTTACCGGCGTCGCTGAATTCAGCTCTTCGGTGATGACCAGCGGATCCTCCTTCGTGCCGATGCCGGAAGCCCCGGTGATGCGGAAACCGCCGCGCTCGTCGGAAAAGGAATAGGCGCCGGTCGCCCAGACCAGTTGCTGCTCGGCACGGGCATCGAGGGCCATCAGTGGCAGAAGCGCCAAGAGCGCCGCACGGCAAAACCGGCCGGGCGTGAAAAAAAAGCGCGTCGATGAAAAGCCAGCCGGCCCGAATATGCGCATGGCGGGAAGTATGGCCGATAAGCAAGCCGTCGAACAATTAAAAACATCAGTGCGACATATCTGTGCAAACGGAATAGGATTGAAGATTGATGCTCGTCACCGCGAATCTGTGCGGCAGGACGCGACTTTTTGACGAAATCGGTATTGTCACGTCCGCGCCGGTTTCCCGTCGCTATTTGATGCGCTATGCAGCGCGTGAGCCAGCAGGATGCCGGGAATAGCGAGCCAGTGAGGGATCGATGAGCGATATCGAACGCGAAAGCATGGAATTCGACGTGGTCATCGTCGGCGCCGGCCCGGCCGGCCTCGCCGCCGCGATCCGTCTCAAGCAGGTCAATCCCGAGCTTTCCGTCGTCGTGCTGGAAAAGGGCGGCGAAGTCGGCGCGCACATCCTGTCCGGCGCCGTCGTCGATCCGATCGGCATCGACCGGCTGCTGCCCGGCTGGCGCGAAGAGGAGGGTCATCCCTTCAGGACACCGGTCACCGACGACCATTTCCTGGTTCTCGGCCCCGCCGGTTCGTTCCGTCTGCCCAATATCCTGATGCCGCCGCTGATGAACAATCACGGCAACTATATCGTCTCGCTCGGCAATGTCTGCCGCTGGCTGGCGACCAAGGCCGAGGCGCTGGGCGTCGAGATCTATCCGGGCTTTGCCGCGGTCGGCCTGCTCTACAACGAGGTCGGTGCGGTCACCGGCGTCGTCACCGGCGACATGGGCGTCGAGAAGGACGGCACGCACGGTCCGGGCTTTGCGCCGGGCATGGCGCTGATGGGCAAATATGTCTTGATCGGCGAGGGCGCGCGCGGCTCGCTGGCCAAGCAACTGATCGCCAAATACCACCTTTCCGACGGTCGTGAGCCCGGAAAATACGGCATCGGCCTCAAGGAACTCTGGCAGGTCAAACCGGAAAACCATCGGCCGGGCCTTGTCCAGCATTCCTTCGGCTGGCCGCTCGATATGAAGACCGGCGGCGGCTCCTTCCTCTACCATCTCGAGGACAACCAGGTGGCAGTCGGCTTCGTCGTTCACCTGAACTACAAGAACCCTTATCTGTCGCCCTTTGACGAGTTCCAGCGCTTCAAGACCCATCCGGCGATCCGCGGCACGTTCGAGGATGCCAAGCGGCTGGGCTATGGTGCCCGCGCCATCACCGAAGGCGGCTGGCAGTCGGTGCCGAAACTGTCCTTCCCCGGCGGTGCGCTGATCGGCTGCGCGGCCGGCTTCGTCAACGTGCCGCGCATCAAGGGCTCGCACAATGCCGTGCTCTCCGGAATGCTGGCGGCCGAGCATGTCTGTGATGCGATAGCCGCCGGCCGCACCAATGACGAGCTGGCCTCCTACGAGGCCACCTGGCGCGCCACCGATATCGGCAAGGACCTGAAGAAAGTGCGCAACGTCAAGCCGCTATGGTCGCGCTTCGGCACCATTGTCGGCGTCGGCCTTGGCGGCCTCGACATGTGGCTGAACACGCTGTTCGGCTTCTCGCCCTTCGGCACGATGAAGCACGGCAGGGCCGACTACGCGACGCTGGAACCGGCCGCCGCGCACCAGAAGATCGCCTACCCGAAGCCGGACGGGGTGCTGACCTTCGACCGGCTGTCCTCGGTGTTCCTGTCCAACACCAATCACGAGGAAAACGAGCCGGTGCACCTGCTCGTCGCCGACATGGACCTGCAGAAGCGCTCCGAGCATGATGTCTTTGCCGGGCCCTCGACCCGCTATTGCCCAGCCGCAGTCTACGAATGGGTCGACAAGGACGGCAATGCCGCCGCCGATCCCGCAGCCAAGGATGTGCGCTTCGTCATCAACGCGCAGAACTGCGTGCACTGCAAGACCTGCGACATCAAGGACCCGAACCAGAACATAAACTGGGTGCCGCCACAGGGCGGCGAGGGCCCGGTCTACCAGAACATGTAAGTCACAAGGTTTGCTCCGGACTAAACAAGATGAGGAGCAGCGCAACCGTAGGATTGTTGAATAAACCGCCTGCCTGTGTTTCCTTTCTGCGGCGACAGGGAGGAAGGAAAAATGCGCCTGGCAGTTCTGACGAGCGTTGTGGCGATCGGGGCATTGTGCGCCCCTGCAGCCTTGGCCGGCACTAAGGTGCTGGTCAAGACACGAACTTACAGCATTGCCGGAACCACCGGCGCGGCCCTGATCGAGGCCATGGATCGCAGTGGGCCGAAGCACGGCTTCATGACCCACGCCATCGCGCAGACCGGCTACAGCGTCGATGATTGGACCTTCGACGCCCATCGGGAAAACGGCGTCTGCCGCCTGCGCCAGGCCAACGGGACGCTCAATCTCTTCTATACCTATCCCAAACTAGTCTCAGCCACGTCGCCTGCGCTGCAGAAGCGCTGGAAGCGGTTCTTCGCTGGCGTCCGCGCCCATGAAGAGAGCCATGGCCGCATCGCCAGACAGATGATGCGGGCCACCGAAAAGTCGGTTCGAGGGCTGACAGTCGGTGATGACCCGCACTGTTTCGAGGCACGTCGCGAGGCAAAGCGCCGGATCAATGCCATCTATGCCGAATACGAGGCAAAGCAGATCGCCTTCGATGCGCACGAGCATCGCGACGGCGGCCCTGTCGAGCACCTCATCCGCGCTTTTGTGGGCCAGTAATAAGCCAGGTCGAGATTGGACTGCCGATTTTCAGCTTCGCGTCCCGCCAGGCAGCGCCGCAAGCGCGGTCGCCGTCTGGTGCTCGTCGAGCGGCTTTTGTTCATCCGACCGTAGCGAAAACTCCACCAGCACCGGCAGATGGTCTGAGCCGGTGTCCTCAAGGGTCGACGCCGAACGGATAACGATGGCACCCTTGCTGAAAACCTGGTCGATCGGCAGTCCGGCGAAGCGCAGGAAATCCGGCAGCCTTCTGTAGAGCCAGGTCGGCCCGACCGATGGCATTACAGTCAGCTTGCCAAGCGATGCGACGCGTCGGACGGCGGCGCTCCATGGCGCTGCGTTGCAGTCGCCTGCCAGGATCGACGTCTCGCCAAGCGAGGCGATTTCGTCAGACAACCCTCCAATCTGCCGTGATTGGTTGTGCGGCCATGGCCAGGTGAGGTGGATGGCGGCGACATCGACGTCGGTTCCGCCGAAATCGACCGTGGCGATCGCCATCGCGCCGCGGCTGTCGCAGTGCGGCTCCGTGCCTATGGCAAACGGTCGTCTGGACAGCAGCGCAACGCCGAACACGCCATTGGGATATGGGCAGAGGATCCGGTGGGGATAGGCGCCGGATAGCGGCCCAAGCTTTGCCTTCCACATCTCGGACACCTCGTCGAGGGTGATCACATCAGGCTGGGTCCGGCCGATCAGCGACAGCACCTTCTCAGGCGTTGGATTGTTGAACCTGAGGTTCATCTGCAGCAGGCGGTAGACTGGCTCGTCACCGGGTTTGGCTTCGTAGGCGGCCTGCACCTGCCATAGCCGCGAAAGCGGCAAGGCATTCGACGTGGTGGCAAAGGAGGCTATCGCAAACAGCAATGCGGCCGCGGCCTGCAGGCGAAACGAGGTGGCGAGCAGCGGCAGCGCGCAAAGCGCCATCAGCACCGAAAAATGGACGCGGAAATGAGCAAAGGAATCGAGGGCCGGATGCAGCGATCCGAAGGACCCGGCCACCAGAGCGGCCGAGAGTGCAAGCATTGCGACGAATGCCAGCGCAACCGTCATGTCCCGAACACGTGCCATCGCTTTGTCTATCGGCAGAAGTGCGGCTCAATCAAGATGACGAAATGTCCTGACCTGGACAGACACATGCGATTCGGCATTTACTGGAAGGCAGTTTCCGAAAAGCTCCTGAGTTTGCGCGAATGCAGTCGGTCCATCGGCA
The DNA here is from genome assembly GCF_040322715.1 of Mesorhizobium sp. M0106. Taxonomy (NCBI): domain Bacteria; kingdom Pseudomonadati; phylum Pseudomonadota; class Alphaproteobacteria; order Hyphomicrobiales; family Phyllobacteriaceae; genus Mesorhizobium; species Mesorhizobium sp. M0106. The sequence continues at coordinate 81,902 of NZ_JAMYUA010000004.1, read as the reverse complement.
TTTCAGCCAGCTTCTCCATCGCCCTGATGCCGATGGTCAGGTGCTGCGCTACTTGCCGCTTGTAGAACTCGGTCGCCATGCCCGGCAACTTCAATTCGCCATGCAGCGGCTTGTCGGATACGCAAAGCAGCGTGCCATAGGGCACCCGGAAGCGGAAGCCGTTGGCGGCGATCGTCGCCGATTCCATGTCGAGCGCGATCGCCCGCGACTGCGACAGCCGCTGGACCGGCCCGCGCTGGTCGCGCAGCTCCCAATTGCGGTTGTCGATAGTGGCGACGGTGCCAGTGCGCATGATGCGCTTGAGATCATATCCGGAAAGCCCGGTGACCTCGGCGACCGCTTCCTGCAGAGCCACCTGGATTTCGGCTAGCGGCGGGATCGGCACCCAGACCGGAAGATCGTCGTCGAGGACATGGTCTTCTCGTACATAGGCATGGGCCAGCACATAATCCCCGAGCGCCTGCGTGTTGCGCAGGCCGGCGCAATGGCCGAGCATCACCCAGGCATGCGGCCGGAGCACCGCAATATGGTCAGTGATCGTCTTGGCGTTGGAAGGCCCAACGCCGATATTGACCATGGTGATGCCGCCATGATTCGGCTTCTTCAGATGATAGGCCGGCATCTGCGGCAGGCGAGGGGGCGCAGCACCCTCACCGGGCGCACCGTCCCCTGCTTTGGTCACGATGTTGCCCGGCTCGACGAACTCGACATATCCGTCACCGCCATTGGCCATCAATTCGCGTGCACGGGCGACGAATTCGTCGATGTAGAACTGGTAGTTGGTGAACAGCACGAAGTTCTGGAAATGCTGGGGACTGGTCGCCGTATAATGCGACATCCGGTGCAGCGAATAGTCGATCCGTTGCGCGGTGAACGGCGCCAGCGGCCGTGCCTCGCCCAATGCCACTTCGAACGTGCCGTTGGCGATCTGGTCGTCGGTGCCGTCGAGATCCGGCACGTCGAACAGGTCACGGATCGGCCGTTTGATGCGCTCGGCAGCAGTGCCGTCGACATGCGTGCCTTCGAGGAAGGCGAAATGCAGCGGGATGGGAGTGGTCGATTCCGAAACCGTGACGGGAACGCCGTGGTTGCGCATGATCAGCCGAAGCTGTTCGGTGAGGTAGCTTTCGAAAAGAGCAGGCTGGGTGACGGTGGTTGAGAAATGCCCCGGCGTCGGCATGTGGCCATAGGCCTGCCGCGAGTCGATTTGCGTGAAGGAACTCGTGGTGACGCCGATCTCCGGATAGAAAGCCCGGTAGCGTTTGTTGTTGTCGCCGCCCGCGGCGAGCGCGGCAAATGAATCGCGCAGGAACTTGGTGTTGCGGTCGTAAAGCACCTGTAGGGCCGCGACGGCCTTCTTGGCGTCGTTGAAGCTCTGCCGGCCAAACGGCTCCGGCGTGACCACCGATTCAATGGCTTGGGGATAGATTCGCTTTTCCATGACCCAATATAGAGAGTTGGACGCGCGGTTGGGAGGGGTAAGGCGGCCTCAATACGCGCTGTCGGCGTTTTTCGGTCTGCTAACCGCGCTGCAGGCTAACCAGCAGCACAAAGCCGAGGCCTGACTTCCTCAACGCAGGCGCCTCGATCGTCGAGCCGGCATTGGTGCGCATCGTCGGCACGGCCAGTACCGGTACCGAAAGAACAGTCACGATGAGCGCCGCGCGCGGCAGCAGCCGAAGCGTCTTGAGGGTGTTGGCGGCGAGGCGGTTCATTGGCGTTTTGCTTTTCTCTAAAGGTTCAGCTCTTTGTCGTTTCAGTGGTGAAGATGGTTCAAGCAACCGAGTCGGCAGGAACTGGCGACGTCCCAGGAGCGGGACGGCCGGCCGGCTTCGGCGACAAGGACGGCGAACAACATGCCGAACAGGCTCATCAGCAGGCAGACGATGGTGAAGCGGCGGGCAAGCGTTGCGCGGTGTCTCCTTCAACACGCATGACAATGCCTTGCCCCGGCTGAACCGGCTCTGATCCCGGCGTTCATCTGCGGTTCAAAAATGGCTGATGATCTCTGAGAGGGTCCGCTTTGAGTGCAGCGACCCATGGCGACGCCATGGCTGCGAGACCGATAACATGAAAACGGGGCCGACTGGCCCCGCTCACCCCGGCAGGAAGGGCACGATCAGAGCTTGTGCCAGGTCTGGCTCTTGCAGATCAGCCCGCCGAGCACGCAGCCGCTCATCTTGAGCGAACTGCCGGAAAGCGAAGCCTTGCCCGAATAGGTCTTGTCGGTTTCCGGGTCGGTTATGGTGCCGGCATATTTGTTGTCGCCGGCAACCTTCAGTGAACCGATGTTCTTGCCGGCAAATTTGCCGGATTTGAGCGTAATCGAAAATGCCCCGCCGCCACCCGAAATGGCGGCAGTCGATCCGGCTTGCGTTTTCCAATTGCCTTCGATCGGATCGGCCCATGCCGCGCCGGTCATCATTATTGCGGCCGCGAGGGCCAGGCTCACTTGTCGAAACATGTCTTTCCTCCCTCAGGTAAGTCCAATCGGGCTCCGTCCCGGGTGTCTGCCCCTTACGCAAACGTAAGCTAGTCCAGCTCCTGGAAAAACAAAAGCGGTGCCGCGACGGAAGGGTTGCGGGTTTTTGCCCGCTCCCGAACGGCCGCGCCGGCGAAAAATGAAACGGGCCGCACACGTCTTTGTCTTCTGTGGTTAGCGGAGTCTTGATCCGCGCCTCGCAAGTTTTCTTCAAATCTTGTGCAAACCGGCGCGATTGCTGGCTTTGTATCCTTAACGAATTTTCGCGTTTACCTCTTGTTTTAGCTTTGTTTTCCTCAAATTAAGCACGCCATTTAACGACGGATTCAAGCCTCCGGGGCATTCTCGAAAGCATCGAAAGAGCGGCCGCCCCCGACGGTAATCAAGGACACCGAGGGACAGACGGAGACAGCTCTCGGGAGCCAGAACAGGGGATTTGAAATGGCACGTTTTGAAATGCTTGAAGCCGGCTTCGGCGCCATGGGGGCAACTGCCCAGGCCGATATTCTTTTCGAGTTGGGCATGATGTATGCGACTGGCCGCGATTGCGAGACCGATGTCGTCGCCGCCCACAAATGGTTCAACATCGCCGCGATCAAGGGTTCGGCCCGCGCCGCGGAACTGCGCTCCGAATTGTCTGCCGCCATGTCGAAGGTCGAGATCGCCAAGGCGCTGCGCGAAGCTCGCGAATGGATGACGATGCACTGAATTCGCCGGCATCGACTTCACAAGGGTACTGACCTCACAACAGGGACGCTTCGGGTCAAGGCCGCGCAGAGGGCCGGGCTCGAAAAATCAAGGCGGCGCAAGACGGCTGAGCCAACAAGATCAAGAACACGGCGGCAAGCTGTGCAATAGACAGGGAAGGCGAGCGGGTCCTGGCGCCGATGCGTTGGGAAGCTCATGGCAAAAGCCGCGACCGGCCGGAACAAGGCTGGCGCGGCTTTGTCTTTGGGACTGCGTATTGCAGGCCCAATCGAGTGCCGACGATGCGTCTAGACAGCCCCGGTGAAGGATGAAATTCTCCCGCCACTCTGGAAGAGGCGCGGCCGGGATGGTCGCGCGAGAATGGAGGAGTTGTGTCACCATGAAGAAATTCAGTATTTTGAGCGCAGCCATATTTGGCCTGATGATGACCGCGCCGGTCGCCTTCGCCGACGACATCACCTTTTCGGTGGTCGGACCGATGACCGGTCAGCTTGCCACCATCGGCGATCAGTTCAAGCAGGGCGCGCAAGCCGCCGCCGACGCGATCAACGCGGCGGGCGGCGTCGACGGCCGCCAGATCAAGCTCGACATCGAGGACGACCAGTGCGATCCGAAGCAGGCGGTTTCGGTCGCCAACCGCATCATCGCCAATGGTGTCAAGTTCATCGATGGCCACGCCTGCTCGGGCTCCAGCATCCCGGCCTCCGCCGTCTACGCCGAAGCCGGTGCGCTTATGATGAGTCCGGCTTCCTCGAACCCGGTACTAACCGACGCAGCGGCGAAGGCCGGCTGGCCGACGATCATGCGCCTCTATACGCGCGACGATGCGCAGGGCGCTTTCATCGGTCCATGGATCGCCAAGAAATATGCCGGCAAGAACGTCGTCATCATGCACGACAAGAGCGCCTATGGGCAGGGTGTGGCCGATGCCGTCAAGGCAACGATGAACCAGAACGGTCTCAAAGAGATCCTCTACGAGGGCATCAACGCCGGCGAGAAGGACTATTCCGCTCTTGTTACCAAGCTCAAGGAGCTGAAAGCCGACGTCGTCTATTTCGGCGGCTATCACCCCGAAGCCGGCCTGATCCTGCGCCAGTCGGCGGAGCAGAACCTCAAGTTCCAGTTGATCATGCCGGACTCGATCGCTTCGCCGGAATTCTGGCAGGTTGCCGGTCCGGCCGGCGAAGGCACCATGTTCGTCTTCCCGTCGGACCCGCAGGCGAAGCCCGAAGCCAAGGAAGCCATCGCCAAGATCAAGGCCGGCGGCTTCGTGCCGGAGGGCTTCACGCTGTTTTCCTATGCGGTGATCCAGGCCTTCGCCGAAGGCATCAAACGCGCCGGCAGCGACGATCCGGCAAGAGTCGCCGAAGCGTTAAAGAACGGTCAGCCGATCAGCACGGTTGTCGGCTCGGTCACCTTCGACGAGAAGGGCGACCTCAAGAACGCGAGCTACGACATCAACCAGTGGCATGACGGCAAATACGCGCCGATCCAGCCGTGATGGCCGCGGCGCCGTAAGACGCGCTGCTGTAATCGAACATGGCCGGGGTCAAACCCGGCCATATTGTTTTTGGCGACGCCTTTGTCACGCGTTCGAGATCACTTCGTGGATAGGGAAACAGCAGTCAACTGAGATTCCTCGGCAAAGCGAACCAGCACGGTGCCGTCGGTTACCTGCGCGCCTTCGGCAGCAATCTCGGCGATAACCCCGTCATGGGGCGCGGCAATGGTGTGCTCCATCTTCATCGCCTCCAGGATCAGCAGCGGCTGGCCCTTGATCACGGACTCGCCTTTGGCTGCACGCACCAATTTGACCAGGCCGGGCATTGGAGCGCGCAGGCTGACGGAAGCGGCGGCGGCTTCGTCGGCTCGGGCCAGCGGATCCGGCACGGCAAAACCGTAGCCGATTGCACCATCGAAGACCGTGACGTGGCCCGGCCAGCGGGCGAGGCGAGGCGCCGCGCGGAGATCCCGCGAATTGACGCTGTCATAGGGCGCATCCAGCGCCACCTCGAACCGCCCGTCCGGCCGCACCGACACGCGCGCGCCGATCTCCTGCTCGCCAAACTTCAGCAGGGTGCTCCGCGCTACAGCGTGGAAATGCGCATAGCCGGCCAGTGACGACCAGGGATCGTCCGAGGACGGCAAGTCGCGCGCACCGGACGCGGCAAGTGCCGCGGCGGCAATCGTCTCACCGCTCGGCGGCGGAACCGCCGTCAACGCCTGCTGGTGCCTGGCGATCAGGCCGGTATCGACATCGCCCGCCGCAAAATCCGCATCAGCGGCCAGCGCGGCAAGAAAGCCAGTGTTGACCGTCGAGCCGGCGATTTCGGTCTGCGACAGTGCCGCGCCAAGCGCTGTGAGCGCCGTCCGTCTGTCCTTGCCATGAACGATCAGCTTGGCGATCATCGGATCGTAGAACGGCGAAATCGCATCGCCAGCGCGTACACCGGTTTCGACGCGCATGGTCGCACCCTCCGGTGCCGGCTGCGGAAATTTCAAATGGTGCAAGGTGCCGGTCGCCGGCAAAAACCCTCTTGCCGCGTCCTCGGCATAGATGCGCGCCTCGAAGGCGTGGCCGGAGAGCGCGATCTCGCTCTGCGTCTTCGGCAGTTTTTCGCCGGCGGCTACCCGCAACTGCCACTCGACCAGGTCGATGCCGGTAACCATTTCGGTGACGGGGTGCTCGACCTGCAGACGGGTGTTCATTTCCATGAACCAGAAACGGTCGGCCTTCAGACCTTGCGAGGCATCGACGATGAACTCGATGGTACCGGCGCCGGAATAGTGGATTGCCTTGGCGGCTTTCACCGCCGCCTCCGTCATCGCCTTGCGCAGTGCCGGCGTCATGCCGGGGGCAGGGGCTTCCTCGATCACCTTCTGATGGCGGCGCTGCGCCGAGCAGTCGCGTTCGTGAAGATGCACGGCGTTGCCGAAATTGTCACCAAACACCTGCACTTCGATGTGGCGCGGCTTGTCGACATATTTTTCAACCAAGACGCGGTCATCACCGAACGCGGCTTTCGCCTCGCGCCGCGCGCCCGACAGTGCTTCAGAAAAATCATCGGGATGCTCGACACGCCGCATGCCCTTGCCGCCGCCGCCGGCGCGCGCCTTGATCAGGACGGGGTAGCCTATCTCGCGCGCCTTGGAGGCGAGCAACACGATCTCCTGCGCTTCGCCATGGTAGCCCGGAACGACAGGCACGCCGGCCTTTTCCATCAGCCGCTTGGCGGCGTCCTTCAGTCCCATGGCACGGATCGAGGCCGCCGACGGCCCAATGAAGATCAGCCCAGCCGCCGCGACCTGGTCGACGAATTCGGGGTTTTCCGAAAGAAAGCCGTAGCCCGGATGGATGGCCTCGGCACCTGTGGCCAAGGCCGCCGCGATGATCTTGTCGCCGCGCAGATAGCTTTCGTTGGCGGGAGAGGCGCCGATATGCACCGCTTCGTCGGCCATTTCGACATGCAAGGCGCGATCGTCGGCGTCGGAATAGACGGCGACGCTGCGCACACCCATCCTGCGTGCCGTGCGGATCACCCGGCAGGCGATCTCGCCACGGTTGGCGATCAGGATCTTGGCGAACATCGGGCCTCCACAGGCAGAGCTGCCGCCAACGGCGCGAATTCTCGTCACGCGAACTGCGGCAATGCCCTGCTTTGTAGTCTGGCGGTCAAAGGGTAGGCAAGCGAGGCCTGCCTACTTTGAGGCCGCGATTTCGCAAGCTCCCCCGGTCGTGACCCTGTAACGGTCGCGGGTGACCTGGCAGGATTTCATCGCCATATCCTCGGCAGCCTTTTGCGAGGGCGCATTCAAGCGCGAGCCGCACAGGATGTACAACGAACGCACCCGGGAATACGGAGTGGTCGCATAAGCTGAATGGCCGCTGGCCGCCACATAGGCCTTATATGCCTTGGTGCATGGCCGATCCGCGGTCGCCGGAAAATACGGGTAGAAGCGGACGTCGCCCTTGCTTCCAGCCAGCGATTCCGCCGCGCCGACATTGGGGCTCGAGATTAGAAGCAACCCGGTTATCAGCGAGAAGACTGCTTGTTTGACGCTTATAGATTTCATCTTTCCCACCCATTGAATACGTCGAAGGCCGACGAGTGTCGGTCTATTTGGAGGCAGCTATGGCGCAGGCCCCTGCAGTCGTGACCTTGTACTTGCTGCGCGCGGACTGGCAGGATTTCAACGCCAGCGCCTCCGCAGCCTTCTGGGATGTTGCATTCAGATAAGCACCGCAAATAGTGAATTCGGTTGCCCAGTTGAATGGCGTCATCGCATAGGCCGAGTGACCGCCAGCCGCCACATAGTCCTTGTAATTCTGGCCGCAGCCTCCGATTGTACCCGGCGCAAAATAGACCGGAAAGCGGCTGTCGCCCTTGCTTCCAGCCAGCGATTCGGCGGCGCCGACATTCGGTGCAGAAGCCACAAGCAGTGCAAGCACCGACATGGTTGCTCGCTTGATTGATAAAGATTTCATTGCCAAACCCATTTAAACCCCAAACACTGAAATATATTCGCCTACTTGGAGGCAGCGATTTCGCAGCCGCCGCCTGTTGTAACTCTGTAACTGCTGCGGGCGGCCTGACAGGATTTCAACGCCAATTCTTCGGCAGCTTGCTGTGACGGTGCATTCAAGCGCGAGCCGCAGATGATGTACAGAAAACGCACCCGGGAATACGGAGTGGTTGCATAGGCTGAATGGCCGCCGGCCGCTACATAGGCCTTGTAGGCCCTGGTACACGGATCCTTCGGGCTCTGCGGCAAATAGGGATAGAAACGTGTCTCGCCCTTGCTTCCCGCCAGCGACTCCGCCGCACTGATGCCAGGCGTCGCTAATATAAGCAACGCCGCAAGTATATGCCCAGTTGTTCTCTGAAAAACCCGCCGCCTCATCTTCGCCCAATCCCCATTGGTATTTGCGATGATCAATAGCCGTTATTCTTTCGTCTGGCCAGATCGAGAAGCAAAAAATAGTCTGGAGATGTGGTGGGTTGTCGCCCGCGCAGGGTCACACCCTGCCGAGTGCAGCAACTACCCGCTGATACAGTTCGGTCGTCGGCTCGTCGAAGCAGCAGAAAATGACGGTTTCCGGAACGATGTTCTGGCCGATGAAGGCGCTCACGGTCCCGACAGCAATTTGCGTCGCCTGATCCTTCGGATAGCGGTAGGCCCCGGTCGAGATCGCAGGAAACGCCACCGTCCGGCAGTCCTTTGCGGCGGCGATTTCGAGCGACCGGCGATAGCAGGAGGCGAGCAGTTCGGCTTCTCCTTTGCTGCCACCTTGCCAGACCGGCCCGACCGTATGAATGACGTAGCGCGCGGGCAGCCTGTAGCCCTTGGTGATTTTTGCGTCTCCGACCTTGCAGCCATGCAAGGTCCGGCATTCTGCCACAAGCTCGGGGCCGGCCGCGCGGTGGATAGCGCCGTCGACGCCGCCGCCTCCGAGAAGAGAGGTGTTGGCGGCGTTGACGATGGCATCGACCGCCAGCTTCGTGATGTCGCCGGTTTGAATGCGAATCCTCTGGCCGATTTCGCTCATCTCACATCCTGAACACGCCGAATTTTGTCTCCTCGATCTCGGCGTTGAGCGCGGCCGAAAGGCTGAGCGCCAGCACCTCGCGGGTCTTGGCCGGGTCGATGATGCCGTCGTCCCAGAGCCTTGCCGACGAATAGAGCGGGTGTCCCTCGTGCTCGTACTTCATCAGGATCGGCTTCTTGAATTTCGCTTCCTCCTCGGCGCTCCATTCCCCGCCCTTGCGCTCGATGCCTTCGCGCTTGACCACGGCAAGCACCGTTGCCGCCTGCTCGCCGCCCATCACCGAAATGCGGGCATTCGGCCACATCCACAGGAAGCGTGGCGAATAGGCGCGTCCGCACATGCCGTAATTGCCGGCACCGAACGAGCCGCCGATGATCACGGTCACCTTCGGCACCTTGGCCGTTGCGACCGCCATGACCAGCTTGGCGCCGTCCTTGGCGATGCCGCCGGCCTCGTATTTTCGCCCGACCATGAAGCCGGTGATGTTCTGCAGGAAAATCAGCGGGATCTTGCGCTGGCAGCACAGCTCGATGAAGTGCGCGCCCTTCAGCGCGCTTTCCGAAAACAGCACGCCATTGTTGGCGACGATGCCGACCGGCATGCCGCTGAGATGGGCGAAACCGGTGACCAGCGTGGTGCCATAATTCTGCTTGAACTCATCGAACTCGGAACCGTCGACGGTGCGGGCGATTACCTCGCGCACGTCGTAGGGCTGGCGCAGATCCGTCGGCACGATGCCGTAGAGTTCATGTGGATCGTGAAGCGGCGGAATCGATTTCTGTAAGGCAAGGCTTACAGTCTTGTTCCGATTCAGGTTTTTGACGATACGCCGGCATATGGCCAGCGCATGCTCGTCGTCGAGCGCATAGTGGTCGGCAACGCCGGAAAGCCTTGTGTGCACGTCGGCGCCACCGAGGTCCTCGGCGGTGACGTCCTCGCCGGTGGCCGCCTTCACCAGCGGCGGCCCGCCGAGAAAGATGGTCGCCTGGTTGCGCACCATGATTGTCTCGTCCGACATCGCAGGCACATAGGCGCCGCCGGCCGTGCACGAACCCATGACGCAGGCGATCTGCGGAATGCCGGCGGCCGACATGTTGGCCTGGTTGTAGAAGATGCGGCCGAAATGATCGCGGTCGGGAAACACCTCGTCCTGGTTGGGCAGATTGGCGCCGCCGCTGTCGACCAGATAGACGCAAGGCAGATTGTTCTGCAATGCGATCTCCTGTGCACGCAGATGCTTCTTCACCGTCAGTGGATAATAGGTGCCGCCCTTCACCGTGGCGTCATTGACGACGACCATCACTTCGGTGCCTTCGACGCGGCCGATGCCGGCGATGAGGCCGGCCGAAGGGATGTCCTCGCCATACATCGACCATGCCGCGAACTGGCCGATTTCGAGGAAGGGCGAGCCTGTATCGAGCAATTGGGCTAGGCGTTGCCGCGGCAGGAGCTTGCCGCGGGAGACGTGCCGCTCATGCGCCTCTTCCGAGCCACCGCGCTCGATGGCGGCGGCTTTTTCAGCAATATCGGCGACCAGCGCCCGCATGCGCTCGGCATTGGTGCGGAAGAAATCGGAGGCGGACAACATCTGAGAGGTGAGGGGGGCCATGGCGCTACCGGATCAGCTCGATCTTGCAGCCGACATCGAGGTCGCCCCAATCGCGATCAGCGGTGACGGCAATGGCATTCTCGCGAATTGCCAGCGCCAGGCAAGCCCGATCGCCCAGCGACAAGCCGCGATGCCGCGTCAATTGGCGAAGCTGCCCGGCGGCGATGCCCATCGCGTCGTCGAAAACGGCGATCGGCATGCCGAGACTGGCGAGGTCGTCCGCGGCCTGTTCCATGCTGCGTCCCTTGTCGATCAGCTTGGCGATGATTTCGGCCGCATTGACTGAACTGCATTGTGCGTCCGGCGCGAACCCCAAAGCATTGTCGGTGCCTTGCTCGTTGAGCAGGATTGCGAGCGCCGCCGAACTGTCCATGACGTAGGGCTTCATTTCGTCCGCTTTCCCGTTGTCCCTTCGGCGTGAAGCCGGTCGAGACGCTTGTCGCTTCGACGCTGCTCTTCCCGTCGCTCTTTCAGAAATTCGTCGACGACGCTTTCACCGGGCTGTTTCAACGCTGACAATTCGGCCTGGACGCGTCGCAGATTCTGCAGCCACGATCTTACCCGCAGCTCGCCGTTTTCGACATGAAGGATCATGTCCTCGCCAGGCTTCACGCCCATCTCCTCGCGCATCGCGGCAGGAATGACGAAGCGCCCGCCCTCGCCAAGCTTGACACGCTCGCGTTTCGCCGGAGCACGAAGCTGTGGTTGGCGAGCGCCGGCATCGAACCGTGCCTGCGGATCTTCGTCAAATCCGGACTTTCCCGTTTTGCCAGCCATGGTCCGTCTCGCCCGTGTTGTGGCACATATTCCGAAGTGTGCCACATCGTGCGGCTTCTGGCAAAATCTCAAAAAGACGCCATCAGGCGCCCTCCACCATGATTTCCCGCCCGATCAGCCAGCGACGGATTTCGCTGGTGCCGGCGCCGATCTCGTAGAGCTTGGCGTCGCGCAAAAGCCGGCCGGTCGGGTAGTCGTTGATGTAGCCGTTGCCGCCCAAAAGCTGGATGGCGTCGAGCGCCATCAGCGTTGCCTTTTCGGCGGCGAAGAGAATACAGCCGGCAGCATCCTTGCGGGCCGTCTCACCGCGATCGCAAGCGGCGGCCACGGCATAGACGTAGGCGCGCGCCGCGTTCATCGTCGCATACATGTCGGCTAGCTTGCCTTGCACCAGCTGGAACTCGCCGATCGGCTGGCCGAACTGCCTGCGTTCGTGCACGTAAGGGATCGCCACGTCGAGGCACGCAGCCATCAGCCCGATCGGGCCGCCGGCCAGCACGGCGCGTTCGTAGTCGAGGCCCGACATCAGCACCTCGACGCCGCGCCCTTCCTCGTGCAGCACATTGTCGAACGGCACTTCGACATCCTCGAACACCAGCTCGCCGGTGTTCGAGCCGCGCATGCCAAGCTTGTCGAGCTTTTGCGCCACGGAAAAACCGGCAAAAGCCTTTTCGACGATGAAAGCGGTGATGCCGCGCGAATTGAGTTCCGGATCGGTCTTGGCGTAGACGACCAGCGTCTCGGCGTCCGGCCCGTTGGTGATCCACATTTTGGTGCCGTTCAGCACATAGCGATCGTTGCGCTTTTCGGCGCGCAGGCGCAGCGACACCACATCGGAGCCGGCACCCGATTCCGACATCGCCAGTGCGCCGACTTTTTCGCCGCTGCAGAGCGAAGGCAGATACTTTTCCTTCTGCGCCTGCGTTGCCCAGCGGTTGATCTGGTTGACGCAGAGGTTGGAATGGGCGCCGTAGGAGAGGCCGACCGAGGCCGAGGCGCGCGAAATCTCCTCCATCGCCACGACATGGGCGAGGTAGCCCATGCCGCTGCCGCCGAAATCGGGATCGGCGGTGATGCCGAGCAGGCCGAGCCCGCCGAGCTCCGCCCACAGATGTGCCGGGAATTCGTTCGAGCGGTCGATCTCGGCGGCGATCGGTGCGATCTTTTCCTGGGCGAAGCGCCGCACCAGGTCGCGCAGCGCCTCGATGTCTTCGTCAAGCCCGAAGTTGAGCGTATGCGTGTACATGCCGTTCCTCCCGGCGCACGACCGCGAAAATCGGGATCATGCGCGAAATCAAAGTGCTGCAGCGTCCGTTGCGCGCTCGAATGGACGCACGGCGCCGTGGCTCGTCCTCGCGCCATCGCTCTTTGCTCCAACAAGGCGCATTGTCATTGCTAGATATGTAGCGGTGACTTCGGCGATCGACAGCCGTTCGCCCGGCCGGAACCAGACGATGACGCCGGTCATCATCTGGATCAGCGCCATGGCGGTGAGCCCGGTGTCTTCGATGCTGAATAACCCCGCTTCGACGCCGTCGCGCAGGATGGCGCGCAGCTCCTTCTCGTAGGCCGTGCGCATGCGCAGGATCTGCGTGAGTTTTTCATGCGACAGGCTGCGCAGCTCCATGTTCGAGACATGGGTGGAGTGGCGGCGTTCGATATGGAAAGCGATGTGGTTTTCCACATAAGCGGCAAGCCGCGCTGCCGGATCGGCACCGACAGGGCGTGTTGCGCGCCACGCCTCGATCAAGCCTTCCATATGCTCATGCATCAGCACGAACAGAAGATCCTGCTTGGTCGGGAAGTAGCGGTACAGCGCCGCTGCCTGGACGCCGACCTCGGCCGCCAGCTGGCGCATCGACATCGCCTCGTAGCCGAGACGCGCAATCAGGCTGACCGCCGCCTCGCGGACCGCAGCTTCGGTCTTCTCTCCGTCGGAACCGGTCGTACGCGCCATGACAAGCCGCCTTTTCGCGGACAATAAAACAAACGTTCAATTAATTCAAGGACCGAGGCATGTCCGGGCAGGGTGGCTTCAGATTTGCTCTATCTGCGCCCTGGAGAATTTTGTGCGATGGAAGCGAATGAGCAGGATCATGCCTTGCTAGGCAACAATCCTGAAACCCGCGGACATATCGCGAACCTCGATCTCCTCGACGTCGACCTTCGAAACCGCTGCCCCCGGCGGCCCTTGCCAAAGCCGTTCGATCATTGTCGAGACCGCCGCACCGGTCCCTGCGATCAAGGCTGTCACCGAGCCGTCAACTTCGTTGCGCACCCACCCGGCAAGGCCAAGCGCCGACGCCTCGCGCCGCGCCCAGACCCGGTAGCTGACGCCTTGCACCTTGCCGTATATGCGTACCTGCACCGTACGATCGGTCATCGCGCTCTCCATCCTCTGAGTCGAGTCTGGCGCATCGCCGTGCAAATTCAACCGCGCAACGTGCATCGAAGGTCTCTCTCCGGTCGCTATCGGCCAGCTTCACGTGCGAGATAGGCGGCGTCTCCATTAATGATTGACTAAGTCAAATAATAGGCGATCATGGCCCTGACGGAGCGGTCCGTCAGAAGGAGGTCGACATGCCGGCCGATCGGAATGCCCTTGTCGCGGAGATACGTGGCTTCAATCGCTTCTACACGCGCCTGATCGGGCTGCTCAACCTGACCTTCACGCACAGCGCCTATACGCTGGGCGAGGCGCGGCTGCTGTTCGAATTGGGCGGCCGATCCCGCGCTGTCGCCAATAGCGGCGGTGAGGCAGGGTTTCTTGCACGGGCGTTCCACCTCGATCTCCGGCCGGCGGCCTCCGAAATCGCTGCCGAACTCCGGCTCGATCCGGCCTATGTCACACGCGTCCTGAGGAGGTTCGCCGCCGCTGGCCTGACCGAGACACGCTCTGACCCAGCCGATCGGCGCAGACGTATCCTGTCGCTGACCGCTCGCGGAAGTGCTGAGCTCGCCAGGCTTCAGGCTGCGGCGGATCGCGACCTCGCCCGGCTGACGGCCGGCCTCGCCGATGACGCGGCTGCCGAATTATCGGACACCTTGAAGCGCGTCATGCGCCTGCTCGGGGAGAAATAGCGGGCAGCACTGGAATCCCGGCGTTGCGCTCTTCAGTTCCCCCGCGCTGCCGCCAGTGCGCCAGGCAGTTCCTCGGCAAAGATGTCGAGCTCGTGGTCGAGGCCGACAGTGACCCGGATGCAGCGGTCGAGAACCGGCACCATCGGCTTGCGGATGAAGACGTCGCGTGACAACAGCGCCTGCAGCACTTTCAGTGCGAAGGCGCCGTCGCGGCCGCAGTCGATGGTGACGAAATTGGTCGCCGAAGCCAGCGGCTTCAGCCCGTTCGCTTCGGCTATTGCGGCGATACGCCCGCGGCCGGCGGCGACCCGCGCCACCACGCTATCCAGCCAGGCCTGATCGGCAAGCGCCTCGACACCGGCGATCTGCGCCATGCGGCTGACGCCATAGTGGTTGCGGATCTTCTCAAAGTCCCGAATCACCTGGGCCTCGGCCACCGCATAGCCGCAGCGTACGCCGGCCAGCCCATAGGCCTTGGAGAAGGTGCGCATGCGGATGACGTTCGGCCGCGCGACATCGATCGGCGGCAGCGCTGAGGCTGGCCCTAATTCGCCATAGGCTTCGTCGAGCACCAGCATTGTGGTCTCCGGCAAGGCTTCGATGAAGCGGCTGAGCTCGGCGGCTTCCCACCAGCTGCCCATCGGATTGTCCGGATTGGACAGGTACACCAGTGGCGCCTTTTCCCTGGCCACTGCCGCCAGCAGGCCGTCGAGGTTTTCCCGATCGTTCTCGTAGGGCACTGCGACCAGCCGGCCGCCGACGCCGGCAACATGAAAGTTGAAGGTCGGATAGGCGCCTAGCGAGGTCACCACCGCATCGCCCGGCGCCACATACATGCGCGCAACCAGGCTGAGCAGCCCGTCTATCCCTTCGCCGACGACGACGTTTTCGGCGCCGACACCGAGATGCCTAGCTACGGCTACCTTCAAATCGTGATTGTCAGGGTCGCAGTACATCCACATGTCGCCGGCAATCTCGGCCATACGGGCAACGACGCGCGGCGAAGGGCCAAAGCTGCTCTCGTTGGCGCCGATACGGGCGCGAAAGGCGCGGCCGCGGTCGCGCTCCTGCGCCTCAGGGCCGACAAACGGCACCGTGGAGGGAAGCGCGGCGATGAGCGGCGTAAGGGGAGGGCGCATGGCAAAGGCTCATTCGAAAAGGGGCCTTCTTGCTAGCCTGCCGGCTTGGCCTGCGCAAGTTCCGCGGCAGGCGGGAACGTCAGGCTGGATTCTCCCGGATCATTTTGCTAGCGAGACATCATGAGCAACCGACTGCCGCCCGCTTGGTCCAAGCACATAAAGTCCCGCCCGGCGCCGAACGTGCAACCGCCGAAAGCGAAACCGCCGTCGCGCGCGCAGGCCGACGATGCGCTGCTGCGACAGGCGTATGGCTTGCAGCAGGCCAAGCGGTTGGCCGAGGCTGAGGAACTGTGCCGTCGCGTGCTGGAGCGCACGCCCAACCATCCCTTGGCTTCGTACATCATGGGCACGCTATTCGTCGGGCTCGACGATGAAATGGCGCTGCGATATTTGGCCCGAGCCGTCGGCGAGGAGCCTCAAAACCCCTTTTATCACCTTAGTCTGGGTGAAGTTTATCTAAAAGTCAGCGAATATTCGCCCGCAATCAGGCATATTCAGCAAGCATTGAAGTTGAAGCCCGATTTGCTGGAGGCGCTTTGCGCATTGGGACGCGCTTACGTCGAATTCGACAAGGCTGACATGGCTGTCCCGGTTTACGAGAAAGCGCTCAAGATCAACCGTGATCATCCTCGCGTTCGGACAGGACTGGCCAGCGCACTCACCGGTCTCGGTCGCGTGGACGAAGCCGAAGTCTATCTGAAAGAAGCGATCGAACGTCGCATCGCGATGCCCGCTGCCTATAACGAGCTTGTGCATGCGCGCAAATTCACCGAAGAGCCGGCCGAACTTAAGTCCATTCTGCGCGAACTGGGCTACCCAAAACTTGACCCCGAAAGTGCGATGAGACTTCATCACGCAGCCGGCAAGGTGCTGAACGACCTTGGGCGCTACAAAGACGCGATAGATCATTTCAAGAAAGGCAAGCGGGCCGCAGGCTATAAGTTTGACCTGGAAGCCTATCGCCGCTGGGTCGACTCTACGATCGAACTCTTCAACCCGGACATGGTGGCTGCCAAGGCGGGTCATGGAAGCCCATCGGAAGTGCCCGTGTTTGTGTTGGGAATGCCCCGGTCGGGGACCACCCTGACCGAGCAGATTTGCGCGAGCCACCCGGATGTTCACGGCGCAGGAGAACTGAGCAAGCTAAGGCGAGCCGCAAATGCTACCGGCCTCACCAGGCTTTCGGCACGGGCTTTGGGCCAATCGATAGTGCCGATCACCCCTGACCTGTCCAAAATCCTGGCCGAGGAGCACCTGTCCTACCTTCGTGAGCGTGCGCCGACCGCACTTCGCGTCGTCGACAAAATGCCCCAGAATTTCGAACTGATCGGTCTCATAGGCCTTCTCTTTCCCAACGCGCGGATTATTCACTGTCGCCGCGACGCCATCGACAATTGCCTCTCATGTTTTTTCCTGAATTTCTCCAAGGGACACAGCTACATCGCCGACCTGCAGACGCTCGGGCTGTACTACCGTGAATACGATCGCCTGATGCGGCATTGGGACAAGGTTTTTCCAGGACGCATCTTCGAAAATCGCTACGAGACGCTGGTTGCGGATCAGGAGGCACAATCGCGCCGTCTTATCGATTATCTTGGATTGCCCTGGGACGATGCCTGCCTGCGCTTCTTCGACAAGGAGGGATCGGTCAACACGGCCAGTCGCTGGCAAGTCCGGCAGCCGATCTACAGGTCATCTGTCAAGCGCTGGAAAAACTATGAGGGCAAGATCCAGCCGCTGATCGACGCCTTGGGCGACCTAGCCGAACTTTGAACAAGGAGGGCGCCCGACAGGATAGGCCAGCCCTTCAGGCCAGGCTGGATTCTCCCGGACCATTTTGCTAGCGAGACATGATGAGCAACCGACTGCCGCCCGCTTGGTCCAAACACATAAAGTCCCGCTCGGCGCCGAAAGTGCAGCCGTCGAAAGTGAAATCGCCCTCGCGCGCGCAAGCTGACGACATGCTGCTGCGACAGGCGCTCGAACTTCAGCAAGCCAAGCGGCTCCCGGAGGCGGAGGAATTATGCCATCGCGTTCTCGCCCGCACGCCCAACCACCCGCTTTCGCTCTACATCCTCGGCACGTTGGGGCTCGGTATCGACGACGAGTTGGCTCTCAAATATTTTGCGCGGGCAGTAAGCCAGACGCCTCAGAATCCATATTTCCACCTTAGCCTGGGAGAGGCCGGTCTGAAGCTTGGCGACAGCTTGCTTGCGATCAGGCACCTGCAGCGCGCCTGCGAATTGAAACCCGATCTGGTGGAAGCGCTTTGCGGACTGGCGCGTGCCTACGTCAACTTCGACAAGGCCGAGATGGCTTTGCCCCTTTACGAGAAGGCGCTAAAGATCAACGGCGACCATCCCATGGTCCGGATTGGTCTGGCTGGTGCGCTCACCAGCCTCGGCCGCATGGACGAAGCCAGAGCCTATCTCGATCAGGCAATAGAACGTCGCGTCGATGTTGGGGCAGCCTACAATTACCTGGTCGACACGCAAAAGTTCACCGAAAAACCTGCCGAGCTCGACTCTATCCTGCGCGAACTCTCCAATCCCAGGCTCGAACCCGTTGCTGCATCGCAGCTCCACCACGCGGCAGGCAAAGTGCTGAACGATCTTCAGCGCTATGAAGAGGCGATAGACCACTTCAAGAGGGCGAAAAAGGCCGCTGGTCACGATTTCGACCTGGAGTACTACCGCCGAAGCGTCGATTCCATGATCGAGATATTCAGCCCATCACTATTGGAAGCCAAGGCTGGCCACGGCAGTCCGTCTGAAGTGCCTGTGTTTGTGCTGGGCATGCCCCGGTCGGGGACGACGCTGACGGAGCAGATCTGCGCGAGCCATCCGGATGTCCATGGCGCCGGGGAGCTTACGAAGCTGCGGCGAATCGCGAACTCGATGGGCTTTAGAACACTGTCGGATGAAGACCTGCGCAATTCGATTATGTCGATGACGAGGGATCAGTCGAGGGCGCTGGCCGAAGAATACCTGTCTTATCTGCGCCAGCACGCGCCTGCCGCGCCCCGCATCGTCGACAAGATGCCGCACAACTTCGAGTTTATCGGCGTCATTGGAATTCTCTTTCCCAACGCACGCATCATTCATTGCCGGCGCGATGCCATCGACAATTGCGTCTCCTGCTTCGTCTTGCATTTCACCAAGGACCACGGCTACAACGCCGACCTTGAGACACTCGGGTTGTACTACCGCGAATATGATCGCTTGATGCGGCACTGGGACAAGGTCTTTCCCGGACGTATTTTCGAAAGCCGCTATGAGACGCTGGTTGCGGATCAGGAGACGCAATCGCGCCGTCTCATCGATCATCTCGGCTTGCTTTGGGACGATTCCTGCCTGCGCTTTTTCGAGAGGAGCGGATCGGTCAATACCCCCAGCCGCTGGCAGGTCCGGCAGCCGATCTATAGTTCATCCGTCAAACGCTGGAAAAAGTATGAGAGCGCAATTCAGCCGCTGATTGACGCCTTGGGCGATCTGGCTGAAATTTGAACAAGTAGGATGCGCCCGATCGGCCGAGGTCGATCGTGACTTGCTGTCGAGATACATTGATCCGGTAGGCCAGCTCTTCAGATCGGCCCAAGTTTTTCTTTTGCACGAACAAGCGTGCGGAGCGAGCATTGCATTCGACCAGCCCTGCGATCGGCTGCTCAGCAGCAGCCTGCATTATGCATCGAGAGTTGACAGCTGCGTCGCGCCGATACGAAAAACCCGGCGGTTGCCCGCCGGGTTCAATCTCAATCTAGCTCGGACTGTTAGAATGAGCGCTGGAAGCGGAGCATGCCGCCGACGCTGTCCTTGTCGTCGGCATTGGTCCAGTTGCGATCGTAGGCTTTGTCAAACTGGCCGTCGCGGGCCCAATCGACTTCGGCAGTGATCGTGAGACCGGGAACGATATCGTAGGCAATGTTCGCGGCGACGCCGTAGTTTTTGTCATCGTCAGCCGACGCCTGGAGGTTGAACGAGGTCTTCTCGTTTATGGTGTAAGTGCCACCACCCCAGACTGCCCAGTTGCCGCCCCATTGCTTGTAGAAGTTGCGGTCGATGTTGTCGTCCGAACCGTAACCGGCCATGAGGAACAGTGTCAGGTTCTGTATCGGCGTAACGTCGACGCGAACCTTGCCGGCCCACTCCTCCCAGGTGCTGTCATAGGCGGCGACACCGGTGATCGAGCCCCAGCCCTGCGTGTATTTGATACCGCCGACGACATACGGGACATAGCTGTCGATGGAATCATTGCCGCTGTTGCTGTCTTGGAAAATGCCAGGATCCGCAGCGGCACTGCCCGAACCGGTTTCCAACGATGCCACGGCCGAGAAGCCGTTTCCGGCATCGAAGTAATACTGGACGACGTTGGTGTCGAAGCCGCCGTAGGGGACCAGCGTATCCTGAATGACGTTGCCGGCGTAGCCGATGAAGGTATCAAAGGCCGATTCGTCCTTGCCGACGCGCAGACCACCAAGCTGGACCCAGGCAAAGTTCAGCGAAACGCTCGTACCGCCGTTAAAGTTGTCATCAAGGTAATCGTTGTGGTTACCCCAGTTGAAGCGGGTCTCGGTGTAGGTCTTCAGGGTGCCGAGCTCGGTTTCCTGGCCGGTCCAGGTCTTCAGCGTGAAGCGGGCGTGCTTGTAGTAGGTATCCTGCGAGTCGCCGTCCTGCTGATCGGTGGTCTTTGCACCGTCGAATGAGCCGACGTCACCGATGCCGATGTCATAGCGGACATAACCGCCGATGCGCAGGCAGGTTTCGGTGCCGGGGATGTAGAAGTAGCCAGCGCCGTAGACGTCGCAAATCTTGACGTATTCAGCGGGTTCCGGCTCGGCGACAACGACGGCGTCGGCGGCGCGCGCACCGGAAACTGCGATCAGTGCCGCAGCGGAGCCGAGAAGAAGGCTCTTGATGTTCATTTTCTGACCTCCAGTCAAAAGTTAAAAAACGGGTCTGGGTATTCTTTGCTGAAGGACAGCGTTCCCTGCCCCATCCCCACTACCGAAAAAGATGCGCACCGCGCCGCTCCTTCAAACCCGACATTACCCATGAGACGGCGGCGTTCAACCACGATCGTACCGGCAAAAGGTTTGTGTTGGCGCTATACCCCAGCGTTGTTGCACAAATGACACGATTTGGCCTCACTCCGAAAGCTCCCGTTAACCAACAGCCCTTCGCAAGCCGTTGCAAACGGCGGATTCCGGCGATGGTCGGCCCGAAATGTGACCATGGCCCGAGTCGCGAACCGGGGAATTGCCGCAGAATCGCCATATCGCCGCGCGGCGCTTTGGCGAAGGGTCGATTTTTCAAGGATAATAGCGTCAGCTTGTTGATTGTGCCGGCGCTTTTCTTTATCCACCGGCGCAACGGAGAGGTGGCCGAGTGGTCGAAGGCGCTCCCCTGCTAAGGGAGTAGAGGTCAAAAGCTTCTCGTGGGTTCGAATCCCATCCTCTCCGCCACCCTACGCCCTGCGGGCTTTGGGTGGCAGGCCACCCGAAACCGCATTTTGGGCGTAGGGTGTCGCCCGAAGCTACGAAGTAGCGTAGGGGGACCATGTGGTACGTCTAATTTCTGCAACTCCGTAACGGCGATGTCGGATCGACCAACGATCTTCGACGCCGTTTTGATTCGCACCGATCAGGCTATGTGACTTCGACTAAGGCTTATCTGCCTGTAATCTTGAAGGCCTACATCGGGGTTGAAACCGAGGCCAACGCGCGGCAACTCGAGCGATATTTCAAGACCGGTTCGGGCCAAGGCCTTTGCGAGTAAACGTTTTTGGCCGACAGGGCCTCACTGACGGCCTTAGGACTATCTATTTGAAATATAAATAAAAACGGACCCAACGAGCTGCTTTTCGCCGGCCACCGTCCCGATTCTGACTGGAGGTCAGAAAATGAACATCAAGAGCCTTCTTCTCGGCTCCGCTGCGGCACTGATCGCAGTTTCCGGTGCGCGCGCCGCCGACGCCGTCGTCGTCGCCGAGCCGGAACCCGCTGAATACGTCAAGATCTGCGACGTCTACGGCGCTGGCTACTACTACATCCCCGGCACCGAAATCTGCCTGCGCATCGGCGGCTATGTCCGCTATGACATCTCCGTGGGCCAGGCTGGCTCGTTCGACGGCGCCAGGTACCAGGACCTGTCGGATGCCTTGGATGGTGAAGACAACGTCAACGACGGCTATTACAAGCAGGCTCGCTTCACGTTGAGGACCTACACCGGCCAGGAAACCGAGATGGGCACCTTGAAGACCTACACCGAGACCCGCTTCAACTGGGGAACCGGTTATCAAGACGTGCCTGGGTTCGACGAGCACTTTTCCAGGTTTGGTAGCAGAGGCGTTTCGCTGAATTTCGCCTGGATCCAGCTCGGTGGTCTTCGCGTCGGTAAGGACGAAACAGCCTTCAACACGTTCACCGGCTACGCCGGCAACGTCATCCAGGATACGATCGTTCCCTACGGCGGCTTCGACACCAATGTCGTCCAGTACTACTTCGATGCCGGCAACGGCTTCTCGGCCGTGGCGTCGTTGGAAACCGGTGAAGGCTTTATCCTTAACAGCGCCAATACTGCCATCACTCTCGGTCACGACTCGGTCGACAGCTATGTTCCGTATCTCGTTGGCGGCGTGAAGTACACGCAGGGCTGGGGTTCCATCAGCGGTGTTGTTGCCTATGACAGCAGCCTGGAAGAATGGGCCGGAAAGGTTCGCCTCGACGTGACGCCGATGCAGAACCTGTCGCTGTTCCTGATGGCCGGCTACGGCTCTGACGACAATCTCCCGCGCAACTTCTACAAGCAGTGGGGCGGTAACTGGGCAGTCTGGGGTGGTGGCACCTACACCATCAACGAGAAGACCTCGTTCAACCTGCAGGCGTCGTATGACGAAGCCAAGGAAGCTGGCGTCGCGGCCAATATCGCCTACGATATCGTTCCCGGCATGACGATCACGGCCGAAGTGGACTGGGCTCATAACAGCCACCACATCGATAGCGACTCGCTGCCCGGTTATGAATACAACTGGACCGGCATCCCGGGCGACAAGAAAAACGCCGTTGGCGGCTTCCTCCGCTTCCAGCGCTCGTTCTAAGGGCTGGACTTAAGGCAAGTGAAATCCAGCCCGGGCGCCTTAACGCCCGGGCTGTTTTTGTTTTCGCGACTGGTCGCAAACAGAAGGAAAGGGGGTTCGGTAGCTGAACAGGGTTGTGGAACGATGTCGTTGGGATCCGCCACTGGTGGATGAAATCGGCCACAACGCTTAAAACTCTTGAAAGGGCACCGCCAAGCAGGTAGGTCTAGGCCTATCCACTCGGGGGTGTGGCGAATAATGACGAACGATGCGATTCAAGAGGGAGGAACCTCTGATCATTTTTCGATGTTTTCTTCTCAAACTGGAAAAATAAAATACAGTTACAACAAGATACGAGAAGTAAAGTCGCACAGGATCGGAGAACTTTTTTCAGCATACCGGGACATACTTTGGGATGACGGGCGGCATAAATACAATGTCAGCTCCTTCATCGGCGAAATAGACGAGATCCTCCTTGGGGAGCGTTTCAGCGCCTTTGACCAAAGCACCCTCGACAATCTTATCGGCACCTTGCGCCAGCGCGGCAACAGCAACGCAACCATCAATCGGAAGATGGCTGCCCTCAGCAAACTGCTGCGCAAGGCTCACAAGATGGGAGATATCCACAGCCTGCCCGAGTTCCGCCGCCAGAAGGAGCGGGCGGGACGGATTCGTTTCCTCGAAAGGGACGAGGAGGCCCGGCTGTTCGCTGCCATCAAGAGCCGCAGCGAGGACGCTTATCGGCTTTCCGTCTTTCTCGTCGACACCGGTTGCCGCCTCGGCGAAGCGCTGGGTTTGATCTGGAACGATATCCAGGAGCACCGCGTCAGTTTCTGGATCACCAAATCCGGCCGCAGCCGCACCATTCCGATGACCGAGCGGGTAAAAGAGGTGATCAAGCTGCCGGCCACCGAGGGCCGCCGGCCCAAAGGCCCGTTCACCAAGCTCAGCCAGGCGCAGTTTCGCGCCATCTGGAACGATGCCAAGGCCGAAGTCGGGCTTGGCGCCGACGATCAGGTCGTGCCGCATATATTGCGCCATACTTGCGCCTCGCGTCTCGTCCAGGGCGGCATCGACATCAGGCGTGTGCAGATGTGGCTCGGTCACCAGACGCTGTCGATGACCATGCGCTACGCCCATCTGGCCACCAACGATCTCGATGGCTGCGTCACCGTGCTGGAAACGCCGCGGTGCAGTGGCGCGGACAGAGGCGGTGCAAGCGCTTTGTCTTCTCCACCTCCGGCGAGGCGAGAGCCAAAAAGCGAGCCGGCCGGAAGCAAGGCCCCAAAGCCCGCAAAGAGAAACGCCAAGTCCTGACGGATCTGACGTGAGACATCAGCCCGCTCAGGGTTGCGCTGCCCCTCATTGCCCTGCCGGGCATTTCTCCCCGTATAGCGACGGGGAGAAAGGCGTCCTTGCGAAAGAGTCGCTAATCCCCAGCGTTGCAGACACCTCCCTTCTCCCCGTCGCTATACGGGGAGAAGGTGCCGGCAGGCGGATGAGGGGCAGCGCCGACATCGATAAAAAGTATTTCACCGCTAATTCCAACGGAACTGTCAACGGCCGTCGGAATGCTTTGACCGACGCAAAACCTGCGCGTGAATTACTTCGCTCGGTCGAGCTTTACTTCCTGCCACCCCGCCGCTCCGCCCGATCGAAAAAACCAGCGATCCTGCCCGGCAGGATCCCGGACTCCAAAAACGGTGCATGGCCCTGGCCGTCGGCGGTGATCGTCTCGATATCGGTATGGCGCGTCCGCATCTGCTCGAGCGTTTCGGCGGACAGCAGCTTCGAATTGGCGCCGCGTATGACGAGCATCGGGATGGCCGCCAGCGCGTCGAACTGTGGCCAAAGATCGGGCAGCGGCCGGCTGGGATCGAGCCCCGCGAGCGTCTCGACCAGTTTCGGATCGAAATCGGGCAGAAATCCCTCCTCGGTCTCGCGGTAGAGGGCTGATGCCATCCGCTCCCAATCCGCATCGGTCAGCGCCGCAAAATCCGCGCCATGGGTGCTGCGCAGGCCGCGGACCACCTCTGCGTACGTCTTCGGCCTGGGCGCGAGGTCGAGATAGGAGCGGATATGGGCGAGACCTTGCGCCTCGATCACCGGGCCGATGTCGTTGAAGACGATGGCCTTCAGCACGGCCGGCCGCATCGCCCCGAGCACATGGATGATCAGTCCGCCGCGCGACGTCCCAATGAAGGCTGCCTTCTCGATGTTCAGCGCCGCCAGCCCGGCAAGGATATCGCCCGCCTCGCTGCCGTTATTGTAATGGGCGATATCGGCATCGTAGGCGGACTGCCCGCGCCCGCGATAATCGAAGGCGACAACCCTGCGCTTCGCCTGCGTCGACAGATAAAGCGCCAATTCGTGAAAGTCACGGCAATTGCGGGTCAGGCCGGGCAGGCAAACGACTGGCCAGTGGCCGGAATTCGCTTCGCCGTAGATGCGGGCGTGCAGGGACAGCCCGTCCGGCGCGGCGTAGAAGAAATCGGAGAAGCCTTCGTCGTTTGGCATGTACACTCGATTCCGTGCTGCTGCCAGATCGTTTGCGACTGCTACAGGCGAGGGCAGGGGCGGTCAAATCGGGGGCTCTTCCTTCTCTCCTTGTGGGAAAAGGTGGATCGGCGCGTTAGCGCCGAGACGGTTGGGGGTGTTGGACGGAGCGCTGTCGGAACCAAGCTGGAGCACCCCTCATCCGACCGAGCTTCGCTCCGCCACCTTCTCCCACAAGGAGAGAAGGAAAGGCTAACCCCGGCCGTTCACCAGATCTCCGACAATATCGTACTTGCCGGAGATACGCATCTTGTAGACCTCGTAATTCTCCATCACGCGCTGAACGTAACTTCTTGTTTCCGTATAGGGAATCCGCTCGATCCAGTCGACGACTGCATCGACGTCCTTGCCGCGCGGGTCGCCGTATTTCGCCACCCACTGGGCGGCGCGGGTGGGGCCGGCATTATAGCCGGCGAAGGTCAGCACGTAGGAGCCGTCGAAGCGGCCGAGCTGCTCGCCGAGAAAGGCGGCGCCCAGCGTCGCATTGTAGCCGGCATCAGTGGTCAGCCGCGCCTGCGAGAAAGTCATGCCGGCCTTCTTCGCCAATTGCTTGGCCGTGCCCGGCATCAGTTGCAGCAGCCCGCGCGCGCCGGCGCTGGAGACGGCGCCGATGTTGAACTCGCTTTCCTGGCGGGCAATCGCATAGGCCAGCGCCTTGCCCGAGCCGGAAATGTTGGCGGTGTCGGGAATGACGCCGAGCGGATGCAACAGCGCGCCGACATCGATGCCACGTGCGCCGGCGATCTTGCCGACCTTCAGCGCCATGAAATGGTTGCCTTGTCTTTCCGCCAGCGCCGCAAGCAGCGCAACTTCGCCGGGGCTGTTCAGCTGCCCGGCAAGGTCGCGGTAGAGCGTCTCGGCATAGCGGTCATAGCCGGCTTCCTGCAGCCGCTTGATGGCGCTGACCGCCTCGCGGGTGGCAAAATTCCGGCGGTCGGCGGCACTTGGCTGCGGGTAGACGATGTTGAGGATCTGCCGGCCGACGCGCTCGCCGGCGAGCTGGCCGTAAAAGGTCGTGCCGTAGCTGGCGGCGCGGCTGAAATAATCCTTGGCACTGCCGGGCCCGCCGACTTCGGCGGCACGGCCGAGCCAGTAATAGGCGCGCGACAGCGACATCGGCCCTTGGGCGAGCTCCGCGATTTGCGCAAAATGCTTGGCGGCGGTGCTCGGGTCGTTGAGGCCGCGCAGCGCGTACCAGCCCGCATGGAATTCCGCCTCGGCAGCATTGGCGGGACTTTCGGCGGCATGCGCGGCGACTATTCTGTAGGCGGTCTTCATGTCGCCCTGGTCGACCAGCTCGCGCGACAGCACCCGGCGTTCGACCCACCAGGCGTCCGGATCGAGCAGAGCGTCGCGGTCGCCCGGCGCCTTCAGCACCAGCGCGGCGGCATCTGAAAATTTCTGTTGCTTGCGCAGATATTCGGCTTCGGCAAAGAGATAGCCGGCCGCCCGCTGCGCTGCCGGCACCGCCTTCAGCAGCTTGGCCGCGTTCTTGTCGCCTTTGGTGACTGCCGCCCAGGCATCGGCCAATTGCTGGGCGCCGGCGAGACCGGCGACGCGCAGCGCCGAAGCGACCCGATCGGCATAGAACATGCGCTCCATGCGGAAGCGATGGTCGGCGGCCGGGATCAGCGCGCCGAACTCGCGGATGACCGCCGCCTCGTCCGTGGCTTCGAGCTTTTCGGTGCGCCAGAATGGCGACAGCACCGAGCGCGCCGCCTTCGTATCGCCCAGCGCTACATAGGAGCGGGCAAGGATCACCACGCCCTCGAAGGTCAGCGGCTGGCTGCCGTCGAACGCCCGCACCACGACCTGTGGCGCGGGGTTCTCGCGATAGAGCGCGCGCTCGCTGTTCTTGCGCAAGGCGATCGTGCCCGGCCAGTTCGGCAGCATCTTCGCGGCATCGGCGATTTCGCCGCTCGGCACCTGGTCGCCGCCATAGAGCGCAATCGCCCAGGCAAGGATGTGCCGATCGAGCGATTTGGCCGGCAGCGTTTCGCGCACTTGGCGCGCGCGCTGAATGTCGTTTGCCGCCAGCGCATCGAGACCGCTCTTCAGCGCCGCGACGCTGGCGGATGGCGAAGGGGACTGCTGCAGTGCATCGTTCTGCGGCTCCGTCATCGGGATCGCCGACGTGACCTGCCCATCGACGCTGCCGCCGATCGCCGCGCCGGGGATCAGCACAACGATCGCGCCGAGAAGCGCGAAAAGATGAAGCCGCCTGGTCGGCATGGATTTGGTCATTTCCTATTCTTCGATGCTACCACGGGCACAGATGAACTGCAGTCTATTCGTCTGTGATGAAGGGCCCGTAAAGAAAACCTTATCGAGGTCGTTCGAATTGCAATTGCTGGCGCAATGCTTGCCGCGCAACAATGTCGAGACTATGGTGCGCCGCTTCGCTTTCGGCTAGAAGGCGCGCACGACAAACACCTACAGCGCCGCGCGTCTTCTCAGACGCGCAAAGGACGCTGTAGCAATTTAAATTTGGCGCATGATCCTTTCCGAAATCGACTGCGATTTTCGGGGTCATGCGCTAGTCCCAAGGAGTTGGACGACATGCTAAGAGGCTCGCTGACCGCGCTCGTCACACCGTTCGAAAAGAGCGGCCGTTTCGACGAGAAAGCCTTTCGCGCGTTCATCGCCTGGCAGATCGCCGAAGGCACGACGGGCGTGGTCCCGGTCGGCACCACCGGCGAGTCGCCGACGCTGTCGCATGACGAGCACCGCCAAGTCGTCAAGGTTTGCATCGAGGTCGCCAAGGGCCGGGTTCCGGTCGTCGCCGGCGCCGGCTCCAACAACACCGACGAGGCGGTCGGCCTGGTCCAGTATGCCGAGAAGGCGGGCGCCGACGCGGCCCTTGTCGTCACGCCTTATTACAACAGACCGACGCAGCGCGGCCTCTATGCGCATTTCGCCGCCGTCGCCAAGGCGACCAGCCTGCCGATCATCATCTACAACATTCCACCGCGCTCGGTGGTCGACATGAGCCCGGAGACGATGGGGCAATTGGTGCACGACTTCAAGAACATCGTCGGCGTCAAGGATGCCACCGGCAAGGTCGAGCGGGTTTCGGAGCAGCGCGCCACCTGCGGCAAGGATTTCATCCAGCTCTCCGGCGAAGACGCCTCGGCGCTCGGCTTCAACGCGCATGGCGGCGTCGGCTGTATTTCGGTGACGGCAAATGTCGCACCCAGGCTTTGCGCTGAATTCCAGGAGGCAACGCTTTCCGGCGACTGCGCCAAGGCGCTCGACCTGCAGGACCGTCTGTTGCCGCTGCACAAGGCGATTTTCATGGAGCCCGGCGTTTCCGGCGCGAAATATGCGCTGTCGAAGCTGGGCAAGGTCGAGAACGTGCTGCGCTCGCCGCTAATGACGGTCGAGCCGTCGACCGCCGAGAAGATCGACGCGGCGATGAAGCACGCCGGCTTGATAAACTAGGGATGAGGCGCCACCTCTCCGCATCATGAATCAAGTCAGAAAAGCCGATCCCAACAACAAGACCGTTGCGGAAAACCGCAAGGCGCGGTTTTCCTATGAGGTGCTCGACACGATCGAGGCCGGCCTGGTGCTGACCGGTACGGAAGTGAAATCGCTGCGCCAGGGCCAGGCCAACATCCAGGACAGCTACGCCTCGGTCGAGGGCGGCGAGATCTGGCTGATCAACTCCTATTTGCCGGAGTATCTGCAGGCCAACCGCTTCAACCATGAGCCGCGCCGCCGCCGCAAACTGCTGCTCAACAAGCGCGAGATGGCCAAGCTGGCGCAAAGCGTCGACCGCGAAGGCATGACGCTGGTGCCGCTGAAGATCTACTTCAACGACCAAGGCCGTGCCAAGCTGCTGCTCGCCGTTGGCCGAGGCAAGAAGCTGCACGACAAGCGCGAGACCGAAAAGCAGCGCGACTGGTCGCGCGAGAAGGGCCGGCTGCTGAAGGAGCGAGGGTGAGGAGCGGTCCGCGAAGCGGAGGAAAAGCCAGCGATTTGGCTTTTCGAGCGACGAACGCCCGGAGCCATAGCGGCGGGCAGGGCGGACCAAAAGGGATAGGTCTCGTTTGAAAAACCGGATCGTCTTATGGGGCGCGGCCGGTCTGCTCGTGGCGGGCCTCGTTCTGGCCGGCGGCTATACCTACTTCCAGACGTTTTCTCCGGACCGCGGCAAATATCCGGTCAGGGGCATCGACGTCTCCCATCATCAGCGGCAGATCGACTGGCGGCGTGTTGCCGCCGACGATGTCGCCTTCGCCGTGATCAAGGCGACGGAAGGCGGCGATCATGTCGACGATGCCTTCGCCGCCAATTTGCGCGCGGCCCGCGCCGCCGGTCTTGCCGTCGGTGCCTATCATTTCTTCACCTTCTGCAGACCGGGTGCGGATCAGGCACGCAACTTCATCTCGGTGGTGCCGCACGATCAGCCTTTGCTGCCGCCGGTGGTAGACATCGAGTTCGGCGGCAATTGCCCGCAGCGGCCAACTCCCGAACAGCTGAACGCCGAGCTTTCCGCCTTCCTCGGCCCGGTCGAGGCGGCGTTCGGCAAGACGGCGATCCTCTATGTGACCGACGAGGCGGCGCAAGCCTATGCCGGGCAGCTAGCCAGCCGCCCGCGCTGGCTGCGTTCGCTGGCGCTGCGGCCGGGCCATGACAACTGGATCTACTGGCAGTATCACAACCGGGGCCGCGTCGACGGCATCAGCGGCGACGTCGACCTGAATGTTCTCCAGGGCGGACCTGCGACGCTGGCCGCATTGTTTGCCGCAGCGCCTGAAGCGACAGCATCGGATTGATGCTATTCCTGTCCACCAAAACACCCTCGATGGCACGAAGACAGAGCGACGAAGCGTTCCCCATGTGGCTATTCATATCGCAGGCGGCGCCGTGCTAAGTACATTTGATGCCGGAGCGACCTTCATCAACCAATGACAGCAACGCCCCGCCTGCTGCGATGGACGGCGGCGACCCCCGCCTGGCATTTGTCTATGCGGAGGCGGTGCGTGGCCTCCAGCACCAGCAGGGCGTGGTTGAAAGTCTCAATACGCGCGCTGGAAATCTGATTTTTGCAACCGCGTTCGCGAGTTCTCTCCTTGGAGGCAGGGCGCTCCTGGATGGCGTAGGGCCTTGGGACTGGCTGGCGCTGACATTGCTTTTTCTTATCGGGCTGCTGGTCGCGATTATGGTGTGGCCGTATTATAACTATACGTTCCGTTTCGATCCAGAGAAGCTGCTCCAGGACTTCGTCGATCAGCACCCTCCCGCAACCCTGGACGGGATGCACCGAGCGCTTGCGCTGCGCATCAAATCCGACATGGCCAGCAATTGGCGGATCATCCAACGCCTGCGCGTCGCGCTGCAGCTTGCACTGTTTCTGTGGTTGCTGGATCTCCTCGCCTGGTTGTTCGCGATCGCCCGAATCTAGGGCTCGTGCCCTGGCGGGCGTCGTCCGACTCTATGTCTTCAGAAAAGCTTCTATCTGACTGAAGACGTTGACGAACATCGCTTCCGTCAACACGCCGGTATTGGTGTTGTAGCGCGAGCAATGGTAGCTGGAAAACAGCGCGATGCCATTGGCCTGCTGCTGCCCACCATGCCGGAACGGATAGGCGGCAACGCGTTGGCCGAGCGCCCGCACGGTCGACTGGTGCGCGATCGAGCCCAGCGCCAGCACCGCGCGCAGATTTGAAAACCGTGCGATCGTCGGCACCAGGAACGTCCGGCAAGTCGCTATCTCGGCGCCAACCGGCTTGTTCTCCGGCGGCACGCAGCGCACCGCATTGGTGATCGCCGTACCGACAAGCTCCAGCCCGTCATCTGGTCGCGCTTTGAATTCGCCGCGCGCAAAGCCGTGCGCGATCAGCGTGTTGTAGAGCAGGTCGCCGGCAAAATCGCCGGTGAAGGGGCGTCCCGTCCGGTTCGCGCCGCGCAGGCCCGGCGCCAGCCCGACGATCAGCAACCGCACCGCATCCTCGCCTTCCGGCGGCAAAAAGGTCGGCACCGGCGCGTTGAACCAGGACGGCTCACGCTGCCGCCATTCGGCTCTGAAATCATGCAGCCGCGGACAGAGCGGGCAGTCGCGATCGGGCTCGGGAGAGACGGCCGGCGGCGCGGTCAAGGCGACGATCGTCAATAGTCTTCCTCGTCGGCCTCGGCCGGTTCGGGCCGGCGCACCGGCCGCTCCGACGGATCGCGGCCGACTTCGTTCTTGAGTGTCATCAGGTCAATGAAATGGTCGGCCTGGCGGCGCAGATCGTCGGAGATCATCGGCGGCTGCGAAGCCATGGTCGAGACGATCGACACCTTGCGCCCGCGCCGCTGCAGCGCCTCGACCAGCGTGCGGAAATCGCCGTCGCCCGAAAAGATGACATAATGGTCGACGACATCGGCAAGCTCGAGCGCATCGACGGTCAGCTCGATATCCATATTGCCCTTAATCTTGCGCCGGCCGGTCGAGTCGGTGAATTCCTTGGCCGGCTTGGTCACCACCTTGAAGCCGTTATAGTCGAGCCAGTCGATCAGCGGCCGTATCGAGGAGTATTCCTGATCCTCGACCAGCGCGGTATAGTAATAAGCGCGCAGCAGATAGCCGCGTTTCTGGAAGCTCGCCAGAAGTTTGCGGTAATCGATGTCAAAGCCCAGCGCGCGCGAGGTGGCGTAGAGATTGGCACCGTCGATAAAGAGAGCGATTTTTTCACGAGGATCGAACATGGAAAATGTCCTTTTTCGAAATAAGCGGTCGTCTAAATGGGTGGCGACTATCGGCCGGTCTGATAATAGACCTGTTCGCCTTCATCGTTCGAGATAACGCCAGTTTTACGGCAATCCAAGGCACCATGCCGCACCGCAAGCAATTGTGATCGGCGCTGTGTCGTCGCAGGCGGCCCGCGTCAGAGCTGCGCACCGCCATAAAAGCTTGTATTTTGGCGGCGTTCGGGTTATGGACCGCGCCTGTTTTCCATCAAATCCAGGCATGAAAGGGGCAACTCATGGCCCGCGTAACCGTTGAAGATTGCATCGACAAGGTCGACAACCGCTTCGAGCTGGTGCTCTTGGCCGGCCACCGCGCCCGTCAGATCAGCCAGGGCGCGCAGATCACCGTACCGCGCGACAACGACAAGAACCCGGTCGTTGCGCTCCGCGAAATCGCCGAAGAGACGCTGTCGCCGGACGACCTCAAGGAAGATCTCATCCATTCGCTGCAGAAGCATGTCGAGGTCGATGAGCCGGAAGCCGATGGCGAGGCGATTGCCGACCAGACCGGCAGCGCCGTTGCAGCCACCGATGCCGACGACGCCGAGGACAACGTCACCTTCGATCGCATGACCGAAGAAGACCTGTTGGCCGGCATCGAAGGCCTGGTGCCGCCGGAAAAAAGCGACGATTATTGATCTTACCGACAACTGCCGACACTTTCGCGTCGGCAGTTTCGTGGCTATCTATGACATGCGCCGTACGCCAGTGCGGCGCATGATTCATTTCAGCATTGCGAGATCCCGCCCATGATGCGTCAGTATGAGCTTGTCGAGCGCGTGCAGCGCTACAAGCCTGACGTCAACGAGGCGCTGCTCAACAAGGCCTATGTTTACGCCATGCAGAAGCATGGCCACCAGAAACGCGCCTCCGGCGACCCGTATTTCTCGCATCCGCTCGAAGTCGCCGCCATCCTCACCGAAATGCACATGGACGAGGCGACGATCGCCGTTGCCTTGCTGCACGACACGATCGAGGACACCACGGCGACCAGGGCCGAGATCGACGAATTGTTCGGCCCGGAAATGGGCAAGCTGGTCGAGGGCCTGACCAAGCTGAAGAAGCTCGACCTCGTCTCGAAGAAGGCCGAGCAGGCGGAGAACCTGCGCAAGCTGTTGCTGGCGATCTCGGAAGACGTGCGCGTGCTTCTGGTCAAGCTCGCCGACCGCCTGCACAATATGCGCACGCTCGACCATGTGCCGGAAGCCAAGCGCCTGCGCATCGCCGAAGAGACGATGGACATCTACGCGCCGCTGGCCGGCCGCATGGGCATGCAAGGCATGCGCGAGGAGCTGGAGGAGATTGCCTTCCGCTTCATCAATCCGGAAGCCTACCGCGCCGTCACCGCACGGCTGGCCGAAATCTTCGAGCGCAACAAGGGCGTGCTGTCGGAGATCGAGAAGGCGCTCTCCACGCTGTTCGACAAATATTCGATCAAGGCCGAGGTCAAGAGCCGGCAGAAGAAGCCGTGGTCGGTATTCCGCAAGATGGAGGCCAAGGCACTGTCGTTCGAGCAGCTGTCCGACATTTTCGGCTTCCGCGTCGTTGTCGAGACGGTCGAGGACTGTTACCGCGCGCTCGGCGCCATCCACACCACCTGGTCGATGGTGCCCGGCCGCTTCAAAGATTATATCTCGACGCCGAAGCAGAACGACTACCGCTCGATCCACACCACCATCGTCGGCCCGTCGCGCCAGCGCGTCGAATTGCAGATCCGCACCTATCAAATGAACAAGATCGCCGAATACGGCGTCGCGGCTCATTCGATCTATAAGGATACCGGTGGCAAGATGAATGGTGCCGCCCATGCGATCTCGAAGGAAACCAATGCCTATGCCTGGCTGCGGCGCACCATCGAGCAGCTTGCCGAAGGCGACAATCCCGAGGACTTCCTCGAAAACACCAAGCTGGAACTGTTTCAGGACCAGGTATTCTGCTTCACGCCGAAGGGCATGCTGATCGCGCTGCCGCGCGGCGCCACGCCGATCGACTTTGCCTATGCCGTCCACACCGACGTCGGCGACACTTGCGTCGGCGCCAAGGTCAATGGCCGCATCATGCCGCTGATGACGGAGCTGAAGAACGGCGACGAGGTCGAGATCATCCGCTCGAAGGCGCAGGTCCCGCCGGCGGCGTGGGAATCGGTGGTCGTTACCGGCAAGGCACGCTCGGCCATCCGCCGCGCCACCAAGAACGCCATTCGCAAGCAATATTCGGGTCTCGGTATCCGCATTCTGGAGCGCGCCTTCGAACGCTCTGGCAAGACCTTCACCAAAGAAAGCCTGAAGCCGGTGCTGCACCGGCTGGCGCGCAAGGACATCGAGGATGTACTGGCCGCGGTCGGCCGAGGCGAACTTGCCTCCACCGATGTCATGAAGGCGGTGTTTCCCGACTACAAGGACGAGCGTGTCACGCTGGTCGCGCCCAAGCAGCGCGAGGAGGGCTGGTCGAAGATCCGCAACGCCGCCGGCATGCTGTTCCAGATTCCGGGCCGCGCCGCACGCAAGGACAAGAACCAGCCGCGCGACGACGCGGTGCCGATCCGCGGTGTGCGCGGCGATCTGCCGGTGCGCTTCGCGCCGGAAGGGGCAGTGCCAGGCGATCGCATCGTCGGCATCGTGCAGCCGGGAACCGGTATCACCATCTATCCGATCCAGTCGCCGGCGCTGCAGGCCTTTGACGACCAGCCCGAGCGCTGGATCGACGTGCGCTGGGATATTGACGAGCGCACCAAGGAGCGGTTCCCGGCGCGCGTCTCGGTCACCGCCATCAACGCGCCGGGTTCGCTGGCCGACATTGCACAGGTCGTCGCATCCAACGACGCCAACATCCACACTCTGTCGATGGTGCGCACCGCGCCCGATTTCACCGAAATGCTCATCGATCTTGAAGTGTGGGACCTCAAGCACTTGAACCGGCTGCTGTCGCAGCTAAAGGACAATTCGAGCGTCAGCGATGCAAGGCGCGTGAATGGGTGAATAGTGAATAGTGAATAGTGAATAGTGAATAGTGAATAGTGAAGAGGGTGCTCTCACTACCATTCACCATTCACCATGGACATGGAGTGAACGATGAACACCGATGAAGTGCTAGGCATTTTCCGCGAGGCCGGCGCCGTTCTCGAAGGGCATTTCATCCTGACGTCGGGCCTGCGCAGCCCGGTCTTCCTGCAGAAGGCGCGCGTTTTCATGCATGCCGACAAGACCGAGCGCTTGTGCAAGGCGCTCGCCGAAAAGATCCGCACTGGCGTGCCCGGCAGGATCGACTACGTCGTCGGCCCGGCGATCGGCGGGCTGATCCCGGCCTATGAGACCTCGCGCCATCTTGGTGCGCCGGCGATCTGGGTCGAGCGGGAAGGGGGCGAATTCAGGCTGCGCCGTTTCGAGATCGCCAAGGGATCGCGCGTTGTTATTGTCGAGGACATCGTCACCACCGGCCTGTCGATCCGCGAGACCATCGACTGCCTGCGCGGCCTTGGCGCCGAAGTCGTTGCCGCCGCATGCATCATCGACCGCTCGGCCGGCAAGACCGATGTCGGCGTGCCGCTGATCGCGCTCGCCGAATATGAAGTTCCGGCCTATCCTGCCGACATGCTGCCGCCCGAGCTCGCCGCCATACCGGCGATCAAGCCGGGCAGCCGCAATATATGACTGAGGCGCTGCCGTGATTGCCGGCATCGATCATTTCGTGCTGACAGTTCGTTCGGTGGAAGATACCTGCGCCTTCTATCAGCGCGTGCTTGGCTTCAAGCGCCTCGACGAGCCGGACCGACCAACGGCGCTGCTGTTTGGAACGCAGAAGATCAATGTGCATCAGGTCGGGCGTACCTTCGAGCCGAAGGCCAAGGCGCCGACGCCGGGCTCCGGAGATTTCTGCTTGATTGCTGCCCGGCCGCTCGCCGAGATATGTGCCAACCTCGCCGCCAATGGTGTGGTGATAGAGGTCGGCCCGGTCGAGCGTGTCGGCGCTCGGGGCGCGATGATGTCGGTCTATTTCCGCGATCCGGACGGCAACCTCGTCGAGGTCAGCGAATATCGATCCTAAGTGACGCTCCTTAAATTCGCCGCGATCATGCCCTGTTCAGAACGGCGACACCCAGGGCCGGCGCGAGCGGCCACCGAGCGGATGCCGTCGGCCTCGTTGTTCTTCGGCCAGCGCATCGCTATATCAAAGTCGTAGTTGCTTTTCGGCGACCGCAGAGCGCAGCATGGGGCTGTCGCGCCCGGCTGGAGAAGCCGGCGTGAAGCTATTGACGGAACTAGGAACAGGAACAGAGTGCTTTTTCGACGGCGCAAGCCTGATGGTTTTTTCGAGCGGGTGCGCACTTATTTGTGGCCGCGCCGCTCGTTCTCGCGCTCGCTGCGGTATTTTTCCAAGCGCATCCTGCGGCTTAGGGCCACGCCGCATGCCGTGGCCGCAGGTGTTGCGGCGGGCGTATTTGCGTCGTTTTTCCCGCTTGGCTTTCACTTCATCATTGCTGCCATCCTGTGCTGGCTGATCGCCGGCAATCTGGTCGCGGCAGCACTCGGCACGGTCTTCGGCAACCCCCTGACCTTTCCGCTGCTATGGGCCGCCTCCTGGGAGGTCGGCAAGCTGATCCTGCATGAACACCTGCCGGCGCATGGCCCGCCCGCGCATCTCGGCGACATGCTGCATAATCTTTCCTTTGCGCAATTGTGGGGACCGGTGCTGAAGCCGATGACGATCGGCGCAATACCGCTCGGCCTGGTTTTCGGCCTGCTGTTTTACGGCATCACCCGCTGGGGCATGGTCACTTTCCACGAGCAGCGCCGCAAGCGGCTGGCCGAAAGAGCGGCAAAGGCTGGAAAAACCGGGCCGGAAGTTCCTGCCGAATGATTATCGGTATAGGCAGCGACCTCATCGACATCAGACGCATCGAGAAGTCGCTGGAACGCCATGGCCAGCGCTTCATCCAGCGCATCTACACCGAGATCGAACAGGCGCGCTCCGAAAACCGCGCGGCGCGTGCGGCCTCCTACGCCAAGCGTTTCGCTGCCAAGGAAGCCTGCGCCAAGGCACTGGGTACCGGTCTGGCGCAGGGTGTGTTCTGGCGCGACATGGGGGTCGTCAACCTGGCCAGCGGCAAGCCGACCATGGCGCTGACCAATGGGGCGGCAGCGCGGCTGGACGAAATTCTGCCTGAAGGGCACCGCGCGGTGATCCACCTCACCATCACCGATGATTTTCCGCTCGCTCAAGCCTTTGTGATCATTGAAGCGTTGCCGGTCGAAGAAGCGCCACATTGATTGCATCTGACCACCGGCATGACGTTGCCCAGCGCGCGCCGAGACTCTATACCATCCAACGCACAATCGAGGACGACATGAGCGTGGCTGAAAAAACCCAGAAGAAATCCGGCGGACTTGGCGAAACCGTCAGCGTCATAGTCCAGGCCCTGCTGCTTGCGCTGGTCATCCGCACGCTCCTGTTCCAGCCGTTCTCGATCCCGTCCGGGTCGATGCGGCCGACTTTGCTCGAAGGCGACTATCTCTTCGTCACCAAGTGGTCCTACGGCTTCTCCCGCTATTCACTGCCGTTCGGGCCGAACATCTTTTCGGGCCGCATCTGGGGCTCAGAGCCGAAGCGCGGCGACGTGGTGGTGTTCAAGTTTCCGCCGGATCCTTCTGTCGATTATATCAAGCGCGTCGTCGGCCTGCCGGGCGACAAGATCCAGGTCAAGGATGGCCAGCTCTTCATCAACGATGTGGGTGTGCCGCGCGTCAAGGTCGGGCAGATCGACAACCACGACATCACCGAGGAGAACGGGCCGGTCGATGTCTATCGCGAGACGCTGCCGAACGGCGTCAGCTACGACACGCTCGACCTGACGCAGGCTTCGATCGGCGACAATACCAAAGAGTTCAAGGTGCCGCCCGGTCACTATTTCATGATGGGCGACAATCGCGACAACTCGTCGGACAGCCGCTTCACCGTCGGCTTCGTGCCGGACGAGAATTTGGTCGGCCGCGCCAACCTCATTTTCTTCTCGATCGGCGGCAGCGCCAGCCCGCTCGAAATCTGGAAATGGCCGTCACTGATGCGCGCCTCGCGCCTGTTCCATTTCGTCAATTAGGGCCATGGCGGCGACGAAACGGCTGACCGCCGATGCGCTCGCCGAGGCGCTCAGGGAGCGCACCGGCCACAGTTTTGGCGACCATCAGCGCCTGCAGCGGGCGCTGACCCATGCCAGCGCTCGCGGCAGTCACGCCGGCATCGACTACGAACGTTTCGAATTCCTGGGCGATCGCGTTCTCGGCCTTGTCGTTGCCGATATGCTGCTGGCGGCATTTCCCGACGCAGCCGAGGGTGAGCTGTCGCTGAGATTGAACGCTCTGGTCAACGCTGAAGCCCTGGCGGAAATTGCCGAGGAGATCGGCCTGCCGGAACTTATTCGCGCCGGTTCGGACGTACGCGGCCTCGACGGGCGCAAGCGCGTCAATCTGCGCGCCGA
This sequence comes from Mesorhizobium sp. M0106, assembly GCF_040322715.1. Classification (NCBI taxonomy): domain Bacteria; kingdom Pseudomonadati; phylum Pseudomonadota; class Alphaproteobacteria; order Hyphomicrobiales; family Phyllobacteriaceae; genus Mesorhizobium; species Mesorhizobium sp. M0106. The sequence goes on along the minus strand of NZ_JAMYUA010000004.1, from coordinate 43,718 downwards.
TGCATTGGAATCGCTGATCGCCGTGCTCTATCTCGACGGAGGGTTGGAAGCGGCCCGTGCCTTCATCCACAAATACTGGCAGCCGCGCTCGCAAGCCATTGACGCCGCCCGTCGCGATGCGAAAACCGAACTCCAGGAATGGGCGCATCAGGCGGCAGGCGCAGTGCCGGTTTACATAATCGACAGCCGCGAGGGACCGGACCACGATCCGCTGTTCACCGTTAGTGTCAAGGTCGGCGCCTATCCGCCGGCGACCGGCAACGGGCGCTCCAAGCGCGAGGCGGAGCAGGCTGCAGCCGCGGCACTTCTGCAGCGGGAAGGCGTCTGGCTCAATCAAGGGAGTGCCGCATGACCGCCACCGAAGCTCCGGCAACAGAAGCTCCCGCTACCCGCTCCGGCTTCGTCGCGCTGATCGGCGCGCCCAATGCGGGGAAATCGACACTGGTCAACCAATTGGTCGGCGCCAAGGTGTCGATCGTGACGCACAAGGTGCAGACCACGCGCGCTATCGTGCGCGGCATTGCCACCCACAACAACGCGCAGATCGTCTTCGTCGACACGCCGGGCATATTCAAGCCGAAGCGCCGGCTGGACACCGCGATGGTGACCACAGCGTGGGGCGGTGCCAAGGACGCCGATATCGTGCTTCTCTTGATCGATGCCGAGCGCGGCATCCGGGGCGATGCCGACGCCATCCTCGAGCGGCTGAAGGATGTCCGGCAGCCGATGGTGTTGATCCTCAACAAGGTCGATCGGGTCAAGCACGAGACGTTGCTGGCATTGTCGGCGGCAGCCAACGAAAGGGTGCCGTTCAAGCGCACCTTCATGGTTTCGGCGCTGACCGGGTCCGGCTGCAAGGACCTGCTCGACTATCTCGCCGAGACCTTGCCGGCCGGCCCCTGGTACTATCCGGAGGACCAGATCTCCGACCTGCCGATGCGCCAGCTCGCGGCCGAGATCACCCGCGAAAAGCTCTATCTCAGGCTGCATCAGGAACTGCCTTATTCCTCCCACATCGAGACCGAGAAATGGGAAGAGAAGAAGGACGGCTCGGTGCGCATCGACCAGACAATCTATGTCGAGCGTGACAGCCAGAAGAAGATCGTGCTCGGCCATAAGGGCGAGACGATCCGCGCCATCGGCCAGGCCGCGCGCATGGAAATCGCAGGCATACTCGAGCAGAAGGTGCACCTCTTCCTGTTCGTCAAGGTGCGCGAGAACTGGGGCGACGATCCCGAGCGCTACCGTGAAATGGGGCTCGAATTTCCGCACTGAGCCTGTTTGGGCGATCCGCAGAGCGGCCTGTTGGCCGCCTCAGGATTCTGAGCGGTCGCCGGGGTGCCCGATCGGTCGACTTGCATCTTGAACAGCCGCCGAATCAATCCGGGAGGCCATGCGCCAGCCATGTCGAGCCGACCCGTTCCTTATTGGTACCGGCGCGACGGGAAATCCTGAGCGGGTTCTGAGAAATTTCCGATATTTCATGCAAAATCGTCCAGTGGATCGAATGGAACTCCTGCCGATACTGCGACCGTGCGTGGTTCCCGTTTGTCGTCTCTCCGTCATACACCCTGCCTATAGGCTGTGCGAAAGACCCGCTTCCGAGCAAACCGGAACCGGCAGGCAAACAGCCAGATCAGGACATGACCGGGACTTGGAATCGCATCGACCCCATCCGTCAGATCGAGTTTGCAAACGCCGTCGCTGTTGAGATCGAGCGCGTGCTGGCGCGGCAAGGCAAGGTGACGAACAGCGATGCGGTCGTTGCAGCGGGCAGGGTCGCCGGCGCCGTTGCCGCCGCCGTCGCTTTGCTTGCGCCGACCGACATCAGTGCGATCGACACCATGCAGGAAAGATTACCCGGCATGGCGTCGCGTTTCGTGCGGATATTGGCAGCCGAAGCTGCGGAACGCCGTGCCCGGACGCATCTGTCGACGGCGCACGAAGGTCAAGGGGCAGACATCCAACGCCTGGCCGGAACGGGCGACCTCGACGCGATGCGGGTCGAGGACTGGGCCGGTCGGGTCGCCGGGTCGACGTTCCTGCAGCAAAATCTCGGCATATCGCGCTCGACCCTGCATCGCTGGCAGCGGAGCGGCACGGTCGTTGCGTTGCGCACCGGTGGCCGCAAACATGTATTTCCCCTGGCCCAGTTCATCGACGGCAGGCCGGCGCCGGGTGTCAAGGAAGTGTTATCCGCGATGCCCGATCCACGGCATGCCTGGTCGTGGCTGATCGGCCCCGCGCCCGGCCTCGCCGGACGTATTCCCATTGAAATGCTCAAACGGGATCTGGTGGCGGAAGTCGTTCTTGCCGCACAGAACGCAGCGATGGCGAAGTCGGCTTGATCTCGCTGCCAACGTTAGAAGTCTATTCCAAAAAAAGAACACGTAGAAGGAATGTATGTCGGGTGCCGATCGGTTTGCCGGCTAATGGCATAAGTATATTTTTGTACAATTGTGACAGTGTCTCGTTTGTGCCGATGGCAAATGTGAAGCAAATATGAAGTGATATTTGTGCAACATGGATTTATTCTGTTATACAAACATTGATTATTTTTGTAATCGTCATTGAGACTGGAATGCGGATGAGTATGTTCGCCGCCTGAAGAGGGGGTGCGGTGCGCGCCTTTTTCGACGTGGGTGAGGCGTTCAGCCGTTCAACCCATGAATCCAAAGCCATTTTTAACTTTGACTGGAGAGGTCAGAAAATGAATATCAAGAGCCTTCTTCTCGGCTCAGCCGCGGCATTCGTCGCGGTCTCCGGTGCGCGCGCCGCCGACGCTGTTGTGGTCGCCGAGCCGGAACCCGCCGAATACGTCAAGATTTGCGACGTCTACGGCGCCGGCTACTTCTACATTCCCGGCACCGAGACCTGCCTGCGCATCGGCGGCTATGTCCGCTATGACGCCAGCTTCGGCGACGCCGGCCGCGTTTTCGATGGCGCGACGACACACGACCTTTTGGACGGTGACGAGCAGCAGACCTGGAACAAGAATGCCCGCTTCAATTTGAAGACGTGGACCGGCCAGGAAACCGAGCTCGGCACGTTGAAGACCTATACCGAGACCCGTTTCAACTTCGGCAATACCAAACGCACCGTGAGCGGTGTTGATTTCAGCGTGCAGGACAACAAGGCGGTTACCCTGAACTTCGCCTGGATCCAGCTTGGAGGTTTCCGCGTCGGTAAGGATGAAACTGTCTATGATTCGTTCATCGGCTACGCCGGCAACGTCGTCCAGGACACTATCATTCCTTACGGCACCAAGGACACCAACCTGATCAGTTACTACTTCGACGGCGGTAATGGCTTTACGGCAGTCGCCTCGGTCGAAACGGGCTCCGGCGCTGACCAGTCGATCGACGTACGTTCCGTTTGTCGTCGGCGGCGTGAAATACAAGGGCGACTGGGGTGCGATCACCGCGGTCGGCGCCTATAACAGCACGTCGGAAGAATGGGCCGGCAAAGCTCGCCTCGACGTCAAGCCGATTACTGACCTGACCCTGTTCGTGATGGCGGGCTACGGCAGCGACGACAACCTCGCGAAGAACTTCTACAAGCCGTGGACTGGCAACTTTGCCGTCTGGGGCGGCGGCAGCTATGCCGTCAACAAGAAGACGTCTTTGAACGCCCAGGTCTCCTATACCGACGACCAAGACTTCGCCGTTGCGGCGAATGTCGCCTACACCATCGTTCCTGGTTACACGATCACCGCCGAAGTCGATTATTACGACAATTTCGATGCCGACGATGCCGACACAATCGGCGGCATCTTCCGCTTCCAGCGCTCGTTCTGATCAAACAACGATCTCGCAAAAAACGGCCCGTAGCGATACGCTACGGGCCGTTTTGGTTTGGCGGCGGATACGTCGCACATCTTGATTTCGCCATCCAACCGGTGACAAGCTCTCGTAATGGAATGGCGCGACGAGGGAATCATTCTCGGCACCCGCAAGCATGGCGAAACCAGCGCCATTCTCGAGGTGATGACGTGCGCGCATGGCCGCCATCTCGGTCTCGTGCGCGGCGGCCGTTCGCGCAAACAGCAGCCTGTCTTGCAGCCCGGCAATCGCGTCGACCTGTTGTGGCGGGCGCGGCTCGACGAGCATCTCGGCACCTTCCAGGTCGAGGCTATCGAGATGAACGCCGCCCGGCTGATGGACAGCGCCGTTGCCGTCTACGGCCTGCAGACGATGGCCGCGCATTTGCGTCTTCTGCCTGAGCGTGACGCCCATGGCGGCCTTTACGAGACGCTTGCGGTGATGATCGCTCATCTCGACGATGCCGATGCCGCCGGCGAGCTGGTGGCCCGCTTCGAGCTGCTGGTACTCGACGAACTCGGTTTCGGCCTCGATCTCAGCCAGTGTGCGGCGACCGGCACCAGGCAGGACCTTGCCTATGTCTCGCCGAAATCCGGCCGCGCCGTGTCGCGCGCGGCGGGCGCGCCGTGGCGCGACAAGATGCTGGCGCTGCCTGCCTTCCTGCAGCGCGGCTCCGGGCTGCGCGCCGATCCGGCGGCGATCGAGGACGCCTTCCGGCTGACCGGCTTCTTTTTGACCCGCCATGTCTACGAACCGCGCGGCATCGAGCCTCCCGGCGCCCGCGCCGGGTTTCTCGCCGCCTTGCGCAGGCATCATTCACCCGGCCGTGAATCCGGCAAGGCAAGCGCCGGGGAAGCCGCCACCGGGGAAACCACCAGATGAGCGAAGTTGAACCTGATCCCGAAAACGTTTCGCCGCTCGGCCTTGGCACCATTTCGCAGGTGGGCGAGGCCTATGCGACGGCCGAGTTCAAAGTGAATTTGACGCGGCCGATCACGCCAAGGACGGGCGAGGTGGTGTGCGACGGCAAAGTGGTGCACAAGGGCCGCACGCTGACGGTTTCGGAAGCGGCGCTGAAGGACGCCAACGGCAAGCTCCTGGCTTTCGGCACCGAAACATGCTCGATCTTTCCGGCCAATCTGGCGGCACGTTGAATGGACCGGCCGTTTGGCCGCCGCATTTGAATGTCACTGAACATTGAATGTCAGTGACAACTGGCCTGGTTTGGGGGAACCGCCATGTTTGAAAGCCTGATTGGCCTCGTCGCCATCATCGCGCTGTTCGTCATCATTTCACGCCAGCAGAGCCGCATCGGCCTGATCGAGCGCGAGCTTGGCGCCTTGCGCAGCCTTGTGCTTTCGGGCACGCCTGCGCTGCCGCCGCAAGCCAAGGAACCGGCTGTAAACGACAGCAAACCGGCGGATGCCGCAATCCCGCTTGCGGTCGCAGCCGACATGGCCGTATCGCCACGGCCCGCAGCGGTCGTGTCAGCTACAGAGGCCGATGCCGATAGAACGGCGCCGTCCGCGCCGGAGTCGGCGCAACCGGCGGCAGCGGCGAAGGCAGCTCGCCAGTCCGACGTCGAAACGGCGCTCGGTACCCGCTGGGCGGTCTGGGTCGGCGGCATCGCGCTGGCGCTAGGTGGCTTGTTTCTGATCCGCTACACCATCGAGGCCGGCATTTTCGGGCCACGCGTGCGGCTTGTCATGGCGGCGGCACTCGGGCTGGTGCTGGTCGCCGGCGGCGAGTTCATCCGGCGCACCGGCTTCAGGGTGCCGGTGCAAGGTGCTGCCGGTGCCTATATCCCGGCGATCCTGACGGCGGCCGGCGCTTTCATCCTGTTCGGTACCGTCTACGCCGCGTACAGCATTTACGGCTTCATCGGCCCGACGCTCGCTTTCACGCTGCTCGGCGCCATCGGGGTGGCGACGATCGCGGCAAGCCTGGTCCACGGTCAGGCGCTGGCCGGCGTCGGCCTGCTCGGTGCCATGGTGACGCCGCTGCTGGTCGCCTCGCAGGCGCCCAATCCGTGGGCGCTGTTCGGCTATCTGGCGATCGTGCTCGCCGCCACCTGCGTCATTGCCCGCATCCGCGACTGGAGGCTTTTGACGGCCGCAGCCTTCGTCGCCACGGGGATCTGGACCATCTTCTATATGACCGACGCGCCGGGGGCGAACCTTGCCGTCATCCTCTTTATCGACGGGGTGACACTGGCCGTGCTCGCCTTCGTCTGGCTTGGCCGCCGCGACGATGCGGGCGCCGGCAGCGGCTTCGACTGGCCGTCGATCGCGCCGGGCTTCTTCGTCGGCCTTTCGGCGCTGGCCCTGTTTGTCGATCCGGCCTTCGTCGCCATCCGCGGTGCATTGCCGGGGGCCGCCCTTGTCGCAGCCCTGGTGGCGGTGGCGCTCTACCGGCCGCGGGCGCTTGCACTGCTGCACACCGCCGGGCTGGCGACGGTACTGGTCTATCTCGGCATCATTCCGCCGACCACGATCGTTTCAGATTTTTCGGGTGGCGCTCTCGGCGTCGACGGCATGCCGGTCGTGGCGTCCGATGCCTTGATGTTCAGGGTCGGCATCGCTCTCGGCCTGGTCTTCATCGGCGCCGGCTTTTGGGCGGCGCGCCGTTTTGCGGCCTCTGGCTGGCTGCGCGCCGCCGCATGGGCGGCCTGGAGCGCTGTCGCGCCACTGGTCATCCTGCTGGCGCTCTGGTCTGCCTTCGGCAATCTCGACCGTGACCTTGCTTATGCGGCGGTCGCAGCCGTTTTGGTCGGCGTCTTCGTCGCCGGCGGCGAATGGATAGCGCGCGGCGAAGCGCCGCCGCTGACCGGCGGCGCTGCCGTCTCCTTCGCGCTCGGCGGCGCGGCGATTGCCGGCCTGCTGATGCTGCACATGGCCTTCGGTTCAGGCTGGACAACCATCCTGCTCGGAGCAGCCGCCGTCGTGCCGGCGCTGGCGACGCGCTGGCGCAGCTATCCGGTGCTTGGCTGGATTTCCGTTGGTGCGGTGATTGCAGTGCTCGGCCGCGCTGCCTTCGACCCGACCATCGTCGGTGCCGAGTTCCTGTCGAAGACGCCGGTGTTCAACTGGCTGCTGCTTGGATATGGCGTGCCGGCGCTCGCTTTCGGTTTTGCCGCCTGGCAGCTTGCCCGAACCACCAACGGCCGACCGCGCCTCGCAATGGAGGCCGGCGCCGCGCTGTTTGCCCTGCTCACCGTCGCGATGCTGGTGCGCCATGCCATGCATGGCGGCGTCATCGATACGGCTGCTGCGACGCTTGCCGAACAGGCGATCTACACGCTGATCGCCATCGGTGCCGGTGCCATCCTGGTCGCCATCGACATGCGCTCGCCAAGTTCGGTGCTGCGCTACGGCTCGATTGCAGCGGGCGTGGTCTCGGTCGCGTTCATCGTCCTCCAGCATTTTCTGGCGCTGAACCCCTTGCTGACGGACGAATCGACCGGCAGCATTCCGGTGTTCAACCTTCTGTTGCTCGCCTACCTCTTGCCGGCGGTCGCGACAGGCGCACTGGCGCTCTATACCCGCGACAAGCGGCCGAAATGGTATGCGGCCATGCTGGCGGTTGTGGCGGCGGTGCTCGGCTTCGCCTATGCTACGCTGTCGGTAAGGCGCTTGTTCAAGGGCGAGTTCATCGGCCTTTGGAGCGGTCTCGGCCAGCTCGAGACCTATACTTATTCGGCGCTCTGGCTGGTCATCGGCGTGATGTTGCTCACCGCCGGTGTCTGGCTGAAGTCCCAGGTGCTGCGCATAGCGTCGGCGGCGCTGATCTCGGTCGCCGTGCTCAAAGTCTTCATCTTCGACATGTCCGAACTGGAAGGCGTGTTGCGGGCGCTGTCCTTCATCGGCCTCGGCGCGGTGCTCATCGGCATCGGCCTGTTCTATCAGCGGCTGCTGACAAGGGCGGCGAGAGAGGTAAATTAGTGTGAGTCTATGATCACGGGAAAAGGCTATTGACAGATGGCTGTTCAGCATACGGACGTCGTGGATATTGTCGCAAAAGGCAAAAATGGTGAATATTTGCTCAGCATTGTAGATGATCTCGATTGGGATGATGTAGAAAATCATCTTGTGCTTCTAGAGAATAAACTGAATCTATATTGTGTTTTCGTTTTAGATGGGCTACAAAGAACATCCGGATGCTGTGGGGCGACCCGTTATGATTTCGGTGGCATTGTTGTCTATTATGCCAGCCGAGGTACAATGGTTCTTTACCGCAGCTGCGGTATCAGTCGAAAAGGCCGGATTGCAATTTGAAGTTCAGCACCTCTCGAAGGGGAATTTGTAGAGGGGTCTTCAGGTGGGGATCGGCCGGGAATAAACCTGCCGCTGGCAGCGTTATTCAGTTGCTTGGGTGACCGGGGCGGCGGACCGCTTCGCGCTGGCCGCTTGCGCCGCGCCGCGAAGGCGCGTTCAATCACCACGGACAGGGCTCCAGAACCAGCGGTCATGGACGAAAAGAAGGCAGCAATCCTTGGCGAAATACCGCGTCTGCGCCGCTATGCACGCTCACTGTTGCGCGACCGCGATTCCGCAGACGATCTCGTCCAGGATTGTCTCGAGCGGGCACTCGTGCGGCTCGACAATTGGCAGACAGGGGAAAGCCCCAGGAGGTGGCTGTTTACGATCATGCATCATTTGTTCATCGATCAGATGCGCAAGGTGAACCGGCGCGGCGAGGCGGCGATGCTGCCGCTCGAGGCAAGCGAGGCGCAGGCAGCACCCGCCGAGCAGATCGAGAGCATCGCTTCGCGCGAGATCGTCGACGCGCTGCAGGCGATAAGCCCTGACCGGCGCGCGGCACTTGTGATGGTCGCCATCGAAGGGTTTTCCTATGCCGAAGCCGCCAACATCCTTGGGGTTCCCGCCGGCACCTTGATGTCGCGCATCGCGCGCGGGCGTGAGGAACTGCGCGCGCTGCTGGATGATACCGCGCGCCGCCGATCGATAAGGATCGTCGAGAAATGAGCCGGCGCGATTTCTCCGAACGCGACATCCACATGGCTCTCGATGGCGAGTTGCCCGGCGATGAGCGGACGGCCTATGAGGCATGGCTCGAGGCCAATGCCGAGATGAAGGCCAAGAGCGCACGCTACGCCGCCGACCGGGCAGCATTGCGCGCAGCCTTTAACGGCGTGCTGGACGAACCCGTCCCGGTGCGGCTGAGCAAGGTGGTGCTTGGCGAGGCGCCGGTGGTCAGAGTGTCGCCATCGCGCTCGCATTGGTGGCTTGCGGCCGCCGCTGCCGCCATGCTGGTGATTGGCGGTGCTGGCGGCTATCTTGCCGGCATCGGCGGCCTCGGCCTGGAAAATACGGCCGAGGACCAGCTTGCCGAAGAGGCGATTGCCGCCCACGTCATCTATGCCGCTGAAAAGCGGCATGCTGTGGAAGTGCCGGCAAGCGACAAGGATCATTTGCAGAACTGGCTGTCGAACCAGGTAGGTTTGAAGCTCGTCGCGCCAGATCTGGCGGCGCAGGGATTCCAACTGGTCGGTGGCCGGCTGCTGCCTGCCGGCCAGGGCAAGGCCGCGATGCTGCTTTACGAGGACGACAAGGGCGAGCGCATTTCGCTCTTCGTAATCGCCGAATCGGCGGCCAAGGCCAAGGGCACCTATGGGTCCGAGGAAAATGGTCCTGAGGCCGTCTACTGGCTGGACAAGGGTTATGGCTGCGCCGTCGTCGGATCGCTGCCGCGCGAGCAGCTGGCTGCGGTGGCCAAGAGCGCCTATGGCCAGCTTCTGGCGGGCTTGAAAAGCTGAGCAGGAGCTCGTTTTTCTATAGCCGCGCCGATGCCGAAACACGAAGGTCGTTTCAAAGCCTTTGCGCGACCTGCCTGCCTTGAAAACTGTCACAATTCGGCCCTAATCGAGGTGCGATAGCGCTTGCTGAATGCTGGCACTTCGGCTGGTGTGACCGATGTTTAGACTAGGGCCGTTTCCACAACCCAATCGAGGTTTTCTGAGCCCGCATGCCTGCCGAGATTCGCAAGGCCCGCGCGTCCGACGTCGATGACCTCGCCGCCATCGAAAAAGCTGTTTTCTCGAGCGACCGCATTTCTCGCCGCTCCTTTCGCCAACTGATCGAACGCGACACCGCCGAACTGCTGGTTGGCGAGAACGATGGCCACGTCGCCGGCTATGCGGTCGTGCTGTTTCGCAAGGGCAGCGGCGTCGCGCGACTCTATTCGATCGCCGTCGGTCCATTTTTCGGCGGCCGTGGCGTTGGCCGCCTGCTGCTGGAAGAGGCTGAAGCCGCCGCTTTCGAGCACGGCCGCATGATGCTTCGTTTGGAAGTCCGCGAAGACAATCCGCGCGCCATCCAGATCTACGAGCAGAGCGGCTACCGTAAGATCGGCCGTGAACCGGACTATTACGAGGACGGCGCCACGGCGCTGCGCTATGAGAAGACCTTGCGCGGCGACATTCCGGTCGCCACCGAAGTGCCGTTTTATCAGCAGACTTGCGAATTCACCTGCGGACCATGCTGCCTGATGATGGCGATGGCTAACTTCGACCCCGGATTCGTGCCGGATCCGGTGATGGAAATCCGGCTGTGGCGTGAGGCGACGACTGTTTTCATGATGTCGGGGCCGGGCGGCTGCGAACCGTTCGGGCTGGCCGTCGCCGGTTATGAGAGCGGGCTTGCTGCTGAGATCTATGTCTCCTTCTACGGCGCGCTGTTCCTGCAGTCGGTGCGCAGCGAGGACAAGCGCCGGGTCATGGAGCTGGCGCAGGTCGACTTTCGCCGCCGCGCGGAACTTTACGGCATCCCGGTGAATTACCGTTCATTCGGGCTTGACGACATTCGCACCGCGATCGCAGAGGGAAAACTGGTGCTGGTCCTGATCAGCGGCTTCCTGATGTTCGGCAAGAAGGTTCCGCACTGGGTATTGGCCATCGGTGACGACGGCGATCATATCCTGATCCACGACCCTTGGGTCGAGGACGAGCGGCAGGAGACGATCCTCGATGCTGCCAACATTCCCGTGCCTTACGGCATCTTCATGAACATGGCGCAATTCGGCCGCGACGGATTGCGCGCCGCCATCACTCTCGGAAAGCGCGACAGCCAATGACCTGGGTCATCCTTACCGGCCGGCAGAACGATCTCGACCAGGTGGCGACGCCGCACAAGATCATCACCAATCGCGACTACCTTGCCCATCCGGCACTGTTTCGCGGTCAGCGGCCGAAGGTCATCAACCTGTCGAACAATTATGGCTACCAGAGCCGCGGCTATTACGCGTCGCTCCTTGCCGGTTCGCGCGGCCATAAGGTCATCCCGACGGTCGAAACGATGATCGACCTGTCAGAACGCAAGCTCTATGAGCACGCGTTGCCGGAACTCGAACTCGCACTCAACAAGTGCCGCAAGGACCTGGGCGGCGCTTTCCCGCAGAAGGTCTGCATCTTCTTCGGCATCGGACCATCCAGGATCTGGGACCGCTTCGCAAAACTTCTGTTCGACTGGTTCCGTGCCCCGGCGCTCGAGCTCCACATCAGGGACAGCGCCGAATGGGCCTCGATCCGCAAGATCGGGTTCCATCCCCTGGCCAGGATGACCGAGGACGAGGAAACGCACTTTCTCCAGTGCCTGGAGACCTACACCAATCGCGAGTGGCGCGACACCAAGGGCCGCACGCCGGCGCGCTACACTTTCGCAACGCTGGTCGATCCGCATGAGGAACTGCCGCCGTCGGAGATTTCGTCGCTGCGCCACTGGGCCAAGATCGCTGAAAAGATGGGCGTCGAAATCGAGCCGATCACCAAGCGGGATCTGGCCAAGCTCGCCAACTACGACGCGCTGTTCATCCGCGAGACCACTTCGATCTCCAACCACACCTACCGCTTTGCCCGCCGCGCCCAGCAGGAAGGCATGCCGGTCATCGACGATCCGCTGTCGATGATCCGCTGCACCAACAAGGTCTATCTCAACGAGCTGATGACCTACAACAAGGTACCGGTGCCGCCGACAGTGATGATTGCCGGCACCTCGGACCTGGAAGTTGCGGCACAGACGCTGGGCTTCCCGCTGGTGCTGAAGATCCCGGACTCCTCGTTTTCGCGCGGCGTCAAGAAATGCGGCACCTTTGAAGAGTTGAAGACGCTCGCAACCGAATGGCTGGAGGATTCCGACCTCCTGATCGCGCAAAAATTCATTCCGACGGAATATGACTGGCGCGTCGGTGTCCTCGGCGGCCAGCCCTTGTTCGCCGTCCATTATCTGATGGCCAAGAAACATTGGCAGATCGTCAATCATAAGGCCAACGGCAAGCCCGACCAGGGCGGCATCAAGACCTTCACCCTGAAGGAAGCACCGGCCCATGTCGTCGAGACGGCGGTGAGCGCGGCGCGCTGCATTGGCGACGGCCTCTACGGCGTCGACCTCAAGGAAACCAGGGACGGCGTCTTCGTCATCGAGGTCAACGACAACCCCAACCTCGACCACGGCTGGGAAGACTCCGGCGAAAAAGACGAGGTCTGGGTGCGGCTGACGCAGTGGTTCCTGGAGCGGCTGGACCGGCCGGGGCGATAATATCCGAACTGAGGGGAAAAAGATGCTGTTCTTCGTAACCGAAGATTTTCGCGGCTGTGACCGCAAGGAGATCTACCGCCGTTTCCGCGACCAGGGCCGCCTGAAGCCGGACGCGCTTCTGGTGCACCACAGCTGGATCGCAGCGGATATGAGCCGCTGCTTCCTGCTGGTGGAGGCCGATGACGTCACGCTCCTGCAGCGGTGGGTCATCGAATGGGCGGATCTGGTCGAATTCGAGATCGTTCCCGTGGCGACGAACAAGGAGATGGTGGAGGCATTGAGCGAACATCTCTGACCCGTTGGGAACCTCCTGGTTCGCCACACCTGAATGCCGCCTTCTCCTATCAAGGAATTAACACGCGGATCGAGCGTCATCTCAAGGAGATCTAAGCCGGTTGCCCGCGCTTCCGCGAGACTGTCGCACTTAGCCGGACTGCCGGATCGTCGCGCTCGACTTCAGCAGCCGATTAATGTCCGACGCCTTTGACGGCACCCCGATCAAATAGCCCTGGGCCTCGACACAACCCTCCTTTTGCAGGAATTCAAGCTGCGCTTCGGTCTCGACACCTTCGGCGGTGACGGTGATGCCCAGCTGTGCGCCAAGCCCGATGATGGTGCGCACGATCGCCGCGGTATCGCGACTGTCGATGTCACGGGTGAAAGAGCGATCGATCTTGATCTTGTCGACGGGAAAGCGCCTGAGGTAGCCCAGCGACGAATAGCCGGTGCCGAAATCGTCCAGCGCGATGCGGACGCCCAGATCGCGTAGCTGCCTGAGTGTCTTGAGCACCAGATCGCTCTCGTCCATCAGCACCGTTTCGGTGATTTCCAGTTCAAGCCGGTTGGCCGGCACGCCCGAGAACGCCAGTGCCGAGATAACGCTGCGGGCAAAGGTACCGCTTTTGATCTGCACGGCGGAGACATTGACTGCGATGCGCCAAGCCGCCCAGCCTGCCGCGGTCGTGCTGGCTTTTCGCAGCGCCCATTCTCCAAGCGGCACGATCAGCCCAGTCTCCTCGGCGGCCGGAATGAAGTCGTCCGGCCGTACCAGGCCGCGCACCGGCGAACGCCAGCGCATCAAGGCTTCGGCACCGACGATTTCGCCGGAGGCGATGTTCATGATCGGCTGGAAATCCAGCTCGAATTCCCGGCGCGACAGCGCGGCCCTGAGATCGATTTCGAGCGCCCGGCGTGCCCGCACCATCGCGTCCATGGCTGGTTCGAAGAAGCGGTACAGGTTGCGCCCTTCGCTCTTTGCCCGATAGAGCGCCATATCGGCATTTTTCAGCAAAGTGTCGGCGTCCTTGCCGTCATTCGGAAACAGCGCGATGCCGAGACTGATGCCGACACGCATGTCGTGTCTTTTGTCGCGAAACGGCTTTCCGATGATCTCGACGATGCGTTTGGCCAGCTTTTCCGCGTCGCCCGGGCTTTTGAGATTGAACTGGATGATGACGAATTCGTCGCCGCCGAAGCGGGCGACAACGTCCGTTTCATTGCGCAGGCACCGTTGCAGCCGTTCGGCCACGCATTTCAGCAGCCAGTCGCCGGAAGGATGGCCCCAAGTGTCGTTGACCGCCTTGAAGTGATCGAGGTCGAGCGAGAATATCGCCAGCGATCCGTCTCTCGTCTCACTCAGGGCTTGGTCGAGCCGTTCGCGAAGCATCGAGCGATTGGGCAGGTTGGTCAGTGTGTCGTGGTGCGCAAGATGGGTCATGCGCTCTTCCACGCGCCTGCGCTCGGTGACGTCGTCGAACGTCGCGACCCAGCCGCCGCCGCTCATCGGCCGCCGCGCAACCAGCAGCGTCCTGCCGTCAGCGAGATGGCGATGCGTTACGTGTGTTTTCCCCGCCCGCAGGCAGGCTTCGATTTGCGAGATTTCGCTGTCGGGGTCGAGCTTTGTATAAATGCCCAGTTCCAGCAGCCGCTTGAACGCATCATGATGACTCATGCCAAGCGGGAAGTCGGCCGGCCTGACATGATAAAGTTCCAGGAAACGTTCGTTGCGCACGATCAGCTTGCCATCCGCATCGTACATCAAAAGGCCTTGCGACATGTTGGCAAGTGCCGCGTCGAAACGGCGGTGCTGCTCCTTCAACTCCTGCTCGGCGCGCCGTTGGTCGGTGATGTCCTCGTAGATCGATACCCAACCGCCTGACGCCAGCGGCCGGTGCGAAATGTTGACGATACGCCCGTCTGCAAGCGTTTCCTCATAGGTGGAAGGTTTTGCCTGGTCGATATAGGGCTTGCGGATGGCATAGAGTTGCTCAGCGCTTTGCGAGGCGATGCCGATATCCACGCTGTGCTGGAGGATGTCGAAAAACCGGATGCCGGGCCGCACCACTTCGGCGTCGAGCCGAAAGATGCTGATGTAGTTCCTGTTGCAGATGATCATCCGTTCATCGGCATCGAACATGCACAGGCCATGCGACATGTTCTCGACCGCTGCCGAAAAACGCTCGTTCTGTTCGCGTAGCTCGTCTTCAATAGGTTGCGGCTGACCAACGCCTTTGGCCCTCCGTCGGCGGACGGACGAACCAGCCTTGATACCGGCGACGGGCATGAGGCAAGCCTATGGACCATGGTTAACCATGGCACTGTTGTCCCTGCCGGTTAATTTACCGTTTTCAGCCGGCTGGAACGGCAGTCTGGCGTCGCGACTTTTCGATCGTCGCAAAGCGTTTGAGAAAGGCATTCTGCGCCCAAGTCACCGAGCGCGGCGTGACGTCGAAGCGCTCCGCGTTGAAGCCGCGCGGCCGCCCGAAGAACTCCGTCGCCTCTGCCGTCGAAAAACCCGCAAGCAGCGTTGCTTCGAAATAAGCGGCGATCTGATCCGCTCGCTTGATCTCCTTGCGCAGTCCCGCGTCGAGTTCGGCCGGCAGTGAAAAGCGCAGATGGATGGCGCGCTGCAGCCTGATCTCGCAATCTCTGTAGCTGCCGCCCATCACGGATTTGAACGGCGAGATCATGTCGCCGATGACATATTCCGGCGCGTCGTGCAGCAGCGCCGCCAACCGCGCGTCGGCGTCGGCATCCGGCATCAGCTCGCCGACAAGCGTTTCGACCAGCAGCGAATGCTGGGCGACAGAAAAGGCGTGCTCGCCTCTGGTCTGGCCGTTCCAGCGTGCGACGCGGGCAAGGCCATGGGCAATATCGGAGATCTCGATGTCGAGCGGCGAGGGATCGAGCAGATCGAGGCGTCGGCCGGACAGCATGCGCTGCCAGGCGCGCGGCGGCGCCCCGGCGCGATCGGCAGCCATCAGGCATCCTCCGCGCCGATGGCTTCCTGCGGAAAGCTGAATTTCGCCCAGGACGGGATAGCGAGCGACACGGCGACGTCCTCCGCCAGGACCGGCAGGCCGGCGTCGAGCGCTGCCTTGACCCGGTCGATGCGGGCAATGGCAAGGCCTGTCCTGGCCGCGGTCGAGCCAAGCGTGCCGACCGGTCGCCCCTCCACGGTCAACTCTGCGCGCGAAGTGGGCAGGGTGCGTTCGGCCGAGACAATCAACACCCGACGCCTGGCAGTGCCGCGATGCTGCATGCGCGAGACGACCTCCTGGCCGACGTAGCAGCCTTTCTTGAAGCCGACACCGCCGATCTCGTCGAGCAACACGTCATGCGGAAAAGCGTCGCCGAGCTGGTAGTCCGCACCGCTTTCGGCAATGCCATGGGCGATGCGAAAGGCTTGCCATGTGGCAAGGTCGCCGCCATCTGCGGTGTGATCGTAGAAGCGCTTGACGGCAGTATCGACAAACCGCGCATCAGCAAACGGTGCTGATTCAAATTGCGAAGTGGTTGAATCGCTTCCCCATGCGACGGCCACAACCGGCTGATCCAGCTTGGCAATTTCGACTTTGGCGCGCAATTTGTAGAGCGTCAGCCGTCGCATGAAATCATCGGCGGTCTCGGTACGGCATTCAAGTCGGAAAGCATTTTCGCCGGCGCGCGAGATCAGGAAGTCGAAAAGGATCTTGCCTTGCGGCGTTAGCAGCGCGCCGGGCTTTGCTTCGCTGCTGCCGAGCACGTCGAGGTCGGTGGTCAGGATGTTCTGTAAAAAGTGCTCGGCATCCGGCCCGGACACGGAAACGAGTGCGCGATCTCTGAGCGAGGCAAAGGGCATGGTAGGAAAACGAGCCTGATCTTGCAAAACTATCGGCCATTACGTAAGCCGCTGGCACTTCCCCCGCAAGAGACCGGATCCGTATGGCCCCCATCTACGATCTCATCCTGACAGGCGGCACCGTGGTCAATCACGACGGCCAGGGTTTTCGCGACGTCGGCATCAATGGTGGGCGCATCGCTGCCATCGGCGAACTCCGCGAGGCGTCGGCCGGTGAGACGATCGACTGCCGTGGGCTGCACATCCTGCCGGGCGTCGTCGACAGCCAGGTGCATTTCCGCGAGCCGGGCCTGGAGCACAAGGAAGATCTGGAGACGGGCTCGCGGGCAGCGGTGCTCGGCGGCGTCACCGCCGTCTTCGAGATGCCGAACACCAATCCGCTGACCACCAGTGAGGCAACCCTTGCCGACAAGGTGCGGCGTGCCACCGGCCGCATGCATTGCGACTTTGCCTTCTGGGTCGGCGGGACCCGCGACAATGCAAAAGACGCTGGCGATCTCGAGCGGCTGCCTGGTGCGGCCGGCATAAAAGTTTTCATGGGCTCGTCCACCGGCGACCTACTGGTCGAGGACGACGAAGGCGTTGCCTCGATCCTGAGGAACACACGCCGCCGCTCCGCCTTTCACTCCGAGGACGAGTTCCGGCTGCGCGAGCGGCTTGGCGAGCGCATCGCGGGCGATCCGTCCTCACATCCGGTGTGGCGCGACGAGATCGCTGCGTTGCGCTGCACCGAGCGCCTTGTGCGAATCGCGCGCCAGGTCCGCGCCCGGATCCATGTGCTGCACATCTCGACCGCCGAGGAGATAGGCTTCCTCGAACAGCATAAGGATGTCGCGACTTGCGAGGCGACGCCGCATCATCTGACGCTGAGCGCCGATGACTATGCGCAGTTGGGCACCCTGATCCAGATGAACCCGCCGGTGCGCGCCACGCGCCATCGCGACGGGGTCTGGTACGGCGTTGCGCAAGGCATCGTTGATGTGCTCGGCTCCGACCATGCGCCGCACACGCTGGCCGAGAAGGCAAAGCCTTATCCGGCATCGCCGTCCGGCATGACCGGGGTGCAGACTTTGGTGCCGATCATGTTGGATCATGTCAACGCCGGCCGGCTGACGTTGCAGCGCTTTGTCGACCTGACCAGCCACGGCCCGCAACGCATATTCGGCATCGCCAGGAAAGGCCGCATTGCCGCCGGCTACGATGCCGATCTGACCATCGTCGATCTGAAGCGCCGCGAGACTATCGCCAACGCCCAGCAAGGCTCCAAGGCCGGCTGGACGCCTTATGACGGCAGGCAGGTGACCGGCTGGCCGGTCGGCACCATCGTGCGCGGCCGGCGCGTGATGTGGGAAGGCGAGATCGTCACGCCGGGCCAGGGTAGGGCGGTGGAGTTTTCCGAGGCGTTGGCGGGCTAAGCTCCTGTCTCCAAGAGACCATGCTTAGCCACTTAATCGCCGGCGACGAAGAACGTCCATTGTCCGGTCGGCGTGATGCCGACGCGGTAGAAAATGTAGGCACCGAACTGCTTCATGTCGTCATAGTCGCTGGCGGTGACGATCTTGAACAGCTCGACCCGTTGTCTGGCGTCGAGCTTGTCCAGCGGCAGGGCGAAGAAATAGGGCCAGACATAGAGATCCTGCGGCGTGCCGGCATCGACATGGACAAAACCGGCACTGAGCACTTCTTCCAGGATGGCGAGGATCTCCTGGCCTTCCGTATCGCCCGAAAGGCCCTTCAGGAAGGCGATCGGGTCGCCCTCCATGTCGCCCAGCGACAATTGGGTCATCGTGTCTCCCGTGCCGATCAGCGGCCGAAGCTTTTCGATGTCGCCGCTTTTGCACGCCTCGACTATCAGATCGTGCATGCGCCTGACCGGTTCCGGCAACTTGGCGAGGTCGTAGACGACTTCGGGCACAGGCGCGTCGGGATCGACATGCGGATTGGCCACGCCGCCATCATTGGCCGGCCCTTTCGGTTCGGTTTGTTCCGGCTCGTCGGATGGCGTCGGCTGGCTGGCCGGTGGTGGCGTCGTGCCGAGCGGGCCGGGCATCGGCACGGTACTTCCAGGCGGCGACATGTCACCGTCGGGCGGCGGCGTGACCGGCGAAGGCAGGTCTTCGCGCTTGATCTCGCTGAGGGCGTGAGCGGGACTGCTCGCAAGGAACAGTGCAAGGGGAATCGTGGCGCAGGAAGCAGTAAGCCAAATGCCGAGGACCAGGCCGCTCTGCTTGCCTGATATCGAAAAATTCACCGCCTGCTACTCCCTGGTTCCAGCCCATCCATGTGCCCGGATATGATGTCCGGGCGGCGCGCCGTCGTCAAAGAACCGGGGTCAGTGCCGCAGTCTTTCGGGCTCGAAGGCCCCGGCAATCACCTTTTCACGCATGCGATCGAGCAGGGCAAGCGCCGAGGTCTCGCCATTGGTGCGCAGCATTTCGCCGAATGCCGTTTCGAGGGCTGCCTCGGCGATGATTTCCGGCTCGATCCCGGCCGACAATCCTTCTGCCCAGGCTTCGCTGTGGCTTTCCACGGCGGTCAGGCGCTTTTCTTCCCTGACCAGCGCGTCGATGTCGTTGACGCCATGTTCCATTGCGATTTCCACCCTTTCAAGCGGTGATCCGTTGGACAGGGATCAAGCTTGAGTTGTCCCTTTTACACGCAGGCGCAGTAAGTATTTGTAAACGCGACATTTTTTTGGTCGTCTTCTACAAATTCCGTCGCGTCCAGCAAACCTGCGTCCGATCCGTTTCAAACTTAGCCGATTAGGCCGGCCAAGGGGACGGAAACCTTCAGTTTGAGTTAATTTCACATTCGCACGCTAACGTTTCGTTAACATAGTTGCAAAAGTGCAACATCAGGTTTGCACCAAGACCTCACCCGAGGCAAGCGGAGAAGTGTCGAACGCGTCCGCCGCAACGGCGCCGACCCTTGATGCGGCTTTTCCGGAAAGCAGGCTGCCGTCGTCAGTTTCCGTAGCGCGAAGCGATGTCGCGAGACAGCGTCTCGCCTTCCTTCATGTAGCGGCTGATGGCTTCCGTCGCCGAGGCGGTGCATTGCGTATAAGTACCGCCGAACGACCGGTAGCCGCGGTTGAAGCTGGCGATGAAGCGGGCGCGCCGCTCCGGGTTCGGATTTTCCGATGCGATCAGTTTTTCCATCTCGGCTCGCCACCGATCGCCCTTCTCGCCACACAGATTACGCAGGAAATGCAGCGAGCCGAGCACTTCCGCCAGCCGCATCAGCCCGGGCTCGAACGGTGCTTCGGCGGCAATCGCCGGGCGCGCACCGACAACCACACTGACGGCGAGGCATGCGGCGAGAAACGAAGACGTGCGGCTCATGAGTCCTTGTGCTGAAACAATTTGTCGCCTGCAAGGCGATTCTCTGGCTCAGGTCTCGCCGTCTTTGTTGGGACCGAGTAGATCGTCCGCAATTTCAAACACCGCATCGGCGAGCGGCATCGCTGTCATTTCGGCCAGCGTATAGAAAGCCGCGGTTTCGGCGTCGTCGCTGGCCACCGCCTCGCCGCCAGCATAATCGGCCCCAAACACCGTCAGCCAGTAGTCGACCGGATGCCCGTCGCCGCTGCCGTCGATGTGGATTTCCCGCAGCGGCCGGTAGCTGCGCGCCTGCAATCCGGTCTCTTCCAGCAATTCGCGCCGTGCTGCCTGTTCCAGCGTCTCGCCGGCTTCGACCTTGCCGCCGGGAAAGGCATGGAGGCCTTGCGAGGGCGGCCTGGCCCGCTTGACCAGCAGCACCGTGTTCTCGCGCACGACGCAGACCGAGACTGCCGGAATGATCTTGCGTGCTTCCATGGGCTTCGGATCGCTCGATTGGCATAGCCCGTTGTGGACCGGCCGTCGGCGAACAGCTTTAGCGGTTGCGAAAGGCGGGTTCCATGGCCACTTTCACATGCCACCAATTCGAGAGCTGAATTCATGTGCGGACGCTTTGCCTTGACCGCCACTCCGGACCAGACCGCCGCCTTTCTCAGCCTGGCGGAACTTGAGGAGTTTCCGGCCCGCTACAACATCGCGCCGACGCAGCCGGTGCTGATGGCGCTCGCCGGATTGCCGCAGGCGCCGGGCTCGAACCTGCCCGACCGCCGCTCGATGCTGGTGCGCTGGGGCCTGATCCCGGCTTGGGTCAAGGATACGCGTAACTTCCCGCTGCTGTTCAACGCGCGTTCTGAGGGGGCTTCGGAAAAGGCGTCGTTTCGCGCTGCCATGCGCCATCGCCGCGCTCTGGTACCGGCTTCGGGATTCTACGAATGGCACCAAACCGGTGGCAGAAGAGGGCAGCCCTATTGGGTGCGGCCAAGGCGTGGCGGGCTTGTCGCCTTCGCCGGGCTGATTGAGACCTATGCCGAGCCGGGCGGCTCGGAAATGGACACCGGCGCCATTCTGACCGCCCACGCCAATGCCGATACTGCCCATATCCACGACCGCATGCCGGTGGTGATCCATCCCGAAGATTTCGCGCGCTGGCTGGATTGCCGCACGCTCGAGCCGCGCGACGTGGCCGATCTGCTGAGACCCGCCCAGCTCGATTTCTTCGAAGCGATCCCGGTTTCCGACCTCGTCAACAAGGTCGCCAATACCGGGCCGGAGATTCAGGAGAAGGGCGTCGTCGAGCTTGAGCCCGACAAGGTCAAGCGCCGGAAGTCCGGCGCGAACGACAGTCAGATGAGTTTATTTTAGCAAAAGCTACTATTACTGGTTCGCCGTGAGCGCCTCAATCTTCCCGACGGCATTCTCAGGCAGCGCGCGGCGAAACGATCTTCTGCGCCGGCTTCTTCTTCTTCGCGGTGTGCAGAAGAGCTGCGACGATTGCTGCCGGGCCGATCGCCCGGTAATGGCTGGCGAGCGCCGGTTGCTTGGCGCGGTTGGATTCTTGCTTAGGCATTGTTCTCTTCCCTGGTAACGTCTTCATGTCTGCGTTTGCTGGCCGAATCCGACCAAATCGTGACGCTTGCTGATCTAGCCGGCGAATGTTTCATCACAGTGCCGACCTGTTTAATAAAATGTTTCAGTGGCTCAATTCCTGTGAGCCAACGATATTTTTGGCGAAGGTAGCGACTTGACGGCAACACCGGGCAAGGCGATAAAGCCGGCCATGAAAACGTCTTTCGCCATTTGTGGCATTTGCATTATCGGCTAGCCTCGCGCTGGTCCTGGACGTTTTCGCCTCATCTCCTCCCAGATTGGACAAACGCCCCGGCCAGCAGGCTGGACCCCGATTTGCGCCTCGGCGTAACCGACTCCATCCAGAGCACGATCCCAAAAGATCATGCCAAAGTAACGCACCGGGAACGCACGTATGTCTGACGCATCGAAGAGCCTGCGCCTCTACAATACGCTAACGCGGAGCAAGGACGATTTCTTCCCGATCGATCCGCGCAACGTGCGCATGTATGTCTGCGGCCCGACGGTCTACGACTTCGCCCATATCGGCAATGCGAGGCCGGTGATCGTCTTCGACGTGCTGTTCCGTTTGCTGCGCCATCTCTACGGGCAAGCGCACGTCACTTACGTCCGCAACATTACGGACGTCGACGACAAGATAAACACCCGCGCACTGCGCGATTTCGGCGGCGAGATTGCCTCTGGCAGGCTGTCGCTGAACGAAGCGATCAGGCGGGTCACCGAAAAGACCGCCGACCAGTTCCACAAGGACGTTGCGGCGCTCGGTTGCCTGGAACCGACGGTCGAGCCGCGCGCCACCGAGTTCGTCGAGCCCAGGCCCGACGGCAAGGTCGACATGATCTTCTTGATTCAACGCTTGATCGAACGCGGCCATGCCTATGTCGCTGCTGGAGAAGTCCTGTTCGACACCGCTTCCATGCCGGACTACGGGCAGTTGTCGAAGCGCAATCTCGACGAGCAGCAGGCGGGCGCCCGCGTCGCCGTTGATTCGCACAAGAAGAACCCGCAGGATTTCGTGCTGTGGAAATTGTCTTCGCCCGAGGAACCGGGCTGGGACAGCCCGTGGGGCAGGGGTCGGCCCGGCTGGCACATCGAGTGCTCGGCGATGTCGGCCGCCTATCTCGGCGAGGTGTTCGACATCCATGGCGGTGGTATCGACCTGATCTTTCCGCACCACGAGAACGAGATCGCGCAATCGCGTTGCGCCCACGGCACCGAAACGATGGCCAAGATTTGGATGCACAACGGTTTCCTGCAGGTCGAGGGCCAGAAGATGTCCAAGAGCCTGGGCAATTTCTATTCGATCACCGAATTGCTGGAGACGGATACCTTTGGCGGCCGCAAATGGCCGGGCGAGGTGCTCAGGCTGGCGATGCTGATGACGCACTATCGCGAGCCGATCGACTTTTCCGTGCGCAAGCTGGAAGAGGCGGAGAATACGCTGCGCAAATGGAAGCGGGCGGCCGATCTGGCGCCGCCGACGGCAAAGCCGGTGCCGGCGGATGTGATCGAAGCGCTGTCGGATGACCTTGCCACCTACGCCGCATTCCAGTTGCTGACGCAGTTGGCTGGTGATGCTGTTGACTTTAACGCAGGTAGCGGCAACGCAGCCGCCGAAGACAACGATGCTGCCGCTTCACTGAAGGCATCGCTTCTGTTCCTCGGCTTCGACATCGCAACAGCCAAGGTGGATGAAGACGCCATTGCCAAGGCGATCGCCAAACGCCTCGCGCTGATCGCCGGCAAGAACTGGGCCGAGGCCGACCGCATCCGCGACGAGTTGCTGACGCAAGGCATCCAGTTGAAGGACGGCAAGGACCCCGTCACCGGCCAACGCATCACGACCTGGGAGGTAAAAAGATGATCGATCATCTCGGCATCACCGTTTCGGATTTCGACGCGTCGAAGGCTTTTTACGACAAGGCGATGGCGCCGCTCGGCGCCTCGCTGCTCTACATGGTGCCGCAGGAATATACCGGCGGCGCCAAGGTCGGCGGCTACGGCCGCGACCGGCCGGTGTTTTGGCTGCATGCCGGCAAGGACAAGCCGAAGGATCATCAGCATGTCGCCTTCACCGCTCGCAGCCGCGCCGAGGTCGATGCCTTTCACGCCGCGGCGATTGCCGCCGGCGGCAAGGACAATGGCCGGCCGGGCCTGCGCCCGCACTACCATCCGAACTATTATGGCGCCTTTGTTTTCGATCCCGACGGCAACAATGTCGAGGCGGTTTGCCATGCCCCGGAGTAGTGCGCGATGAGCCTCGACAACAGACCGGTCTATACAGGCGGCTGCCAGTGCGGCGCGGTGCGCTTCCGCGTCGAAGGAGCTCTCGGCGATGCTTCCGTATGCCATTGCCGCATGTGCCAGAAGGCGAGCGGCAATTTCTACCTGCCGCTGGTCTCGGTGCGCGGCGCAAGGCTGGACTGGACGCGCGGTGAGCCCAAACGCTTCCGCTCGTCCAACGCGGCTTTGCGCGGTTTCTGCGCCGAATGCGGCACGCCGCTGACCTTCGAAGCGCCCGACGGGGTGGCCCTCGCCATCGCCACATTCGACCACCCCGAGGAGATCGCGCCGACCATCCAATGGGGTGTCGAAGCCAAGCTCCCGTACGTGGATCACGTCCACGAATTGCCAGGTGAGGAAACGATGGCCGACGTCTCGTCGGCCTCCTATCTCGCCGATCTCGTCTCCTACCAACATCCCGACCACGACACCGAACAATGGCCGCCGGAGGAAAAATCATGACCGAAACCGTTCGTACTGGCGGCTGCCAGTGCGGCGCCGTGCGCTTCCGCATCCACGGGGCGCTCGGCCGCCCGTCCATTTGTCATTGCCGCATGTGCCAGAAACAGTTCGGGTCGTTTTTCGGCGCGCTGGTGACAGTGCCGAGCGACGGCGTCGAATGGGTGCGCGAGGAGCCGAGTTACTTTCAGTCGTCGGTCAACATCGATCGCGGCTTCTGCGCCCGCTGCGGCACACCGCTGACCTACCGCCAGCCCGGCGCGCTGGAGATCGCCATCGGCGCCTTCGACGACCGTTCCGATCTGGCGCCGCAGATCCAGGTTAACTACGCCGCCAGGCTGCCTTGGGTCGAGACGATCTTCGACGCGCCGATCCATGACGACCCGGATTTCTACGCGCGACAGGAATCCATCATCTCCTTCCAGCATCCCGATCACGAGACGGCCAACTGGCCGCAGCAGGGCCTGAAATTATGAGCAGCGAATTCCGTACCCTCTATCCCGAGATCGAGGCTTTCGAGTCCGGCATGCTCGACGTTGGCGATGGCCATCAGGTCTATTGGGAGCGCTCCGGCACCAGAGGGGCCAAGCCGGCTGTCTTCCTGCATGGCGGGCCGGGCGGCACCATTTCGCCAAAGCACCGGCGGCTGTTCGATCCGAAGCTGTACGATGTCATCCTGTTCGACCAGCGCGGCTGCGGAAAATCGACGCCCAATGCCTCGCTTGAATGCAACACCACCTGGCACCTGGTCGCCGACATCGAGCGCCTGCGAAAAATGTGCGGCTTCGACAAATGGCTGGTGTTCGGCGGTTCGTGGGGTTCGACGCTGGCGCTGGCCTATGCCGAGACCCACCCCGAGCGGGTCAGCGAACTGGTCGTGCGCGGCATCTACACGCTGACCCGCGCCGAACTCGAATGGTACTACCAGTTCGGCGTGTCGGAGATGTTCCCCGACAAGTGGGAGCGGTTTCTGGCGCCGATCCCGGAGGCCGAGCGCGGCGACATGATGGCCGCCTACCGCAAACGGCTGGTCGGCAGCGATCCTGTGGCGCAGGTCGAGGCCGCCCGCGCCTGGAGCCTGTGGGAGGGCGAGACGATCACGCTGCTGCCGGAACCGGAAACCAGCGGTCCCTTCGGCCAGGATGATTATGCCCTGGCTTTCGCCCGCATCGAGAACCACTATTTCGTCCATGCCGGCTGGCTGGAAGAGGGACAGCTGCTGCGCGATGCATGGAAGCTTAAGGATATCCCGGGTACCATCGTTCACGGCCGCTACGACATGCCGTGCCCGGCGCGCTACGCCTGGGCGCTGCACAAGGCGTGGCCGAAAGCGGATTTCCATCTGATCGAAGGCGCCGGCCACGCCTATTCGGAGCCGGGCATCCTCGACAGGCTGATCCGCGCAACGGACATGTTTGCCGGGAAATGACCATGGCTCGCGAGCGCCTTTATCTGTTCGACACCACGCTGCGCGATGGTCAGCAGACGCCGGGTATCGACTTCTCCGTCGAGGACAAGATCGCCATCGCCAAGCTGCTCGACGAGTTCGGCATCGACTACGTCGAGGGTGGCTACCCCGGCGCCAATCCAACCGACACCGCCTTCTTTGCCGAGCGTCGCACGGCCGATGCCAAGTTCGTTGCCTTTGGCATGACCAAACGGGCAGGAGTGTCGATCTCGAACGATCCTGGGCTTGCCGCGCTGGTACAGTCGAAGTCGGACGCCATCTGCTTCGTCGCCAAGAGTTGGGACTACCATGTCCGCGTCGCGCTCGGCTGCACCAATGAGGAGAACCTCGAGGCGATCAAGGCCTCGGTCGAGGCGGCGCTCACTGCCGGCAAGGAGGCGATGGTCGACTGCGAGCATTTCTTCGACGGCTTCAAGGCCAATCCCGATTATGCGCTGGCCTGCGCCAGGACGGCCTACGATGCCGGCGCGCGCTGGGTGGTGCTGTGCGACACCAATGGCGGCACGCAGCCCTCCGAGGTGCGCGTCATCGTCGAAAAGGTGATCGCCGCTGGCATACCGGGCGACCATCTCGGCATCCACGCCCATGACGACACCGGCCAGGCGGTGGCGAATTCGCTTGCCGCCGTGGAGGCCGGCGTCCGCCAGATCCAGGGCACGCTGAATGGCATCGGCGAGCGCTGCGGCAACGCCAACCTGATCTCGATCGTGCCGACATTGGCGTTGAAGCCGGCCTTTTCGGGCCGCTTTGCTACAGGCATTTCGGCAGAGGCGTTGACCGGTATATCGCGCCTGTCCCGCGCCTTCGACGAGTTGCTGAACCGCGCGCCCGAAGCGCAGGCGCCCTATGTCGGCGCCTCCGCTTTCGCCACCAAGGCCGGCATCCATGCCTCGGCGCTGGCCAAGGAGCCGGCGACCTACGAGCATGTGCCGCCAGAGACTGTCGGCAACCGCCGCCGCGTCATGGTTTCGGACCAGGGTGGCAAGGCCAATTTCCTCGCCGAGCTGAAGCGGCGCGGCATCGACATGCCCCGGGATGACCATCGCCTCGACGCGCTGATCGCCGTGGTCAAGGAACGTGAGGCGGAGGGCTACGCTTACGAAGGCGCCGACGCCAGCTTCGAGCTTCTGGCGCGCAAGATGCTGCATGGCCTGCCGGAATTCTTCCGCGTCACTTCGTTCCGCTGCATGGTCGAGCGCCGCTTCGATGCCAACGGCCAGCTGAAGACGGTCTCGGAGGCGATCGTGAAAGTGCTGGTCGAGGGCGAGGAGAAGATGTCGGTCGCCGAAGGCCATGGCCCGGTCAACGCGCTCGACATTGCGCTGCGCAAGGATCTCGGCAAATTCCAGAGCGAGATCGCCGATCTCGAGCTGGCCGACTTCAAGGTGCGTATCCTCAACGGCGGCACCGAGGCGATCACCCGCGTGCTGATCGAATCGCATGACGGCACCGGCGCGCGCTGGTGGACGGTCGGCGTCTCCGAAAACATCATCGACGCTTCCTTCCAGGCGTTGATGGATTCGATCGTCTACAAGCTGATGAAGAACCGCGACATGGCGGGATTGGCGGCGGCGGAGTAGCGTTGAACCATCAGCGAGACTCCATTGATCCATCAGCAATTTGCGATGGTTTTGGGCAAGCCGCTGGCGCATAGCCTTGGGCCATGACTACCCAAGCACTTCACATCGAGGCCGACACCAAAGCTCGTCGCGGCTTCCTGCTGGCGCTCGGCGCCTACCTGCTTTGGGGGCTGCTGCCCTTCTACATGAAGGCTGTCGCGCATCTGCCGCTGGCCGAAGTCATTGCCCACCGCATCGTCTGGTCGGTGCCGATCGCGGCCGCTGTCCTGGTCTGGGCCGGCCGCACTGCCGATTTCAAAGCGGCAGTTCGTTCGCCGCGCATCATTTCGATGGCGGTGCTGACGGCGGCGCTGATCTCGGTCAACTGGGGCATCTATGTTTGGGCGATCGCGGTCGACCGCACCATCGAGACCGCGCTCGGCTATTACATCAACCCGCTGGTCAGCGTCGTTGTCGGCGCGCTGCTCCTCGGCGAGCGGCTCGACCGCCTGCAGATCGCGGCGGTGGTGCTGGCGACAATCGCGGTCGCGGTGCTGACCATCGACGCCGGCAAGCTGCCCTGGGTGTCGCTGGTGCTGGCCTTTTCCTTTGCCGCCTATGGCTTCTTCCGCAAGACGCTGCCAATCGGCCCGAGCCAGGGCTTCCTGCTTGAAGTGCTGCTGCTGTCGGTGCCGGCACTCGGCTACATCATCGTCCTGATCGCCACAGGACAGGATCATTTCGTCTCCAGCTCGCTGAACGACACCGCGTTGCTGATCGGCTGCGGTCCGGTCACCGCCGTGCCTCTGCTGTTGTTTGCGTTCGGCGCCAGGCTGCTGCGCCTCTCCACCATCGGCATCATGCAATATATCGCGCCGACGATCGTCTTTTTGATCGCGGTGCTGATTTTCGGCGAACCCTTCGGCAGTGTTCAGGCCATAGCCTTCGGGCTGATCTGGGCGGCACTGGCGATGTACTCCTGGTCGATGTTTTCTTCGGCGCGCAAGACCGTTTCCGCATCAGCTCGAGCCGCGTAACGAAGAAAGGCGGCTGGCCGGTCTTAATGCCGGCAGCCGCGTCTTTCACGAGCGCTCAGCGCTTCGGCCCGAAGCCGGGATATGGCTGCAGCGGCACGACGGCGGCAATATCCATCATGCCGGCCTTGACCAGCGGTAAAGTTGCAAGATGGTGGCGCACATCGGCATCGCTGCCGGCTTCGAACATCATGCCGCTGCCGGGAATGTCGCCTCGATTCCAGACCTGACGCACGGCGCCTTCGGCATAGAGCGTGCGGCGCTGCTCGGCCTCGCCAGGCAGCAGCGGCGCGAAATCGGCGTCGGTGAACTTTTCGGTGTTGCGCGCAAGAAGGGCAAAGAACTGCATCGGAATCTCCTGATGTTGGCCGTTGGAATGGCGGAAATATTCGCTTCCCTGGCCAGACAGTCCAAGACTGATTAGGCTAAATTTGAGACCTCACGGGACTTGAGCATCGAAGCAACAATGTTCGACCTGCGCCAGCTCCGCTATTTCATCACGGTGGCCGAAACCGGCAACGTCGGGCGTGCCGCCGAATTGCTGCACATCTCGCAGTCGCCGCTCAGCCGTCAGATCATTCAGCTGGAGGAGCAGCTGGGCGTCGCACTGTTCGAGAGGGCGAGGCAGCGTGTTCATCTCAATGCCGAGGGCCGCGCTTTTCTTGCCGAGGCGCGTGCGCTGCTGGCCCATGCAAAACGGCTGGAGGAGCTCGGCCGCAATCTCGCCAGCGGTACGGTCGGCCGTCTCGCCATCGGTTATGTGGAAGGTGCGGTCCATGCCGGGCTTGTCGCTCGGATGCTGCGCCAGTTTCGCCGCGACCGGCCCGAATTTCATCTTCAACTGAAGGGTCAGCGTTCCGCCGCTCAGATCGAAGCGCTGCGCGAACGATCGCTCGATCTGGGCCTTGTCTACACGCCTCCTTCTGCCGACGATCCCGACATCGCCGCCATGCTCATCATGCGCGAGCCGCTGGTTCTGCCGATGCCGGAAGGCGATCCATTGGCAGAAATCGCGGAGATACTGCCGCAGCAACTGGACGGCCGTACCTGGATCACGGTGGTGCGCCAGCCTGACGACACCAACCGCAGCCAATTTCTCGCCGCCTGTGCGAAGTCCGGTTTCCTGCCCGACATAGCCTATGAGACGACCGATCCGTTGACGTCGTTGGGCTTGGTCAGCTCCGGGCTTGGGCTGGCGACGGTGCAGGCCAGCCTGCGGAGTGCCGCGCCGCCTCAGATCGTGTTTCGCGATCTGCTGTGGTTCGAACGCACCGTCTCGATCCATCTCGCCTGGCGGCGTCAGGACAAGCGTGCGGTCATCGGAGACTTGAGGAAGGCAGTAGGGAAGGAGTGAATAGTGAATAGTGAATAGACAGGCGCCGGTTTGGAAAGTCTTCTACTTCACCATTCACCATTCACTCTACATCTTATCAATCACCGACTGCACGCCCTCCGTCGGTGCATCGACGGAGGATCCTGCCACCATGATAGCGGCGACGATTGCTTCCGGATCCTCGACCACCAGCGGCTTGACCCGTTGCGCCGTGTGGATGAAGCCCTCCGCTGCCATGTGGTCGAGCAACGCCAGCATCGGATCCCAGAACCCTCCGACGTTGCCGAAGACGATCGGCTTGCGGTGATGGCCGAGCTGCGCCCAAGTCATGATCTCGACGATCTCCTCGACGGTGCCGATGCCGCCGGGCAACGCCACAAAGGCGTCGGATTTCTCGAACATCCTGTGCTTGCGCTGGTGCATGTTGTCGGTGATGACGAGCTCGTCGAGCCGGTTAAGCGCGGTTTCGGTCGCCTCCCTGTTGATCAGAAAACGCGGAATTATGCCGGTTACCTTGCCACCGGCCTTTAATGCCCCTTCAGCGACGGCACCCATGATACCTTTAGTGCCGCCGCCATAAATCAGACGCAGGCCGGACTTGGCGATCGAGCGGCCAAGCAGGTGTCCGGCCTTGATATAGGTTTCATCTCGGCCCGGGGACGAGCCGCAATAGACGCAGACAGATCGAATCGTGTTCATGTTATGACTGGTGATAGGGACTATTGGCATGGTCAAGCCCTGGGGCGGGCTTTTTCTTGTCGGCTTTGGTAAAACAGGCTAGACCGAAATTAGGTGGCTAAGGGGCAGGGAAACATGGCAATTAATCCATTGAAGGCGTTTTTGTTCGCGGCTGGCGGCTCTGTCGCCGCGGCGGGAACCGCCTATGTATCGGGCGCGCTCGACCCGTATCTCAATTCTACCCGGCCTGCGGAGGTCGCGGCGCTGACGCCGCCGGCTTCGAAACCGGCCGCTCCGGCGACCGAGGGCCGGCTGCCGCCTGCGCCCGCCGCGTCCACCGATGCCGCAGCGCCCGCCGCGCCGGCAGCAGCAGGTGCAATCGTGCCGACCTTCGACATCGTGCGCGTCGAAAGCAACGGCTCGATCGTCGTCGCCGGCAATTCGGCGCCCAACGCCAAGGTCGAGATTCTCAACGGTTCGGCTGTGCTCGGCTCGACGGTCGCCGGCCCTGACGGCGCCTTTGCCATTATTCTCGACGATCCGCTGAAGCCCGGCGACTACACGATCACACTGCGCTCGACGGCTGGCAATGTCGTGACCGCCTCGGCGCAGACCGCCGTCGTTTCGATCCCCCAGAATTCCACCGGCCAAGTGCTGGCAATGGTCGAGGAGCCGGGCAAGCCGTCCGAACTGCTCACTGTTCCGGCCCCTCAGGCGAAATCTGACGCCTCGCCGCCTGTCGGCGAACAGGCGGCCGTTCAGCCACCCGCAACCGGCACCGAATTGCCGGCTGCCGCAGCGCCGGCGCCAGCCGCCCCGGCGGCTGATGTTCCAGCAGCGTCTGCTCCTGCCGCGCCGGCCGCTGTTGAAGCCGCGCCGGCTCCGGCAGCGCCCGCCACACCGGCAGCGCCCGCTACTTCCGCGGCGGAGCCGAAGATCGTCGTCGAAGCTGTCGAAATCGACGGCAACAAGATTTTCGTTGCCGGCGTCGCCGATCCCGGCCGCAAGGTGCGTGCGTATGCCAACGATATCCTGCTCGGTGACGCGAAGACCTCGCCCGACCGCCACTTCCTGGTCGAAGCGACACGCGACATCCCGGTCGGCACCTACACCATCCACGTCGATGCGCTCGATGCCGACGGCGTGACGGTGGTTGCCCGTGCGGCTGTGCCGTTCGAGCGCGAGCCTGGTGAGGCGGTTGCGGCCGTGGCGCCGGCCGAGCAGAAGCCTGCCGGGATAAAACCAGCCGAGCCGAATGCTCCGGCGACCGAAGGCGCACCGGCAACGGCCACCGAAACGCCCGCAACTGCCCCCACTCCTGCAACCGAGGCCCCGGCCGAAATGGCTGTCGCAACGCCTCCGGGCGAAACTCCCGAGACCGTGGCGCCAAAGCTCGAACATGCCGATGGCGCAGTCATCATCCGCCGCCATGACACGCTGTGGCGGATTTCGCGGCGGGTCTATGGCCAGGGCATGCGCTACTCGACCATCTATCTCGCCAACCAGGACCAGATCAGCAATCCGAACCGCATCTGGCCGGGGCAGGTGTTCAAGGTGCCGGAGAAATCGAAGGAAGGCGAGCCCGCCGATCTCAAGGCAATGGGCGACCAGATGACGACGGCGCCAGTCAAGACCGAGTAGCCGTTCTGCCCATCAGGATAGCTTGCGGCAGCGCCAGTCATCGTTTATCGCCGATGGACGATGACCGAATCCCCCCTCGTAACGGACCGAAGCCGCGCGGCAGATGAACGCGCGCCGGCCAACTGCACGCCGGCCAACTGCACGCCGGATAGCCGCGCTGTCGCTGTCCGGCTCGCGGCCCTTTCGCATCCAGCGCGGATCGAAATTCTCAAACACCTTTCCGCAAGCCGTTCCTGCTGCTGTCGCGAGGTCGTCGAGCATCTCGACCTGGCGCAGTCCACCGTTTCCCAGCATTTGAAGATCCTGGTCGAGGCCGGGCTGATCCGCTTCGAGCCTGACCGCCAGCGCTCGCGCTATGAGCTCGACCGCGCCGCGCTCGCCGATGTTTCGGCATCGCTGGCCGCGCTGGTCGATTCCTGCTGCTCCGGCCGCTAAAATCATAAAGGTAAACAAGAATGGCCGAGAAAACCGTTTCCGCAGATTCCGGCTCGACCTTCAGAACGTTGCGCAATCTCTGGCCCTATATGTGGCCGGCCGACCGCGCCGACCTGAGGGCGCGCGTGGTGTGGGCAACCGTACTGCTGGTTGTCGCCAAGCTGACCCTGGTGGCCGGACCCTATTTCTTCAAATGGGCGACCGACGCACTGGCCGGCGATAGCAAATCGCCGCCGCCGCTGCCCGCCCTGCTGCTGGCGCCGGTCATGCTGGTCGTCGCCTACAATGCCGTGCGGCTGGTGCAGCTCGGCTTCAACCAGTTGCGCGACGCCCTGTTTGCACGGGTCGGCCAGCATGCGGTGCGCCGGCTCGCCTTCCGCACCTTCGTGCACATGCACGAACTGTCGCTGCGCTTCCACCTCGAACGGCGCACCGGCGGACTGTCGCGCGTCATCGAGCGCGGCACCAAGGGCATCGAGACGATCGTCCGCTTCACCATGCTGGCGACGGCGCCGACAATCGTCGAATTCGCGCTCACCGCCGGCATCTTCGCCGTCACCTATGGCTGGCTATACGTCTTGGTGATCGCGGTCACGGTCTGGCTCTATGTCTGGTTCACCGTCAGGGCGAGCGATTGGCGTATTTCGATCCGCCGTGAGATGAACGAAAGCGACAATGAAGCCAGCACGAAGGCGATCGACTCGCTGCTCAACTACGAAACAGTCAAATATTTCAATAACGAAGCCATGGAGGCCGAGCGGT
This sequence comes from Mesorhizobium sp. M0106, assembly GCF_040322715.1. NCBI lineage: Bacteria > Pseudomonadati > Pseudomonadota > Alphaproteobacteria > Hyphomicrobiales > Phyllobacteriaceae > Mesorhizobium > Mesorhizobium sp. M0106. The sequence goes on along the minus strand of NZ_JAMYUA010000004.1, from coordinate 10,648 downwards.
TCGACCGGTCCACGGCGCGCTACGAGTTGGCGGCGACCAGGACCTGGACCTCGCTTGGCTGGCTGAACTTCGGCCAGGGTGTGATCTTCGGTATCGGCATGACCGTCGTCATGGTGATGTCGGCGCTCGAGGTGAAGGCGGGCACACAAAGCGTCGGCGATTTCGTCTTCGTCAACGCCATGCTCATGCAGCTTTCGGTGCCGCTGAATTTCATCGGCATGATCTACCGCGAAATTCGCCAGGGCCTGACCGACATCGAAAACATGTTCGATCTGCTCGACGTCAAGCGTGAGATCGTTGATCGGCCGGGCGCCAAGCCGCTGGTCGTCGATGCCGGCAGGGTCGAGTTCCGCGACGTACATTTTTCCTACGACCCGAACCGCAAGATCCTGAAGGGCATCAGCTTCGAGGTGCCAGCCGGCAAGACGGTGGCCATCGTCGGCCCCTCCGGAGCCGGCAAGTCGACCATTTCGCGGCTTTTGTTTCGCTTCTACGACATCCAGCGCGGCAAGATTCTGATCGACGGCCAGGACATTCGCGACGTGACGCAGGAGAGCTTGCGCGCCGCCATCGGCATGGTGCCGCAGGACACGGTGCTGTTCAACGACACCATCGCCTACAACATCCGCTACGGCCGCGTCGGCGCCAGCGAGGAGGATGTGCGCAAGGCGGCAGAACTGGCCCAGATCGGACCGTTCATCGAGCGGCTGCCCGACGGCTATCGCTCAATGGTCGGCGAGCGCGGATTAAAACTGTCCGGCGGCGAGAAGCAGCGGGTGGCGATTGCCCGCACCATTTTGAAGGCACCGCCGATCCTGATGCTCGACGAGGCGACCTCGGCACTGGACAGCCACACCGAGCAGGAGATCCAGGCGGCACTCGACCTGGTCAGCCAGGGCCGCACCACCCTCGTCATCGCCCATCGGCTGTCCACAGTGATTTCGGCCGACGAGATCATCGTCCTGCAGGATGGCCAGATCGCCGAGCGCGGCACCCATGTCGCCTTGATAGCCAAGCGCGGCCTTTATGCATCGATGTGGGACCGCCAGCGCGAGGCAAGCGAGGCCGAGGAGCGGCTGCGCATTGCCCGCGAAAGCGACGAGTTCGGCGTCGTCGTCCGCCGCCGCACCTCGGAGGTGAGCTGAAAATTCGTGCTTGACCTCAACTTAAGTTGAGATCGTAGGCCGTTTTGGATCGCAGCAAGATGCGTCGTTCAAAAACGGAGACAATCGATATGAATGGGATAAATCAGGCAGTTAGTGGCGGCAGTGTATTCCGGGTGGACAAGTTTGTCGTTCCGGCCAACGCCCGCGAGGAGATTCTTGCCAAGGTCCGGATGACGCATGATTTGCTGCGCCAGCAGCAAGGGTTCGTCCAGGATTTCCTGCTCGAGCAATTCTCGGGGCCGGGCGAGTTCAACCTCGTGACTATTGTCGAATGGGAAGGGCAGGCCGCCGTCGACAAGGTCGTGCCGATCATCAAGGCTGCGCATGAGCGCATCGGCTTCAATCCTCAGGAGACCATTTCGCGACTTGGCGTCAAGGCCGATATTGCCAACTATCAGCGGATTCCCGGGATGTAAGCTCTCTACGGCCAGCCGGCGCCCGGCGCAGTAGCGTCGACGCTGAGCACTTGGCCGGTACGGGCATCGCTGATCATATGTTCGAAGCCGCGCCATTCGGCTGCGACGATGAACAGCGTTTTTCCCTCGCTGCCGCCGAGCATGCAGGCAAAGCAGCCGCGGTCGACATCGACACTTTCGAGCATCGCGCCGCCCTCGCGCACCCGCACGCAATGCCGGTTCGGAACGTCGGCATACCAGGCCGCACCTTCGGCATCGAGGCAGATGCCATCGGGAAAACCGTTGCCGAGATCGGCCCAGACCCTGCGGTTGGAAAGGCCACCATCGGCAGCGATGTCGAAGGCGGTCAGCCGGTTGGCGTGGGACTCGGCAACGATCAGCGTCTTGTTGTCAGGCGTCACCGCCATGCCATTGGCGAAGGCGAGGTTCTCAGCCACCTGCTGAACCGAGCCGTCAGGCGCGACCAGCACGATGGCGCCGGGGCCGAAATGCTGGCCGGGACCCGGAGCAGGCCCACCACCATTGACATAGATGTTGCCGCGTCCATCGACGACGATCTCGTTCCACGGGCTCTTCGACAGGTGTCTCAAATCGGCATGGGTGACCAGCCTCCCGTCTGCCTCCTGCCTGAGGATCAGCCCTTCGCAGCCGGAGACGACAAGCAGGCGCCCGTCCGGCAGCCAGTCAATGGAATAGGGCAGGATGGCCGGCACGGTGAGCGCGATCTCGCTGTTGCCTAGGGCGTCAACGGCGATGATCTGGCCTGTGCCCCAGTTGCAGAACCACAGCCGGCCATCGTGCCAGCGCGGTGACTCGCCGAAGGCCAAGCCGTTCATCACCACTTGCACTTGCCTAGCTGCTGATTTCTGCATGGGCCGAGAACCTCCGGGTTTGCGCAAATCGTCATGGCCGAAAGGCCGATGAGAGGCGCTGTCTTGCCAAGGACGGGCGAGAGTGCTGCGTTCCGACAATCGCAATGAACATTTCCGGTTGATCGCTTCGGCAGTCCGGATGCTGCTAACGGCATCCTGAAACGGCGGCGACCGCCACCCCACGAGCGCTCTCATTGTCGCGTTGCGACCGCGGGGTGTTTCCGCTATTGAGGCCGGACTTGGAACCAAGGTTGCCCTCATCCCATGAGCCTCGTTGACACGATCAAGAATGCGTTCGTTCCGATCCATCGCGAGGGTTATCCCTTTATCGCTGCATTCGGCGCGGCGACGCTCTTTCTTGGCTACTTCTCCTCGACCCTGTTCTGGATCGGTCTCATCCTGACGGCCTGGTGCGCCTATTTCTTCCGCGATCCCGAGCGTGTCACGCCGATCGACGACCGGTTGGTTGTCAGCCCGGCCGACGGCATCGTTTCGGCGGTTGGCCCGGCCGTGCCGCCGCGCGAGCTTGGCCTCGGCGGCGGCGAAATGACCCGCATCTCGGTATTCATGAACGTCTTTTCCTGCCACGTTAACCGCTCTCCGGTGCGTGGCCGCATTTCCAGGATCGAGCATCGGCCAGGAAAATTCCTCAATGCCGAACTCGACAAGGCAAGCACCGAGAACGAGCGCAACGGGCTGGTCATCGAAAGCCCCAATGGAACGGTCGCCGCGGTGCAGATCGCCGGCCTGGTGGCGCGGCGCATCGTCTGCTGGGCCGAGCCCGGCGGCGCCATCGGCACCGGCGAGCGTTTCGGGCTGATCCGCTTCGGCTCGCGCGTCGATGTATTCCTGCCCTCGACCGCGACGCCGCGTGTCGCCGTCGGCCAGACCGCGGTTGGCGGTGAGACGGTGCTGGCGGAATTCGGCGGCGTTGCCGCAACGCCGCTCGTGCGGATCTCCTGACCGGTGGCGCCGCCGTTCAAGAAATTCGAGGCGCATGGCGGCGGTGGCCCGCGCATTCGCGAAATCCCGATGCGCATGGTGCTGCCCAATCTGGTCACGGTGCTCGCCATCTGCGCCGGACTGTCCGGTATTCGCTTCGGCTTCGAGGGCCGCTTCGAGCCAGCGGTGGTGATGGTGCTGCTCGCGGCCTTCCTCGATGGTATCGACGGCCGTCTGGCGCGAATGCTGAAGGCGACTTCCAAATTCGGCGCCCAGATGGATTCGCTGGCCGATATCGTCAATTTCGGCGTGGCACCGGCGCTCGTGCTCTATGCCTTTCTGCTCGACAGGGCAGGTTCGCCGGGCTGGATCGCCGCGCTGCTGTTCACAATCGCCTGTGGGATGAGGCTTGCCCGTTTCAACGTGCTCGACGAAGAGCTCGACCGTCCGCAGTGGCAGACCGAATATTTCGTCGGCGTGCCGGCGCCGGCGGGTGCGGTGCTTGTGATGCTGCCGCTCTATCTGTTCTTCCTCAGGCTTGGGCTTGAACCCAGCCGCCTGGCAGCCTTCATTGCCACCGGCTTTACAATATTGGTGGCGTTCCTGCTGGTCAGCAGACTGCCCGTCTATTCCGGCAAGAGCGTCAGGATACCGGGCGACAGGGTGCTGCCGATCATCCTCGCAGTCGTCCTCTACGTCCTGCTTTTGATGACCTATCCCTGGTATACACTGACGGCCTCGGTTGCCGGCTATCTGGTCTTCTTGCCGTTCAGCGTGCGGGCCTATTCGAGACGCGCCAAGCGCGAAGGCGAGAAGGTGCCGTCCTCGGATATTGGCTGACGGATTTGGTGCCAGTTCGCGTTGCGCCTGGCAGTGCACGATTCCGAAAAGCGTCGTCCGTTTAGAATCAGGACCGGCTCACACAGCGCGCGGCGCTGTGGAACGCACCTCAAAAACCCCGTTTTCGGAACTTGCTGGGCGGCTAGACCGTTTGTGTTGGTAGGTCCGCTTGAGCGGCTGCTTGTGATACGTCGTCAACGTAGCGCAAGCTGCCGCATCGGACGCAGAACCATCGGAAAACGAGGAGAAATGGCTGTCATCCTCATCGGCGCGTTACTGACTGTCACCGGCCTCGTCTATATGGCGGTTGCGGCCATCATGCGCGGGCGGCTTAGTGAGCCGGCCGCTGTCTCCACCGCGCCGGATAGTCCGACGCCTAATCTCGCAACACCAGGTCCGACCCTGGAGCCGCGGCGGCGCGGGCTCCGTTTTCTCGGCCTGTCGCAGAACTGGCCGGGCCTGCTGATGATGGGCGTCGGCGCCATTCTGCTGTTGTCGGTGGTGGTCTTCTAATGCATTCGCGCAAAAGTGTGCAGCGGTTTTGCGATAACGGCATGCATAAAAGCAAGAATCTAAAGCGCGTCGCACAAGGCCGGTCGAACGCGACGCGCTTTAGAGTTCTCGACAGCAAACCTCAGGCGGCTGCGCTCAGTCCCAGCCTCTCGAGCGCCAGCTTTTTAGTCGAGACATAGTCGGTCTTGCCGGAGCCCAGTACAGGGATCTCCTCGACCTTGACGATGTCGTTCGGCACCATCAGTTCGGCCGCGCCGGCTTTTTTGCCGAATTCGCGCAATTCGTCGGGGTCGGCATTGTCGGCGGTGGTGACCAGAACGAGGCGCTCGCCGCGCCGCTTGTCCGGCACTGCCACCACGGCGTGATGCTCTTCCGGCCACAGCGACTGCACCAGCATCTCGACCGCACCAAGCGATACCATCTCGCCGGCTATCTTGGCGAAGCGCTTGGCGCGGCCGCGAATGGTGATGAAGCCTTCGCGATCGACCGAAACGATATCGCCGGTGTCGTGCCAGCCTTCGAGCGGCTGCAACTCGCCAGGCCGGTCGCCGGTCATGTAGCCCATCATCAGGTTCGGCCCGTCGAGCCACAGCCGGCCGGCGTCGCTGATGCCTTCGACCGGTTCGAGTTTCATGCGCATGGCCGGCAGCAGCCGCCCGACCGTTCCGTCGCGGCCGTGGATGGCGGTGTTGACGGCAACCACTGGTGCGGCCTCGGTCAAGCCAAAACCTTCGATGATCTCAGCCTGGAAGCGCTCGCGGTAAACCCGGCGCGTCTCCGGCTTCACCGCCTCGGCACCGGCCACGACGAAGCGCAGGCTGGAAAAATCGCCGTCCTTGGCGGTGCGGGCATAGTTGGCGAGGAACGTGTCGGTGCCGAACATCACCGTCGGCCGGACCTTGCGCGCCACCTCCGGAATAAGTTTGTAGTGGAGCGGTGACGGGTAGAGGAACAGCTTTGCTCCGGTGACCAGCGGCAGGATGGTGCCGCCGGTCAGCCCGAACGAGTGGAACACCGGCAGCACGTTGAGCAGGATATCGGCCGGCGAGATGGTGATGCGAGCTTCCGCCTGCATCGCATTGGCAAGAAGGTTCCGGTGCGACAGCACCACGGCCTTGGGCGTGCCTTCCGAGCCGGAGGTGAACAGGATCACCGCCGGCTTGGCTGCGTCCTGGCGCTGCAACGGCCAGCGCCACAGCAAGCCGGCTGCGGCCTTGTCCAGCACGGTCACGCTTGCGCGGACATCCTCCAGCCACAGCAGTTTCGCCCCGCCCTTTTCCACCGCCTCGACGATGTCGGCGAGGTTGGCCTTTTCGACAAAGGCGCGTGAGGAGACCACGGTTCGGATCATCGCCGTGCGGACGGCGGCGGTGACGCTGGCCGGGCCGGCGGTATAGTTGATCATTGCTGCCACCCGCGCAGCCGACAAAAGTCCGACGAACGACAGCACGACGCCATTGGCGTTGGGCAGGAGCAGCCCAACCGCTTCGCCCGGCGCTGTTATTGCCTCGAACCGTCGGCCCAAAACCCTGGCGCCGATGAACACTTTCCGGTAGCTCAGGGCACCGCTAATGACGTCCTCGATTATTGGGTGCGAAGCGCCAACACGGTCGGCCGCATCGCGCATGGCGAGGAACAGCCCTCGGTCGAGATCACTGCCGAAAAGCCTGGCCTCGGCGAAGCGATCAAACAGCGCATTGGTGTTGGAGGCCTGATCTGGGTTCCGCGCCACCAGCTCGGCGATGGTCATCGGCTCCAGCGCGCTGATCGACAGCTGCGGAAACCAATGGCGCGGCGCCTTGTCCGCCGGCGTCAGCGAGGCCGGCAGGCTGCGTGCGCCGGCAACGAAGACCGGCACGATACGGGCGTCGGCCTGCATGGCGATACGGGTGATGGCGCGAAACAACCGAAACGACTTGACGTCTGGCTCGACCGCATCCGGCAGGTAAACGGCGAGCCGGCCCTTGCCCTTCAGCACCCGCACCAATCTGCGGCTGACGAAGACATGCTCGGCGTTGAAGGCGATGGTGCGGCCGAGCTCGCGCCACGGCTCCAGCCACGGCGATCTGGCCGAAGCCTGGTCGAGGATGTGCAGCGTGTCCTCCGGCAGCAGCGACAGCATCAGCGCCGGCTCGATGCGTGACTGATGCCAGATGACATAGATGACCGGGGCCACCGACCTGCGCGCAATCTTGATGCGCTCGTCGCTGATCCGGTAGGCGAGCTTGAACGGCACGTAGAGCAGCGCCTGGCTCAAACGCAGGCCGAGGCGGAACTTCTCCACCACGCCGATCAGCAGCCAGGCCGCGACAAGACCCGCAAGCAGCGCCAGTGTCAGGATCATCGCCGCATCTCCCAACGATCTCACGTCGCGGCTCTTCAGTGGCCGCTTCGGGTGAGAACCTAGCCGAAGTTGGATCAACGTCAATGCGGCTCCATTTTTCCTTCTCTCCTATGTTTGATTCGGCTCGGCTGCCTATCGCAGCTACGCCGCTTTCATCCTTCCGCTGATGAAGCGGAATTCCTGCGTCTTGCCGCCAAAGCCATAGGCGGCTGCAGGCACTTCATGCACGAGGGCGTAGCTTTCCTCATGCACCTTACCCAGCAGCCGGCCGAATGCCGCGAAAATTGCCTGCAGATACGCCTCCAGTTCGAGCTTGGTGTTGGTGCCGTCGACAACCTTGATGTCGAGCCAGGCCGTGTTCGTGCCATGCACGGCCAGCGACTTGCCGCCGGCGAACCAGTGCTCGGGGTCGTGATAGGAAATGGCAACAGCTGTGATCGTCGCGTCCTTGCGCAGATGCGTGGCCGTCAGTTCGGTCACTTCCTTGGCAATGGCGGCGGACAAAGCGGCATCGGGCTTGCCGGTAACGCTGACATTGATGATCGGCATATTTCTTCTCCTCGGTTTCAAGCGGCGCCTCTTCGCCGTCGAGAAAATCATGCCATCGTCCTTTGATCAAAAAAATCGAATTGTTTTTGATAAACACTTTGATAGTATCGAATTGTGCAGATGTTCGATCCCGACCTCCTCAAGACTTTCCTCGCTTTCGTCGATGGCGGTTCCCTGGCGCGGGCCGCGTCGATCGTCGGTCGCTCGCCGTCCGCAGTGACCGCGCAGATGCAGCGGCTGGAGGATGTTGTCGGCGAACCGCTGCTGGTGCCGCAGGGGCGAGGGCGCGGCCTGACGCCGGCAGGCGAGGATCTGATCGTTCACGCGCGTCGCATCCTTGCCGCGCACCGCGAGGCGTGGCTGGCCCTCAAAGGCGCGCACGCCGACGGGCGCGTCGCCATCGGCACCACGCAGGATTTCGCCGACAGCGGCTTGCCGCAGCTTCTCAGGGCTTTTGCTGTCAGCCATCCGCGCGTCAGGATCGAACTGCGCGTCGGCCGTTCCGCCGAACTGGCGCAGGCTTTGCAGGCCGGCACCCTTGATCTGGCCATTGCCATGCGGCAGGTGCCGACACGGGACGAGGTCGGTGTGCTCAAGGAACCAATGATCTGGCTTTGCTCACAGAACGGGCTGGCCACCCGCCACGACGAACTGCCCTTGGCGCTGCTCGATCCCCATTGCGGGTTTCGCGAAGCGGCGACCAGTGCACTCGATGCGGCCGGCCGTCGCTACCGCATTGCTGCCGGCAGTGCCAGCCTTGCCGGCCTGCGCACGGCGGTGCACGCCGGCATCGCCTTGACGTTGAGGACGGCGCGCTTCGCTCATTCCGGCATCGTCGAGGCGCCGCGCGATCTTGATCTGCCACCGGTGCCGGTCGCCGAATTCGCCGTCCGCTTGCGTGAGGATGCCGACCGGCCGGCGCAGGATCTGGCCGCGTTGTTCAGCGGCAACCTGGCCTTGGTCAATTGAGCCAGCAAAGAAAAAGCCGACCTTGCGGTCGGCTTCTGAGTAGGACGGGCCGAGGGGTTTGGGGGGACTTGGGGTGGCCCGTCGCAGCCATAATGCCTGAGCCCTATGATGGTTCCATGACTTTTCAAATTAATTTTCAGGACCGGATTTCTCGTGATCGGACCACCAACTCGCGCTCGGACGCGGCGAGGATTGGTCATGCATCCGCTGCGCGCTGCCTGGCCATCAGCCAGTCGCGGCCGGCGTGAGCGAACACCGCGCAAAGCACGATGGCGCCACCGACCATGCTGGCTGCCGGCGGGATCTCCGCCAGGAACAGGAAGGCAAACAGGATCGCGAATGGCACTTCAGCTGAACCCAGCAATCCGGACTCGGCCGCCGGAATAAGCCGGGTGCCCTCCGTCCACAGGATCGAAGCCAGCGCGAACGAGGCGCCGAAGGTGGCTAGAAGCACAGCGTCCCTGGCCGAGACAGCCAGCGGATCGGCGACGAACCAGCCGAGCACGAACAGAAGGAATGCCGACACCGCACCCGCCCACACCACCGGCGTGTCGCGGAAGGCGCGCACCATGATCATGTAGAGCGCGCTGCCGATCGTCATCAGCAGCGCCAGCCCGTCGCCGAACAAATGGCCGGTGCCGAAGCCGGACCAGACCATGATTGCCACACCGCATAGTGACACAGCAGCGGCGGCAAGCGTCTGCAGCCGGAACGGCTCGCGGACCAACAGGAGGGCCAGCAGCGCGGTGACGAACGGGGCCGTGGCATAGATGATCGCGACATTGGCGACAAAGGTGAACTTGAACGCCGAGATAAAGGCGATGCTCGCGAGCGCGCCCTCGATCGCCAGCAGCCAGCCTCGCCAGCCGAGCCGCAAGCTGTCGCGACCGCCGGAGCGCTGGCGGCGCCATAGGACATAGAGGCTGATCAGGATCGAGCCGACGAAGCCGCGCCAGCAGGTAATGGTCAGCGGGTCGGCATGGATCGATTTGGTCAGCACGCCGGTGAGGCCGAAGACGGCCGCCGATGCCGAGACCAGGATGATGCCGAGGGTACGCTCGCGGGCGCTTCCCACTGTGCATGGCATGTCCAGCGATCCCGTCATCTCACCAGCCTACGCTGCCCCTTCCTGACACACCATAGTGTCAGCTTGAGGCGTCCTGCATCGAAAACAGCAGGTAGGCAGCCCCGGTGAACAGGATTCCGGCAAGAACCCGTTCGCGGGTTTCCACGATGGCGATGTCGGCCATATGTCCGGCGGCCTTACGAATGTGTTGCGAGAGACGGTGTGAAGGCGTTGGATGCTCCCCGTATCGTCAGGCTATACGGGCGAAACCCTGCCAAGCGCTACGCCAGTGGAGACTTGCGTTTGGGCAGACGGCATCGCCGTTAGGCGGCGAAGCCAGGCAACTATGGGAGAGAAACGAAATGGACGCGATCGCATTGAAGGCCATGCAGGCGCCGCTGAAGGTGGCCTATCGCGACGACGCCTCGCGCGCGCTGATTACTCTCCGCGCCAAAGGCTCGATCGACGACCAATCGATCGCCTGCAAGGTCGAGACAGGCAGGGCGATCGCCATTGCCGGGCTGCATCCGGCGACCGGCGGCACCGGGCTCGAACTCTGCTCCGGCGACATGCTGCTGGAGGCACTGGTGGCTTGCGCCGGCGTCACGCTGAAGGCGGTGGCCACGGCGCTGGAATTCAAGCTTGGGGCCGCCACGGTGGAGGCCGAAGGCGACCTAGACTTTCGCGGCACGCTTGGCGTGGCAAAGGATGCGCCGGTTGGCTTCCGCGCCATCCGGCTGACATTTGGCCTCGACACCGACGAGCCGCAGGAGCGCATCGATGCGCTGCTCAAGCTGACCGAGCGCTACTGCGTCGTGTTCCAGACCATCAGCCAGAAGCCGGAGCTGACGGTAAGCGCGCGACGCTGACGATCTCCCCCCTTGAGGGGCAGGGGAATCGCATATGGCGATTTTGGGGTTGAGTTTAGGCTGAGAAAGGATTCTTTGGAGAGGCAGTTGAGCGAAGGAGCG